>JBFXKH010000004.1:0-58278 GCA_050173995.1 Lysobacterales bacterium | reverse complement strand
CGGTTCTTTCCATACACTTCATCCCAGCTCGCCGGCCCTGTTGGAATGCCGCGATCAACTTTTTGCGCCCCGAGTGCGGCAATCGTCATGGGCACAGGGTGGCCGGGCACCACCCAGTTTTTGAACTGACGCAACCAACTCGACGCTTCCGCCGGAAATACCCGGCGCCGTGACTCTTTGGGCAAGCGAGGCGGGGGCAGGATGACTTCGGCCGGCGGGGGCAGGATGACTTTGGCCGCAGTGCTCGGCCAGATCAAGTGGGACAGCCTGTCTTCTGAAGACCGTTTATCTGCCACCTTGAACGACTGAAATGCTCCGAAGCGGCAAGCCTCTTTGACGTCATCCGGGCAGCGGGGATGAATGTCTTGTTCCCAACGGCCCTTTATTGCATCGAACATGCCGGGATGATACGGAAATTTTACCAGTTGGTTTTTTTGATTAAACAGGTATTCGTATCGCAGCTTTTGCTGGATTTGTGTCGCCTGCTCCAGGAACAATTCCGTGTCCATGCGCCAGTTCTGGTATGCGAAATCACATAAAAACCATGCGGGAATAGCCGCAAAAGCAAGGCAAAATGCACTCAGGAAGGCGGTATAGCGGAATGAAAATGCCGACCACCTTTTCGCAGCACCCCCGGTGAACCAGTCTATCGCTCGTTGCATCCAGGCCGGCACCTTCCAGTTGAGCGGAGTCCGCCAGATATTAAGCGGAAGATCTCCTGCCGAAGCGTTCTCTTCGGTGTGGGTCAACCGATTTTGAATGACGATCCACAGGATGGGCGCCAGGGTCACGATCATTGGAAGCAGGAGAAGCACGCGTTCGGTTAGATTTCCCGGCGCGCTGCAGATCGTCCACAGCGCGATGCCGAGCAGAACCGACGCAGCAGCCGACACACGCCAATAGGGTTTGGCCAAAAATTTGGGATGTGGGGTGATCGCCGCGACTAGGCAATACAGCGTCAATAACAGCGCAACCACCAGAGCCAATACGGGCTCAGGCATGTGTTCTGACCAGAACCCAGCACCTAAGGAGATCAATGGCAGCAACAGTGCCAATGGCAGATAGGCCTGGCGCAGACGCCATTGCGGCCAGAACAGCGCTGCCCCGCGCAACCTGTTGGCCCAAAGCCAGGTTTGCAGCCAGCTTGCCAGCAGCACGAGACAAAGAAAACTGAGACCGATTGCGGTCAGCACGATGGCATAGAATAGGCCATCTACGGGGTCGCTTGGGGCGTAGACGATAACCCCCCAATTCAGTGGGACCACAGGCTCGAAGGCAAACCAAGCGCGCTCACCCCGGTAGTCGGCCCAGAAAGCGTCCGGTTCGCGTGCGCGTGCGGCTGCGGCCAGACGCCGATCGTCATCGAGTTCGCGAAATAGGTCTTCGATCAGCACCCGTTCGCTATCGGAATGAAACAACACCATACCGGTGCGCAGATCGAAGACGGAGAACTGGAGATTGAGCGGTAGGATGGGACGTTCAGCGCTGGTGAGCAAGACGTCGGCGCTGAGGACTCTTGGTGAGGATTCAACACCGCGGCCAATTGATCCACAACGGGTTGCGATTTGGGTGGTGATACGTGCATCGAGCAAATTGCGAAGGCGTTGCACTACGATGCGCTGATCGGCAAAACTTCTAAGCCCCTGCGCCAGTTCTGCTAACTGAGCACCTTCGCCAAGTAGCGAGCGTCTTAGATATTCGCGAGTGCTAATATTAAAGTCACGTGGAAGGTCGTTTATGTGTTGGCTATACAGAACTGGAACCAGCAGTTTTCCATCCTGATCGGTTAGTTCGCCATTCCTGGTTACTGCAAAAATATTTACAACTGCAGGCTGGTTGGTTTTAAGTTTTTCTTTTCTATCAGATTCAAGTCGTTCAGGAAACATGAACACCTGCGAATTTTTCGCACACGACAGGATGATAGATTCATCTTCGAATGAATCGAGTGATGCGCAATCTCGAT
Source organism: Lysobacterales bacterium (assembly GCA_050173995.1). Classification (GTDB taxonomy): domain Bacteria; phylum Pseudomonadota; class Gammaproteobacteria; order Xanthomonadales; family Ahniellaceae; genus 0-14-3-00-62-12. The sequence goes on along the minus strand of JBFXKH010000004.1, from coordinate 56,315 downwards.
CAACTGTATACTTTCCATTTCCCACCTGAATTTTCTCATTGACGGTATCATCCTCAGTAGGCGGGCAGTTAACCCCGAGGTATATCTTCGCATCATCCAGCATTCCGTTCGAGACCTCTGCCACTTCGCTTTTCAACCCAGCCGCAATCGATTCTGCGCTTGCTTTCGCGGTCTGCTGTAGCATCGAGTGGGTCGATTCCAGTCTGGACCAGGCGCAAAGGAGGATGCTGACCAAGGCGGCCAGGCCAAACATCGAGAGCATCAACCAACGCGCGTGCCAGCGACCCAAGCCGTCGCTGGCATGGGTCAGCAGCAGTTTGATGAGCGGCAGAGCCAGCAGCAGCACCAGCGCCAGCACCAGCAGGCTGAGGCGTGCCTTGGCATCCAGCCGGAAACTGATTGGCCCCAAGCCACCTGCACGTTCCAGCGCAACCAGATAGATCAGGTCTGCGGCGGGCAGTTTGCCCTCTGCTTGGTCGCTTACATTACGGGTTTCGCTCTGGGCCGCCTCTGGGTGGAAAGGGTGGCGCTGCAAGGCGATGGCACGAACAAACAGCCGGTAGCGCTGGCCATTGATGCGCAAGGTCGGGTTGGACAGCAGATCGGTTTCGCCCGACTTGGTAAAACTCAGCCCAGACTTGCCTTCGTTGGCCGAATTCGCTGGGTCGGCGCCCGTGGAAGTGGTGCCCAACAGCTCGGCGGGCAGGTGCACCAGCCCGACAGGAATCGGCTGGAAGGGGTGGGGCGACTGGTCACGTAGTTCGCGCTCGTCCGGAGCGTTCGGTGGCACAAAATGGGAAAGGATCCGGCCGTCGCTGTCGGCCAAAAGAAGTTGTTCGATCCCGGATTCAAGAACGCGTTTCGGGAGCAAGGACGGCCAGGGTATGAGCGCGGCAACCTCGGATCGACCAGCGTCGTCGTCCGACTGGCGAACGCTTCCGGCATCGGCCTTAGCAGACTTACAGCGCACCGAGTCCAGTTGGCCGGACTTGATTTCCAGATCACAGTTCAGACTTGCAGAATCCGACGCGGAGTCAACACTACTCAACTTGACGGCAGATTGATGCAGCAGTTGCAGGCCATCAGGATGGAGCCCTAAGGTATTGCCCTCGATCTCCACACACGGGATTGTTATACCGGGTATGCCTGCGTCAGATGGCGGTTGGTTTTTATCGCATTCATGTTTTTCTGAACCATTCTTGTTTGAATCATTACGCTTTGCGCCCCCCACTTTCGACTCTTTGTTCTTCGGAGCGGGAAACATTTTCCAGACAGCAGCCACCTTGTCACGCATTCCCAGCTCCACCTCACCAAGGTAACGGTTGACTCGGCTGACATGGTTCTGATCGGCTTGGTATCCCCAAAAAAAGGTAAGTCCGAACAGCGGCAGGATCACCAGGCCCATGGTGATTGCCAGTGTCCGGGCGAACGCGAATCGGCCGCCGGCATGTGCTGAATCGATCATGGGCGCTACTCCCCCTGGTTCCCTGGTGAATTCTCTAATGGTGTCGCGTACCGATCACGCTGGTGGCGTTGGAAGACCGCAGATGCGTGCCGATGTGCGCTTGCTTGTTCGGGCTGGTCGCGGTTTCTCCAGCTCGGTGCGGACCAAGAGTACGCAGCCGATTCGAGCATCGATGGTCGCCGTGGTCTGCCGGGACGGCTAGGCGTTCGTCCATCATTACCCGGAGGTTGACTTCCTCGATTTCGCGCGGCAAAACGTCCACGATGACCGGGTCGCGGATCTTGCCCCGTTGACTGCCGAGACTCTGCTCGGACTTTCTCAATCGTTGATGAAGTTTCTGGATGTCCGGGTTCATGGTTGGCTCCCGTTGGCGTTATTGCAGCTTGTGCGGAGTGTTGCTTACTCCTTTTGTACGGGACGGGCGGGTAGTGTTGGAATTCGCAGAATGGCTGCCGGTGTGCTGGCTGTGCTTGTCCGGCGGCTGGATGTCGGGCGTCAGCCGGCCTTCGTCAATCGTTCGACATAGCCGCCCATGCGGTGATCGGCGAGGTATTCGCGCACCTGACTGTTCCAGTCGATGTTCGGATCGATCGGGATGCGGTCGAGTAGACGAAACCACGCGGATGGATCGAGGCTGAGCTTGCCCGCCACGTCGATGTAAAGCACTCGCCCGGCGTGGCGATAGCCCATACTGCGCGGCGCCAAGCGGGTGACCACGTCGCGGTGGTTGACCACTCGCAGCAGGGTGGGTCCAAACATTCGGTCGCAGGCCTGCGCAAATTCCGCATCGCCGACCCGGGGCTGGCCGAAGGTCATCACGGCGATGATGCGGGAAGATTTGCCCGACCGCCGCAGCGCGTAGGCGGCCAATACCGCGAGTGCGCCACCGAGGCTGTGCCCGGTAATCAGCAGGGGCCGCTCCGGCGCGGTGTCAATCGCCTGGAGTATCTTTCGCCACACGCCATCCAGTGCGCTGGCAAAGCCCTGATGCACGCGCGACGGGTCGTACGGTATCCCTTCGAGCGCGAGACGCCCCAGTGTCTTTTTCAGGTCGGTCTGCACGTCCGCCATTTCGCTGGGCTCGGTGCCGCGAAAGCTCAGGACCAGGTGGTTGTCATGATCCAATAGGCGGCACTGGGTTCCGGTCGGCCCGTGCTCCAACAATTCGCCGGAGCGATAACCGGCATCCACAAGCGCCTGTGGGAGCGCGGCTGCCGCATTGGCATAGGCAAATTGAGCGGCATGCGCGAGCAGCTTCGCCCGTTCATGCAGGTCCACAGGTATCGTAGACGCTTGCGTCGGCACCGTGATGCTGGCTGCGGCAACATCGGCAATACCGCCACCGGTTTCGACCTTGGTGGAAGGCGAAGCTGCATCGGCACTGCGGCCGGCCGGTTTGAGTGAGGTGCGTATCTGAATTAGCTTCCCGAGGGCATTGAGCCAGAAGTCGGCGCCCATCATCAAGGCCAGAATGGTGACCAGCCAGCCCATCACCATTGATAGGCAGCGTGCGCAATCGGTCTTGCTGTCCGGATAGGAAAACCCTTCCCATCCGAACAGGGAGACGTCACGTAACGACTCTCGCAACGTGGCGATTTCGATAGTTCCCTCGGCCTTCGTGGCGACCCGACTCTTGGCTTTGTCGACCAGCGTTGCCTGGATTGCCGGACTGCGGTAGATCTCATTGGCCAGTCGGATGCTGTCGGCATTGGCCGCAAGCACGACGATCAGCGCGACTCCGGCATACCAGACATTGGTTCGTGCTTTGAAGTTTCCGCTGGTCCTGGCCATGGCCTGATCGAACCATTCGCCGATGCGCTTCAGTCGGGCGGGGCGCGTGGTGCTGTCGTCGCTGTGCACGCGGGTGAGCACCCGTCCAAACTCATGGTAATCGCACCACTCGCGGCCACGATTGAACGTGTCGTACCAGGCCAGCGACAGCTCGGCAAAGGTCTCGGTAGGGATGTAGGAAGGAAAAGTCCGGTGCGAACCCGACGCCGGTTCACGGTCGGGTTCGGTCAAGTCAGCGGCGTTGTCGACAGCGGGCGCAGGGCTGTCTGGATCAGCGCGTTGGCGAAAGCGCCTGGTCCCGCGGGTCATCAGACCTTCAAAGCCCGGCAGCGAACAGAACTCCTCCAGGGTGGTTGGCCCCATCAGGCGTTCGAGCTGCGATCGCAAGGTAGCGCCGCGACGGTTGAGCACCCGGTTGATGCCCTCGACCAGGGCCGAACAAACCAGACTCAGCAGCAAGTAGATCGACACCAGCCCGATCAGCACATCGAGCATTTCGAGTTTCATGGCAATCCCTCCCCAGCACACCCCCAAAAACGTGCTCGCCATCCCTTTGCATCGGCCGTGACCTGCGCATTTCTACGCTCCAGCAGAACGCCCCCCGGTCGTCTGCAGGTGCCCGTCCCACCCCGGCGGGATCGGGCCTGCTGGTCTCAATCGATAGTCAGCTAAGGCCGCTACGATGGTGCGCGCCGGCCCGGTAAGCTCTCACAACCCTGTCCGAATGGACGGTTGACGTTGATCCCCCCAAAAAACCGTCGCGAATGGTCGCGGCGTGTTGCCCGCAGATTTCGGGCGATCCTGCCAGTCCGAAAAACACATTGCAAGTCGCATAGCAGCATTTGCTTCGCCCGATGCATGCTGGCACGGTGCAGGCGATATCCGACCCGAAGCGGCGTAGGTCGAGCGATTGCGCTTGCAGCGAATGATTCAAGGGTTCGCCGCTCGCTGATCGCCAGCTCGCGCAAGAAATGCTCGTAGATTTCGAGGGCGGTAGGTCGGGTCCGCATCCCACCGCCGATACACGGATTCGTGTAGCGACTGGGTCGGATCAAACCGGGTACTGTTTTCGTCCGGTTGCGATTTGTCTTCAGCAGCCAGCCCGATCACCCGGTCGATGGCCGGGGACAAGCGGTAAAGTCCGGTTCTGGAGTTGTGCAGTGGGGCGTGGTGATCCGCATGCACTGCATATCTTGCGTCGGCTTCTGGATCGATGATCAGGCCAGCATCGCGCGCCTTGTCGCGCATCCACGCCAGGCTGAAGTCCGAGCTGAGCGAGCCGTCTTCGCGTGGATAACCGCCGCCGACATCGCTGTGCGCACCACAGAACCAAACCTGCTCGACGATTTGTCCTTCCTTCTTCTTGTACGCCCAACGCGCGGCTTCGAATGCTTCCCGGCGTTCATCGATGGCGAGTGCCTGGCAGGCAAGCTGCACAGTCCCGCTCAGTTGTACGTCGTGAAACCGATATCGGTCGGCGGTCAACCAGCGCAGGCCTTGCACAGGGATGCCAAGCGCACCGACGGTATCCCATACGCCGATCATCCGGATCGGGATGGTACTTTCTGCGACCACGGAATTTTGCCTGCGAAAGTCCGTGGCTATCGGATCGTCGGGGTGCCGTAGATCGCCATAAAGCTGGATGGCATCACGGTACCGATGCGTCGCGTCACGACGCAGGATGCCGCACTTGCGCACCATGCCGGCCAAACTTCTGACGGTGTACGCGCCTCGACTGAAACCAAAAAGGTAGAGCTGGTCGCCTGTTTCGAAGTTGAGCATCAAAAAGCGATAAGCGGCGTGCAGATTGTCATCGAGCCCTTTCCCGAATGCCCCGCCGGTGAGCCGGTCCAGTGAATTTCCCGTTCCCACGCCTTGGTCGTAATACGTCAACTGGCTGGTGGCACCGTCTCTTTTCGCCACGCGCATTGCCAGTTTCACGACGTTGGTTGGGGTCGGGCTTCCATCCTCTTCCTGGTCCGCACTGTTCCAGGTGCCATCGCAGAAAATCGCCAATCGCTTCATGCTGGTGATCCCATTTAGCCAGTTGGAGATGCCAATTTCCCGTGTCTGAAATGCTTGTTTCCTAACAAAGCCAGGCTTGCCGGGCGCGTCGAACTTGTGGCTTTTCGCTCTAAAAGGATCGGCAATGAACTCGGTTCGGCGCAAAGCCAAGCACACTCGGTAGCGGCTATGGGCACCCTGTGCCAGGGCGGCCAGCGCTTGCCGAGAGTGCGCCTATGCGATTTCAACCCCTTTGCCACGCATACGCTTCAGCGAGCCAAAACCGCCCCTCATTCCAATCGGCAACAGCTATCTGGGGCTGAGTGGTCTCTTGATGCCTTCTATGGCAACCGAACGGGCAAGTGCGGGTTAAGGTCCGCTTTCTGGTCGTCAGTGCTGCCGAACGGGCGTTCGCCAATTCGGTGGCTTAGCGCCCGTCCAAGGGATGGGTGCGGGTCACGTTGGCGGTGAATTCGCCTTCTTTGAGGCGGACGCGGATCGGGTCGCCGGTTTGGAGTGCGGCGTTGGAGCGCAGCGTGCGACCGTGCTGGTCGAAGGCGATGGCGTAGCCGCGGTCGAGGGTGGCCAGCGGGCTGACCGCGTTCAGGGTGCGCGCCAGTGCGGCCAGTTGCCGGGTGTTTTGCGACAGGGTGGCGACCACGCCGGCCTGCAGGCGGCGGTGCAGATCGTGCAGGCGGTCGCTGCGTTGGCGCAGGACTGCTGCCGGATGTTGCAGGTCGAGACGGACGCGCAGTCCGCGCAGGCGTTGCGCGCGCGCCACCGAAAAGCCGTGGCCGAGTACGGCCAGGCGGCGCTGTATTTTGTCGAGCGACTGTTGCTGGGTTTGCAGTCGGCGCAGCGGGTGCTGGGCGCGCAGACGCAGTTGCGCGTGGTCGGCGCGTTGCCCGGCGCGTTCCAGTCGACGGTGCTGGCTGATCTGCAATTGTTCCAGACGCTGTTGCAAGCGGCGCGCGAGCGCGAAGCGGTCGGGCACCAGCAATTCGGCGGCCGCCGACGGGGTGGCGGCGCGCAGGTCGGCGGCCAGCTCGGCCAGGGTGGTGTCGATCTCATGCCCGATCGCCGCCACCACCGGCGTGCGGCAGGCGGCGATCGCGCGGACCAGGGCTTCGTCGTTGAACGCCCACAGGTCTTCCATCGAGCCGCCACCGCGGGTGAGCAGGATGCTGTCGTAGTGGCCGCTGGTGTCGGCGGCGCGCAAGGCGCGCAGCAACTGTGCCGGCGCCTCGCTACCCTGGACCAGGCTCGGGAACAGGTCGATTTCGACCAGCGCAAAGCGCCGGGTGATGACTGCCAGTACATCGCGAATGGCCGCGCCGCTTGGCGAGCTGATCACCGCGATGCGCCGTGGCATCGCGCCAAGTGGGCGCTTGCGGGCCAGCGCGAACAGGCCCTCGGCGTCGAGCCTGGCCTTCAGTTCATCGAACTGGCGTTGCAGTTCGCCCAGGCCACCCGGTTCCATGTGCTCGACCTGCAACTGGAAGTCGCCACGCGGTTCGTACAGGGTGACGCGCCCGCGCAGCAGCACCTGCTGGCCATCGCGCGGTTCGAAACGCAGGTGCAGGGCGCGCGGCCGAAACATCGCGCAGCGGATCTGCGCTCCGGCGTCCTTGACCGTGAAATACACGTGCCCGGACTTGGCGCGCAGTACGTTCGACAATTCGCCGCTCAGCCACAACAGCGGGAGTCCCTGCTCCAGCAGGCTGCGTACGGCATTGGCCAACGCACTCGGGGTCAGTACCTGGCGTTGGGCCAGAGGCGCATCGGCGACCATGATTGCGGCGGCATCAATTCGGCCGAACACCATAGCGCAGCGGGCCGCCGAGGTGAACCATAGAGCCATAAAAACAACAACCAAGCGCAGGCCGGGCGCGGCCGATGTGCGGGGCGCCGATGCGGCAATGCCTGCATGCCCGGTGGATATCCTTGCCGGAACCGTGGCTTTGCAATAGCTCACCGCCGCACTACCGCCCAGTGCTTGACGACACCTGCAGTTCCCGCTTCATTACCAGGCATGAATGCAGCGCTCGCCGATGTCACCCAATTCCGTGCCGGGGCTTCGGCGCTGGCCGCGCGCTGTCTGCGGCTGATGCCGGACTGGCCGGTCGGAGAGATATCCCATCTTTACGAGGAACTCGACACTCTGTCCAGTTTGGCCGGCCAGTGTGGACAGGCCGCAATCGCCGACGCGGCGATCGAATTGACCGTGTATCTGAGTTCGCTGGTCGATTCCGGGCTGCAGGCCAGCCCGGCGCAGCGCAGCCGCGCCTTGGTCCTGGCCGAATCGCTGGCCGCGGCCTGCGGAGGCGAGCAGCCACGGCGTCGGACCAGTAGCGCCGCCGGGGAGCGGTCGAACTCGCATCGCGCGGTGCTCTACCTGCGCGACGACACCACGGAAATGCCTGGTCTGACCAAGCAGCTCGGCCAGGCCGGCTATCTGGTCCAGAGCCTGAGTGACGGCAACCGCGCCCTGGTCGAGGCGCGCAATCGAATGCCGGATGCCCTGATCGTCGAATCCGGCGAGGCAGCGCTGCTTGGGCGACTGCTTGAAGCGGCCGAGCAGGGACGAAGCGGTGGCCATCAACGTCCGCTGGCTTTGGTGCTGAACGATTCCGGCGACCAGCGCCACCGCTTGTTCGCCCAACGCGCCGGCGCCGACCTGGTGCTCGAAGGCGGTAACGCCGAGCGCGTGGTACAGCGCCTGGACGACTTGTTTGTGGCGCAACGGCAGGAGCAGACGCGCATCCTGGTGGTCGACGATGATCGCAGCATGGCGCTGTTTTGCCAGACCGTGCTCGGCCACAAAGGCATGGCCACGCGCACCGCAGCTTCGGCCGCTGAGGCTTTCGAACTGTTGGCCGAGTTTCGTCCCGATCTGATCCTGCTCGATCTGTATTTGAACGACATGAACGGGATCGAGGTGGCGCAGTTGATCCGCGAGCGTCCGGACATGGCCATGGTGCCGATCCTGTTCATGTCGGGGGAGGAGAACCTGGACCAACGTTTCGACGCCATCCGCATGGGCGGCGATGATTTTCTGCTGAAACCAGTCAAGCCCAGGCACTTGATCGCCTCGGTGAGTTCGCGGGTGCGCCGTTCCCGGCAGTTGGCCGGATTGGGTGACCGCGACGCGTCCAGTGTCCCGGCCGGTCGCAGCGAGCGCAGCACGCTGGTCCATGATCTGGCGCGCAGCCGGCGTGGCGAACTGGGCGACTGTGTGGCCTTGGTGCTGCTGGCCGTAGACGACGTGCCGAACATGGCGCGCCGCCTGGGCTTCGTGCGGACCGGTGATCTGGCCCAGCAAATCGTCACCCAGATCGCCCTGGAAGGCGTGTTTCCCGGTGGCGTCTGTGTGCTTGGCGAGTTCAGTTTTTTGGGGCTGGCCGTGGCATCGTCCGAAGGCGCGCTGCGCGTGGTTTGCGAGAAGCTGCGGGCGCGCCTGCAAGGGCGTGGCTGGCTTTCCGCCGAAGCGCCGGAGCCGGTGAGCTTTTCTCTGGCAGCGCTGCGTGTGGATGACCATAGCAGCGACATCGACGATCTGATGTCGCGGCTCAGTCACCGACTGCTCGACGCCCAGGACCAGGGTGGCGGGCAGAGCGTTTGGTTACCGACTGCGACCGCACTGCGCATCAGCCAAACGCCGGGCGAATTGCTGGCGCGGGCGATTCTCAAACGCCCGCTGATCGCCGAAACCACCTGCATCGAGTTTCGCCCCTTGCTGCCGATCCAGGGACAGCATGCCGGCCAGTACCTGGCCCGGCTGCGATTGGTGGCTCCGCGCAGCACGCTGGCCGAGAGCGTGATCGACGCCAATACCTATGTGCCGATCGCGCGCGAAATCCACATGCTGAACCGTCTCGACCGCTGGCTGATCGACGCACTGGCGCGTCGGATCCAGTCCGCGGCGACCGCCAGCGGCGAGATACGCATCCTGGTACCGATGTCTGCCGACAGCCTGGCTGAACCGGCCTTTGCCGACTGGCTGCTGGCCGAGCTGCGCAAGCATCGAATCGATGGCGATGCCCTGGCCTTGCTGCTCGATGGCCGCGATTTGCTGACCGACCTGCCGCGTTCGACACGGTTGCTCGACCACTTGCAGACCACCGGCGCTCGCATCTTTGTGAAGGGGTTTGACGACGACGGCCGCGATGCGATGCGTCTGCTGCGTCTGCCCAGTAGTTACGCCAATATCATAAATCTGCAGGCTCCGGATCCGGCCATGGACGCTGCGGCCTGGGGACGGTGCCGGGCACGGCTGGTGGCCGAGTCGCAGCGTCACGGCAAGATCGTGGTCATCGACCGTGTCGATCGTCCGGAATTCCTTAGCGATCTGTTTCGCGACAACGTGCACTATGCCGTCGGTAGTGCCATCGGCGATTGGCAGACCGATCTGAGTTCGGGTGCGGCGGCAGTCACGTTGTAGTCGGCCGGCAGGCGTTGCATGGCCTGGGCCAGATCGGCGAGAAGGTCGGCCGGATCTTCGAGCCCGGCCGAGAGCCGCACCAGTCCGTCGCCGATGCCGGCCGCGGCGCGTTCTTCGGCCGAGCAGGTGGCGTGGGTCATGCTGGCTGGATGCTGGGCCAGGGTTTCGGCGTCGCCCAGGCTGACCGCGCGCTGGATCAGCTGCAACGCATCCAGGAAAGCGATGCCGGCCGGCAGGCCGCCGGCCAGTTCGAAGGCGATCATGCCGCCCGGTCCGCGCATCTGCCGCTCGGCCAGGCGGTGCTGGGCAAAACCCGGCAAACCCGGATAGGCGACCCGCTGCACCGCCGGATGCTGGTCCAGCCATTGCGCCATGGCCTGGGCATTGGCGCAGTGCCGGTCCATGCGCAGGCCGAGCGTCTTCAGGCCGCGCAGCACCAGACTGGCGTCGTGCGGCGACAGCACCGCGCCAGTGAAATCCTTGAGGCCGCGCATGCGGATGGCGCCGGCCACTTCGGGATCGCGGCAGACCGCCGCCCCGGCCATCACGTCGCCGTGCCCGCTCAGATATTTGGTCGCCGAATGCAGCACGACATCGGCGCCCAGCGCGAGCGGGGTCTGCAGGTAGGGCGTGCAATAGGTATTGTCGATCACCAGGCGCACCTGGCTACCGCGCAGTTTGGCGGCGATCGTGGCGATATCGCACAGATGCATGGTCGGGTTGGCCGGCGTTTCCAGATAGACCACCCGGGTGCGTTCGTTCAACTGGCCGTCCAGGGCATCGGCATCGCTGAGGTCGAGGTGGCGGACGCGCACCCCGAACTCGGCCAGGCCGTGGTCGAGGAAGGCCATGGTGCAGCCATACAGGGTGATGTCGGCGATGATCTCGTCGCCCGGACGGAGCAGGGTCCACAGCGTCGAGCTGATCGCGCCCATGCCGGAGCCAAAGCAGACCGCGGCCTGGCCCTGCTCCAGGCTGGCCAGGCGCTCTTCGAGCAGGGCCAGGGTCGGATTGCCGAGTCGGGTGTAGATATTGCCCTTGGCCTCGCCGGCAAAACGCGCGGCACCTTCGGCAACGCTGGCGAAGGTGAAGGTCGCGGTCTGGTAGATCGGCGGCACCAGGGCGCCCTGGTGTTCGGCCGGATCGTAGCCGTGGTGGATCGCGCGCGTGGCAAAGCCGTATCTGTGCATGATCGTCCTCCCGACAAACCGGCAGCGGGCGCTGCCACCACCGTCAATGTAGTCGCGACGACCGGAACGGATTTGCCCAATTGCTGCGGAAAATGCCGGCCTGGAGGATAATCCGACCGGCCATTGCGGCTGCCGCGGAAAAGTTCATGCCGGATCACGACATCGTCGCGCTGGATCGCATTGACCGGCTCTTGCTGGAGGCATTGCAACAGGACGCGCGCCTGACCGTGGCCGAGCTCGCCGAGCGTGTCGCGTTGACCCAATCGCCGTGCTGGCGGCGCGTCCATCGGCTGGAGCAGGCCGGGCTGATCAGCGGCTACCACGCCCGTCTCGACCTGCACAAACTCGGCTTCGGCGTGCATGGCTTCGTGCAGTTGCACCTGGAGAGCCACGGGCCGCAGGTCGCGCTGGCGGTCGAACGCGCGCTGGTCGCGCTGCCGGAAGTGATCGCCGCGCACAATCTGAGCGGGCACTACGACTACCAGGTCGAGGTGGTCGCACGCGACATGGACGAATTCGCGCAACTGCTGCGCGAGCGCATCTGCGTGATCCCCGGCGTCAAGGAAGTCCACAGCAGCTTCGTGCTGCGCGAGCTCAAGTCCGGCACCCCGATTGGTCTTTAGATTGGGCGGGAGTGGGGAGTGGGGAGACGGAAAAACACCGTCGCCCCGGCGAACGCCGGGGCCCAGTCCCGACGCTGGCGACAATGCCCACCACTGGGTCCCGGCTTACGCCGGGACGACGCCTTCGATGTCATCGCCGATGCCTCAGAACAACACCACCGTGCGGATCGATTCGCCGCGATGCATCAGATCGAAGCCCTCGTTGATCCGTTCGAGCGGCAGGGTGTGGGTGATCAGCGGATCGATCTGGATGCGTTTTTCCATGTACCAATCGACGATCTTCGGTACGTCGGTGCGCCCGCGCGCGCCGCCGAAGGCGCTTCCTCGCCAGTTGCGGCCGGTCACCAGTTGGAAGGGGCGGGTGCTGATTTCCTGGCCGGCACCGGCAACGCCGATGATGATGCTGGTGCCCCAGCCCTTGTGACAGCATTCCAATGCCTGGCGCATCACCCGGGTGTTGCCGATGCACTCGAACGAATAATCGGCACCGCCGCGGGTCAGTTCGACCAGGTGTGCGACCAGGCCCTCGCCGTGTTCGCGCGGATTGACGAAGTGGGTCATGCCAAACTGTTCGGCCAGCGCGCGTTTGTCCGGGTTGAGATCGACCCCGACGATCATGCCGGCGCCGGCCATGCGCGCACCCTGGATGACGTTCAGGCCGATGCCGCCGAGACCGAACACCACCACCGAAGCACCGGGCTCGACCTTGGCGGTGAACAGCACCGCGCCGATGCCGGTGGTGACGCCGCAGCCGATATAACAGACCTTGTCGAACGGCGCGTCGGCGCGGATTTTCGCCAATGCGATCTCGGGCAGCACGGTGAACTGGGCAAAGGTCGAGGTGCCCATGTAGTGATGGATGCGGTGGCCGTCGATGGAGAAACGGCTGCTGCCATCCGGCATCAGGCCCTGACCCTGGGTGCTGCGGATCGCCTGGCACAGATTGGTCTTCGGATTCAGGCAATACTCGCACTCGCGGCATTCCGGGGTGTACAGCGGAATCACGTGATCGCCTTGGCGCAGCGATTTGACCCCGGCGCCGACCTCGACCACGACGCCAGCACCCTCGTGGCCCAGGATCGCCGGGAACAGTCCCTCGGGATCGTCGCCGGACAGGGTGAAGGCGTCGGTGTGGCAGATACCGGTGGCCTTGATCTCGACCAGCACCTCGCCGGCGCGAGGGCCGTCCAGATCGACCTGTTCGATCGCCAGCGGGGCGCCGGCCCGGTGGGCGACGGCTGCGCGTACTTTCATTTCGGGTTCCTTATAGGTGGAATCGGCTCGGGCGTGGGGTTGCCGACCGGCACGGCGCGCTGCAGCCAGGCCAGGGCCTCATCAAGATCATGGAATATTTCGGCGCGCACGCCGAATTTTTCCAGGGCATGGGCAAAGCTGTGGTCAGGGGCATGAAGTTCCGGCTGCAGCAATACCGCGATCACCACCGGCCGTGGCCAGTTCATAGCCACATGCCGCGCCAGCAACAAGCGAGTCTCGACACTGGGCAGTACTTCGCCTGACCGGCAATCGATCAATGCGCCGCGGGTAAATTGCTCGCGACAGGCGGCGATGATCCTCGGCAGAGCCAGGGCCAACTCCTCTGCCTGCATGCCATGGTGCAACTCGACCCGCAGGATTTGGTCGCGGTCCTGGCGGCTGAGCGTGGTCATCGGCCGGGTCCCGGTTAAACTTCCAGCAGGCTGCAAAGGCTGGTCCGGTCGGCCGCGTGCAGGAAGCGCGGCGCCTTGGCGCGCAGGGACTTGCGGTTGAGTGTGGCGATCGTGTCGCGCACATAGGGAATGCTGTTCGGGTGCATGCTGAAATCGGTCAGACCAAGAGCGATCAACAGCGCGGTATAGGCCGGGTCGCCGGCGATCTCGCCGCATACGCTGACCGGACATTTGGCCTGCCTGGCGGCATCGAACACCAGGTACAGCATCCGCACGAAGGCCGGGTGCAGCGGGTCGTACTGGCTGACCACTGCCGCATTGTTGCGATCGGCGGCCAGAATATACTGGGCCAGATCATTGCTGCCGACGGCGAAGAAGTCGGCGAAGCGTGCCAGCTCGCCGGCGATCAACACCGCTGCCGGTACCTCGATCATCACCCCGAGCGGTACCTGATCGGCGACTGCGGCCTTGGCCAGGCGCAGATCGGCCAGGCACTCTTCGAACAAGCTGCGCGACGTGCGCACCTCATCGACCGAAGACACCATTGGCAGCAGGATCCGCACCGGACCGAATCCGGATGCGCGCAGCATGGCGCGCAGCTGGGTGGCGAACACCGCCCGCCGCGACAGCGAGAAGCGGATGCCACGCAAACCGAGCGCTGGATTTTCCTCGATACCGATCGCAAGCGGGCTGCCGATCGCCTTGTCTGCGCCGAGATCGAGGGTGCGCAGGGTCACCGGTTGTCCACCCATGGCGATGACCGCATCACGGTAGATACGGAATTGTTCTTCTTCGTCCGGCAGCTCGCGGCGGCGCATGAACAGAAATTCGGTGCGGAACAGGCCGATACTGTCGGCGCCGACGCGACGCGCGATCGCGATGGTTTCGACGTCATCGGCATTGGCGTGCAAATGGATGGTGCAACCGTCCTTGGTTTTGGCGATACCAGCCTTTTGCCGCGCGCGACGTCGCTCGGCCCGCTCCACCTCCTTTTGTTGGGTACGCAGGCGGGACAGATCGATCGCATCGGGATGATGGATCGCGCGGCCGTGGTCGGCATCGATCAGCAGCGGGTCGCCGTCATGGACCAGACTGAGTGCCCCCTTCACACCGCACACCATCGGCAACCGGAAGCTGCGCGCCAGGATCGCGGTGTGCGAATACGGACTGCTGGCAGTGGCGATCACCCCGACCAGGCCCTGGTAGTGCAGTTGCGCCAATTCAGCCGGTGCCACGGTTTCGCAGACCAGAATTTCGCCTTCGGCGCTGGCGCTGCGTTCCGGCTCGGCACCGCCACGTTGCAGGGCAGCGAACACCCGCTGGACGACATGATCGATATCGTCGCGGCGGGCACGCAGATAGGGGTCTTCGATGGTGTCGAAAGCGGCTACCAGCAGACCGCGCTGACGCTCCAGCGCGGCGGTGGCATACAGGTTCTGGTTCCGGATCAGTCCGATCACACCCTCGGTCAAATCCGGATCGTCGAGGATCAGTGCGTGCGCCTCGATGATTTCGATCAGGTCGCGGGCCAGCGCACCGGACAGGCGCTCGCTCAGTGTTTGCAGTTCTCGGCGGGTTATTTTGAGCGCGGTTTCGAAGCGCTTTACCTCATTGGGGATGGCGCTGCTGTCCAGTGCCGCGGTCTCGATCTCCGGATTGGCTGAATACACCACGCGGGCGCGACCGAGCGCGAGCCCGCGCGCGGCGCCGGTACCTTCCCACTCGGTGCGGATCGGATCGCTCTTCATTCGCCCTCGTCGAATTTGCGCTGAAACAGATCGACCACCGCGGCCAGTGCTTCCGCCTCGTCATCGCCTTCGACCTTGATCCACAGCGCGGTTCCCTTGCCGGCGGCAAGCAGCATCAGTCCCATGATGCTCTTGGCGTTGATCTCCCGACCGCGGCACTGTAACAAGACATTCGCGGAAAACCGTGAGGTCAGCTGGACCAGTTTGGCCGAGGCACGAGCGTGCAGCCCGAGCTTGTTGGATACCGTGATTTCCTGTTCAACCATGGTCGATCACTACTCCGGTACGGGCTCCAGTGGTGGCAGTATCGACCAGTTCGTCGAGCGATTGTTCGGCGTAGTTCATGATTCGCAGCAACATCGGCAGGTTGACGCCGGAGACGCGACGGGTCGGACAGGCGAGGTCGGACATCTGTGCCGCGACATTGCTTGGGCTGGCGCCAAACAAGTCGGTCAGCAGCAGCACCCCGGCGCCCTGGTCGATCTGGCGGACGGCGGCGCGAGCGCGCGCCATCACCTGGTCGATCTCCTCGCCGAAGCCTGCTTCAATCGCCGCGGTCTTGAGCGGCAGTGGGCCGAGCACGCCGCGCGCGGCACCGAGCAGGGCCGGCCCGACGCCGCTGTGAGTCAACAGCAATATCCCGACACTCATTCCAGTTCTCGATGATGGGTCATGATGTTTTCGCGCAAATCGCGATAGCGTTCGGCCAGCCGCTCGGCCAAAAACACCGAGCGATGCCGGCCGCCGGTGCAGCCGATGGCGACGGTGAGGTAGCTGCGCTGCTCTGCGTCGTAGCCCGGCAGCCAGTGGTCCAGCAGTGCTTCGATCTGCGCGCACAGGACGGCGGTCTCTGCCTGCGCGGCAAAAAATTCGCGCACGGCCAGGTCGCGCCCGGACAAAGGCCGCAGCGCCGGATCCCAGTGCGGATTCGGCAGGCAGCGCGCGTCGAAAACATAGTCGGCGTCGGCCGGTACACCACGCTTGTAGGCGAACGATACGAACTGCAGGGCCAGTCCGGCGGATTGCTTGCCAAACGCGGTGGCGATCAGTCGTCGCAACTGGTGCACGTTGAGGTCGGAGGAGTCGATCACCTGGTCGGCGATCGCACTGAGCGGACGCAGCAGGCGGCGTTCCAGCGCAATTGCCTCGCTTAGACCAACGCCATCGTGCGACAGCGGGTGGCGGCGGCGGGTCTCGGAGTAACGTTTGAACAAGACCTCGTCGCGGGTGTCGAGAAATACCAACTGATAGGGAAACGCGCGACCACCGACCCCGGCCAGGACTTCCGGCAGACGAACCAGGTCCTCGCTGCGGTTTCTGACGTCGATACCGACCGCGATCCGTGGATAACGGCCAGGTTGCCGGCTCTGAACTGCGGCGACCAGGTCGGGAATCAGCGCCGCTGGCAAATTGTCGACGCAGTAGTAGTCGAGGTCTTCCAGCGTGCGCAATGCAACGGTCTTGCCCGAGCCGGACAGGCCAGACAGGACCAGCAGTTGTCCGACGGAGTCGGCGTCGTCGACTGCGTCCACCATGCCGGCCTTGTCTACCATGGCGTCTGCCGCCGCATTTGGTGGGCCTGTCGGTCGATAAAGGTCTGCGCCGGATCGACGCCCTTGCCGCGCAGGATGAAACTGCGCGTGGCCGCTTCCACCAACACCGCGAGGTTGCGTCCGGGGCCGACCGGGATGGTGATCTGCGGCACCTCGACATCGAGCACCGGGCGGGTCGTGGTCACCCCTTGCAGGCGCGCCATGCCTTCATTGGCGTGGATGTCTTCGAGTTTGCCGAGAAACACGATCAGCCGCAGGTACTTGTTGCGCTTGATCGCGGTATCGCCAAACATGTTGCGCACGTTGAGGATGCCGAGCCCACGCACTTCGAGCAGGTCTTGCAGCATCTCCGGGCAGGTACCGTCGAGCACATCCGGGGCGATCAAGGTGAATTCCGGCGCGTCATCGGCGATCAGTCGGTGACCGCGGCTGAGCAATTCCAGCGCCAGCTCGCTCTTTCCGGCACCGGCTTCGCCGGTGATCAACACGCCCACCGAATAGACCTCCATGAACACGCCGTGCAGTGAGGTCGAACGCGCCAGTGCCCGTGACAGGTGGTACTGGGTATAGGTGAGCAGTTCGTGGCCGGGTTTGGGCGATACCCACACCGGGGTAGCGCTTTCTTCCGCCGCCTCGCGCAGGTCGGCCGGCAGCGCCTGGTCGCGGGAAATGATGATCGCAATTGGCTTGTAATGAATGATCTTGGCGATAGTCTCCCAACGCGGACGCGAATCCAGGCTGTCGAGGTATGCCAGCTCATCGACACCGACGATTTGTACCTTGTTCGGGTAGATGATATTGAGAAAGCCGACCAGGGAAGGTCGGCGTTGCAGGTTTTCGCCCGGTTCGATGGTTCGGGATTCACCACGCTTGCCGGCGATCCAGCGCAGCTTTAGCCGGTCGCCCAGTTGTTCGAATAACTCAGCAGCGCTGATCCGGTGGTTCATGAGTGTCCGTCCCGACCGAGATAGTCGACCAACACAGTGCGGATTTGCTGGGGCGTGCGCGCTGCACGCAGTGCCGCACAGGCGGAGTCGTTCGAGCACAGTTCGGCGATTTCCGACAACCACTCGAGATGCTGATCGGTGGCGTGTTCTGGCACCAACAGCGAGAAAAACAGATCGACCGGGTGCCCGTCGGGCGCTTCGAACGGCACCGGGGTCGAACTGCGCAGGAACAGGGCTCGGGGTGAAAAATCAGACGCGAGGCGGGCGTGCGGGATCGCCACGCCAGCGCCCAGCGCGGTCGATCCGGTGCGCTCGCGCTTGCGCAGCAATTGGTGCAGTTGGTCGGAATCGCGATCGACCAGACGATCCGCATAGTGCCCGGCCAACCGACCGAGCACGGCGTCGGCGTCGATCAGCGGCTGGTCAAGCAGGATATTGTCGGTGGTGAGGAGCTGGCCAAGCTGCATGGGGTGGGATCAGGGGCTAGAGGCTAGGGGCTGGGTTGCGGAAGCGCTTGGGCTGGTGGTGAGCGTAGCGAACCCCGGCATCGATGGGTAGCCTGTGCTGACCGGCTCCGCAGTTAAAAACCGCTGCGCTCAGCACAACCTCTGCACCAGGCGCGATCGCTGGCCTCTAGCCTCCAGCCCCTGGCCGCAGCATCAGGTCCCGGTCTTTTGCTCAAGCGCCTCGGCGCGGCGGTGGTCGGTTACTTTCTCTTTGTGCTTGCGCACCTGGGCATCGAGCTTGTCGGCCATCAGATCGATCGCTGCGTACATGTCGTGCGCTTGTTCTTCGGCATGAAACTGCTTGTGTGCTGCGTTCACGTTGGCTTCGACGCGATGGGTAAGTTTATCGACGTGCATGACGACGTGGACCGAGAGCAGTTGCTCGAAGTGGCGGACGATGCGGCCGACCTTGTCGTTCACGTATTCGCGCAGGGCCGGGGTAATGTCGACGCCATGACCGGTGAGTTCGATTTGCATGCTGTGCCTCCGTCGCAGTGAGGGTGCGTCATGCACCCGGAAGCCGGGCGATAACGGAGAAGTGTCCGCCGTGCCCGGTAAGTCTGAATTGGGGTGGAATTGCGGAGGATCAAGGATGCCAGCCGTCACTATCATTCCATGCGACAACGATCACTGGAAGCGGGAATGTTCATCGCCTCACGATATTTTGCCACTGTCCGGCGGGCGATGGCGATGCCGTCCCGGTTCAGGCGCACGGCCAGAGCCTGATCGCTGAGCGGGCGCTTGCCGTCCTCGACATCGATCAATTTGCGGATCATCGATTTGATTGCCACCGCCGAGGCTTCGCCGCCCTCGCTGGTGGCAACCCCGCTTGAGAAAAAGTATTTGAGCTCGAACACCCCGCGCGGCGTCGCCATGTATTTGCGCGACGTGGCGCGCGATACCGTCGACTCGTGCAGGCCCAGTTCGCCGGCCAGTTGGCGCAGGGTCAGCGGCCGCAATGCGACCGGGCCGTAGTCGAGGAAAGCCCCTTGTTCGCGCAGGATCGCTTCGCCGACCCGGAGCAGGGTGTCGCCGCGCTGGGCAAGACTTTTCAGCAGCCAGCGCGCCTCCTGCAGGCGGCCACGCAGGTACTGGCCGGTATCGCCCTTCTGCTCCGCCGCCATGCGTTCATAGTGGCGCGAGATCGCGACGGTGGAGCGGGCATGGGCGGCAAGCTGCACGCGCCAGCGGCCGTTGACTTTGCGGCTGATCAAATCGGGGACGATATAGTCGTCGTCGTTGCTGCCGGAACGCTCGCCCGGACGCGGATTGAGCCTGCGGATCAGGGTCATGGCGGCCTGCAGTTCGGCTTCGTCAACCATCAACCGCGCCGCCAGCTTCACGCCTTGCATTCGCGCCAGATCTTCCAGATGGCGTTCGACCAGTATCCGCGCCAGTGGTTCGGCTGGATCGGCGAGGTGCTCCTGCAGTTGCAGACGCAGACATTCGCTCAACGAACGCGCGCCGACCCCGGTGGGATGGCAATGTTGGAGCAGGGCCAGCACCACCTCGATTTCTCCAGGGGACACCCGCCAGTCGGGTAGCAGGGCCTGTTGCAGCGACTCGATCGAGTCGCCCAGGTAGCCGTTGTCATCGATCGCATCGATCAGCACGCAAGCGATCGCCTGGTCGCGTTTCGACAGCGGCAGCAACTGCATTTGCTGGCGCAGGTCCTCGTGCAGGTCGAAGCGCAGGGCGGTGCGTTCCTCCCAGGGCGAATCCTCGCTGCTGTCATGGGTTCCGCTGCGGGTTTCGGCCCAGTCGGCGGCTTCGTCGAAGCTGGTGAGATCGAGCGAATCGTCGATCAGGTCCGGCGCCTCGGCATCGGCCTCAGAGCCATCCGCATCGACCTCGGTCGTGCCGGCTTCGGCGGGCTCATCGAGAGGGGCTTCGGCTGCCAGATCGTCATCGGTCGGCGCGTCCTCCGGGCGTTCGAGCAGCGGGTTGGTCTCGATGATCTGGTCAAGCTCGGCCTCGAGCTCGAGCGTAGACATCGCCAGCAGGCGAATCGCCTGCTGAAGCTGCGGGGTCAGCTTCAGGCCCTGATGCAGCCCGATGGCGAGTGTAGCCTTGACCAAGTGGGGCCTCGTGGTCGCCGCCGGGGCGGCGAAAGCAATAATCATTCCAGTCTTAGACCCGTCCGATTCTACGCGCCACGTAAAATTTGGGAAGCCCCGCTGCCGCATCGGCCGTCTACAGCAAAGGTCCGCGGCGGCGCCATGCGGACCGATTCGCGCTCGGGCAAGGCTGCGGGGCCCGGCCATGCCGATCCAGTCGCGGCCAGAGCATCTGCGGTGACAAAGTGGGCGGCTTTACAACAGCACGGGTTCGATTTCCAGGCTAACGCCGAAGCGGGTGGCGACCTGTTGCTGGATGCGTTGGGCCAGTTCCAGCACGTCTTTGCCACTGGCCGCAGCGAAATTGACCAAGACCAGGGCATGGCCTGGTGCGACGCCAGCGTCGCCAACACGGTAGCCCTTGCAGCCGGCAGCTTCGATCAGCCAGCCGGCAGCCAGTTTGACCCGGCCATCGCCGAGCGGCCAGCGTGGCAATGCAGGGTGGCGTCGAAGCAGATCTTCAGCGAACTCCGCACCAACCACTGGGTTCTTGAAGAAACTGCCGGCATTCGGAAGCTGGGCCGGATCCGGCAATTTGCGTCGCCGCAGGCGGATCACCGCCGCCGATACCGCGTTCGCGTCGGGCTCTCGGACCGCCAAGGCTTCGAGTTCCTCCCGGATTCCGGCATAGTCCAGGCGCAGTGGCCGCTTGCGCGACAGGGTCAGGGTGACGCCGGTCAATACGAAGCGCCCGGGTTCCTGCTTGAAACGGCTGTCGCGATAGCCGAAACCGCAGGTGCTGCGGTCGAGTTCGATCCATTCCCGCAGTCGGCGGTCATAGGCGGTCACCGAGTGCAGACAGTCGCTGAGCTCCACGCCGTAGGCGCCGATGTTCTGGATTGGCGCGGCACCAACGCTACCGGGTATCAGGCTCAGGTTCTCCAGTCCGCCCAGGCCCTGGCCGAGCGACCACAGCACCAGATCGTGCCAGTTCTCTCCGGCGGCGACGCAGACCCTGACGTCATCCCCATCCTGACCGGCGACGCGGCGGCCGCGGGTATCGAGATGCACCAGCAGGCCCGCGACGTCAGCCGCGATCAAGACATTGCTGCCGCCGCCCAGGACCTTGACTGGTCGGTCGGCAAAACGCGGGTCGGCGAGCAGGCTCGGCACCGCGCTGGCCTGGTGGACCACAGCGAGATGCTCGGCGCGTGCGCCGATGCGCAGGCTGTTGCGCTCGCGCAGTTCGGCCTGTTCGGTGAGCGTGAAGGCGGGGTTGCTCATGGCTTGGTCGCGCAGCGTTGGCCGAGCGCGGCGACTGCCTCGGCGATCAGTTCCGGGCCGCGGTAGATCAGGCCGGTGTAGAACTGCACCAAGCTGGCACCGGCGGCCGCCTTGGCGGCAGCGTCGGCGCCGCACAGGATGCCGCCCACGCCGACCAGCGGAATGCGGCCGGCGAGGCGGCTGGACAGACCATGAAGCACCGCGGTCGCTGCATCGAACAAGGGCTTACCACTCAAGCCGCCGCTCTCCCCGGCGTGGGCCAGTCCGGCCAACCGCGGGCGCGCCAGCGTGGTGTTGGTGGCGATCAGTCCGTCGATCGAAAGTTCCAGGGCGATCGCGGCGATCGCGTCCAGTTCGGCCTCGCCCAGGTCCGGCGCGATCTTGAGCAGCAGCGGCACCCGCTTGCGGTGCTGCCCGGCCAGCCGTTCGCGGGCATCGAGCAGGCCGGACAGCAGCGCGCGCAGAGCCGGTGCGTCCTGCAGTTCGCGCAATCCGGCGGTGTTTGGCGAGGAAATGTTGATCGTCACGTAATCGGCGCGGGCATAGACGCGTTCCAGGCAAAAACCATAGTCGGCCAGTGCGTCGGCGTTCGGGGTGTCCTTGTTCTTGCCGATGTTGATGCCAAGCGGACCACCAAAACGCGCGCGCTCGGCGTTTTTGACCAGGACCTCGACACCGGCGTTGTTGAAGCCCATTCGGTTGATCACCGCCTGCGCGGCCGGCAGCCGGAATAGCCGCGGCCGCGGATTGCCCGACTGCGGCCGCGGCGTGGTGGTGCCGATCTCGATGAAGCCGAAGCCGAGTCCGGCCAGAGCATCGATATGCGCGCCGTTCTTGTCCAGCCCGGCGGCCAGCCCGACCGGATTGGCGAAGCCCAGCCCAAACACGTCGACCGGGAGTGAGGGCGAGGGCGTGGCGAGCAAGCGACCCAGGCCGCAACGATGGGCGGCCGCGATCGACGCCAGGCCAGCATCGTGGGCGCGCTCGGCATCCAGCGCGAATAACAGGGGGCGAAACAATCGGTACAGGCTCATCGAACTTGGCGCGCGGCAGTGACCAGAAGCATTGTCGCCGGAACCACGGCGGCTGTCTTGCGTTGGCTTCAGCCGCTCCGCGACCGGCCAAAGCCGGTACATGGCGGATGCCGGCACAGTTACATTGCGTTATGCGGTTGCGGGTATGCATTGCCTGCCAGTGCGTCCTTTGGCATGGTGGCGTTGCTATGATCGGCTGGCGGGCAGCCGGCCAGTCTGGAGTGCGATGGCATGCAGGTGGGAACGGAGAGGAAGGTCAATGTGGCCTATGTTCGGCCCGGCATGTTCATTTGCCGGCTGGACCGCCCTTGGCTTGGCCTGCCTTTTCCACTCGAAGGGTTCCTGCTTCAGAACGCCCGCGAACTCGACGCGCTGCGCAAGCACTGCGACGTGGTCTACGTCGATCCGGCGCGCAGCACCATTGCCATACCCCGGCCAGACGATCTGGAAAAGACGCCAGAACAGCGGCTGCGGGTGGCCAACTACGTCAACACCCGCAGTCATGAGGAAGAGTTTCCGCACGCGCGGCTGGCCTTCGATCAGGCGTCGGCGCTGACCGCGGCACTGATCGCCGATATCCGCGCCGGCAAGAAACTGCATCTGGACAACGTGATCGCCGCAGTCCAGCCGGTGGTCAAGAGCGTGCTGCGCAATGCCGATACTTTTCTGTGGATATCGCGGCTGCGCAAGATGCACAACTACGACTACAACCACGCATTGAATTGCAGCCTGCTCGCCACCCTGTTCGGGCGGCACATGGGTTTTCACGAAGAGGTGCTTATCAATCTGGCGATGGGCGGACTGCTGCTGGATGTTGGCAAATCCGAGGTGCCCGAATCGATCCTGCTGCAGCCAGGTCCGCTCAACGAGGCCGATCAGGCGCAGGTGCGACGCCATGTCGGGCTCGGTTTACGGGCGATCGAGGCATCAGGTATCAAGGAACCGGTGGTGCTGGCGATGGTCGGCGGGCACCATGAACGCCACGATGGCAGCGGCTATCCGTTTGGTCTGGTGCGCAACCAGATTCCCTTGTTCGCGCGCATCGGCGCCGTGGTCGATACCTACGACGCACTGACCAGTACCCGTCCTTATCGTCCGGCCCTGGCCGCGCACAAGGCACTGCAGGCCATTTACCGATGCCGCGACAAACATTTCCAGAGTGAATTGGTCGAACAGTTGATGCAGTGTCTCAGCGTCTACCCGACCGGCTCGCTGGTGGAACTCGATAGTGGTGAGGTCGCCATCGTGCTGGCGCAGAACCAGGCGCGGCGGTTGCGACCGCAGGTGATGGTATTGACCACGGCGGACAAGCAGCGTCGCGAGCAATTTTACGTCATCGATCTGCTGAACCAGTCCGCTGCTTCCGACTCGGACACCCCGAAGGAAATCGCCAGCACGTTGGAGCCGGGCGCATTCGGGATCGATCCGCTTGAGATTTATCTGGCACAGGCGGCCTGATCGATGAGCGCCGACCGGTGCTTTCGACTTGGCGCTGACTCGCACCTGAAATGGGCCGTGCGGCCTTGGGGTCGGCCATGATCGAGCGTGACCCTTGTCTGGCACAGCTCGCCGCGGCAATTGCCGCGCACCAGGCTGAGGGCAATCGGCTCGGCTTGTTGCTGCTGCGTTTGCAGCGCCATGGTCAGTTCAATCTGTTGCTGGAGGCTGAATCAGTGCAGGCGGCCGAGCTCAGGATTGAATCGCTGCTGCGCCCAGACGACCAATTGCATCGCATCGGCGCCTGCGATTTCATGATTCTGCTGCACGGCCTGCGCAGCCCGATGCACGCCACTCTGGCAGCCAGCCGAATCGTCAGCGCGTTTCGCGAGTCGATCGGTACAGAGGGGAAGGCCACACTGCTCAACGCTCGGGCTGGTGTTGCTTTGTTTCCCGATCACGGCGTCGCGGCCGATGGTATCTGGCGGGCGGCCGAGCTGGCGCTGGAGGAAAGCCACACCGATCATCACGGCTACCGCATGGCCGACAACAGTCCGGTGGCCGACAAGATCGGCTACAGCGAACTGCACGAGGCGATCACCAGCAACGAATTGCAGGTGTTCTTTCAGGGGGTCTGGGACCTGCGCAGTCTGCGCATCGTCGCCGTCGAATCGCTGGCGCGTTGGCGGAGCCAGCGATTGGGTTGGGTCGACCCGGAAAAATTCGTCCGCTATGCCGAGCGGGCCGGCCTGATCGAGGCGCTGACCCGCTGGAGCATCAATGCCAGCCTGCGCGAGATCGGACTGGCGCGGGCCGCCGGCATGGAACTGCCAGTCGCGATCAACTTGTCCGCGCGGGTGTTGCACGTCAGCGGACTGGTCGAGCAGATCCAGGACGCCCTGGCGTTGTGGGACATCGCTCCGGAGACGGTATTGGTCGAAGTCACCGAAAGCGCGGTGATGGCCGATGCCGCACACAGTGCCAAGGTACTCACGCGGCTGCGGGCGGCCGGTCTCGGCATCGCCATCGACGATTTTGGCACCGGTCAGTCCTCGTTCGACTATCTGCGCCAGTTTCCGGTGACCGAACTCAAGATCGACCGGCGCTTCGTGGTCGATGTCAACCACCAGCCGCGCACCGCTCGGCTGGTTTCGGCGATGATCGAGCTAGCGCACACGCTTGGCAGCAAGGCCGTCGCCGAAGGTATCGAAGACCAGCGCACCGCCATCATGCTGCGTGAAATGGGCTGCGATCGCGGCCAGGGACATTATTTCGGGGCGGCGGCACCGGCCCGGGAAATGATCGAAAAGCACATCGGCGAAAGCCCCGATTGGTCGGCAGCCGGCACGGCCGCGCCGGCCGGCGCGCAACAACATTTCTGATCGCGATTGGCCGTAGCGGCGACCCGCCGGGTCGCAAAGCCGAGAAAAAACGTAGGGGCGACCCGCCGGGTCGCCCAAGCCGCAGAAAAAACGTAGGGGCGACCCGCCGGGTCGCCCATGCCGCGGCAAAATCGTAGCGGCGACCCGCCGGGTCGCCCATGCCCCCGGTCACAACAGAAACAGCGTACCCAAGCCGAGAAAGGCAAAGAACCCGACGCTATCGGTAACCGTGGTCAGTACCACGCCACCCGCCAGAGCCGGATCGACCCCGATACGTCGCAACAGCAGCGGTAGCAACACGCCCGAGGCTGCCGCCGCCACCAGATTGATGGCGATCGCGGCGGCGATCACCAGGGCCAGGCTGGTGCTACCAAACCACAGCCCGGCGGTGACCCCGACCACGATCGCCCAAATCACGCCGTTGAAGCCGCCAACCATCAGTTCCTTGGCCAACAAGGCGCCGGCATTGGCCGCGCTGACCTGGTCGAGCGCCATGCCACGCACGACCAGGGTCAGGGTCTGGGTTCCGGCGACGCCACCCATGCTCGCGACCACCGGCATCAGGATCGCCAGCGCCACGATCTGTTCCAGCGCCAACGCAAACTGACCGATCACCGCCGAGGCAAAAAATGCCGTGAGCAGGTTGATGCCCAGCCAGACCGCGCGCTTGCGGGTTGCCCGCGGGACCGGCGAGAACAGGTCGGCCTCTTCATCGAGGCCGGCCATCGACATCACGTTGTGGTCGGCCTGGGCGCGGATGATATCGACCACATCGTCGATGGTGATCCGCCCCAGCAATACGTTGTTGGCGTCGACCACCGGCGCCGAAATCCAGTCGTGATCGGCAAAGGCGCGGGCGACATCGGCGGCGTCGGAACTGACCAGCAGCGGCGGTTCGGAATTATCGACCAATTGGTTGGCCGGCGAATCCGGCTGCGCGGTCAGCAGCCGCGACAGACCGATCCGCCCGAGAAACTGGTTGCGGCGGCTGACCACGTAGAGAAAATCGGTGTGGTCGGGAATCTCGCCACGCAGACGCAGGTAGCGCAGCACCACGTCGACGCTGACATCGGCGCGCACGGTGATTGCGTCGGGGCTCATCAGACGCCCGGCCGAGTCCTCGGGGTAGGCGAGCGCCTGCTCCAGACGCTCGCGTTCGTCGCGGTCCATCGACTTCAACATCTCGCCGGTGACCGTGTCCGGCAGATCGTCGAACAGTTCGGCCAGGTCGTCGATATCCAGCGATTCGGCGGCGGCGACGATTTCCTCGGTGTCCATGTCGGACAGCAGGCTCTCGCGCACCTCTTCGTTGCAATGGACCAGTACCTCGCCATCGTCCTCGGCGTCGACCAGGCCCCACAGCATCAGACGTTTGGCTGGTGGCAGCGATTCCAGCAAATTGCCGATCTCGGCCGGGGTCAGGCTGTTGACCATACGCCGCACCGGGCCGAAGCGCCCGGAATCCAGCGCCTGCGACAGCAATTTCATCTGGCGAGCGGTGCGATCGAGTCGTGCCAGGTCGGCCATGGCAATGCTCCTGCAGATGCCCAGGGAAGGGCAGGGTGGGGGTTCGGCGCGGTGCTCAACGCATGGAGTCGATGGGCCTGGCGGCCGCGATCAGTGCCACCGAACGCAGGCGCCTAGCTCGGGCGTGGTCGCTGAAAGCGTCGTGTGCCGCCGTCGGTTCGCTGCGGCTCGGTGCCAGCTGCGGCCGCAGACGAATCCGATGCAGCGACAGCGGTGTCGTCGGCGCGACGGATACGCAGGCGCTGACCTGCGACCCAGACCCCCTGCAAATGTCGCAGCAGTGGTTCCGGCATGCCTTCGGGCAGATCGACCAGGCTGAAATCGTCGTAGATCTCGATGCGACCGATGAATTCGCTGTCCAGTTCCGCTTCGTTGGCAATCGCGCCGACGATATTGCCGGGCTTGACCTGATGGTTGTGACCGACTTCGATGCGAAAACGCTCCATACCCGGTTCCGGGGTGTGCGGGCGCGAACGCTCCGGTCGTTCCGAACGCTCGCGCCGTGGCGGCGGCGCGGCTGGATCACCGCGTTCGGACAGGGATTCGCGCAACACCCGATTGGGCGGCGTGCCGGACACCGATCCTTTGACCGGCCGGGCATCCCCGAGCGGTCGTAGCGGCGCCGAATGGGGCTGGCGTTGACTGGCGGTCTGTTCGCGCCAATCGGCGTGGCGCTGTTTGATCGAACCCGCATCGTGCCCAGTGGGTTTGCGCGATTCATGCGGCGCTGGTGCCGGTCGCTCGCTGAGCTTCGGCTGTCGCGCCGGGTCGAGCAACAGCGGATTGTCGCCCTGGGCCATGCGTGCCAGGGCGGCGGCGATTTCGACCGCCGGTACATCGTGTTCGCGTTCGTAGTCCTCGACCAGGGTGCGAAACGCCGACAGATCGGCGCTGGCCAGAGCCGCGGTGATCTGTTGTTTGAACTTGCCGATGCGGTGGCTGTTGACGTCTTCGATGCTGGGCAGACTCATCGGCTCGATCGCCTGCCGGGTGGCACGCTCGATCGCGCGCAGCATGCCGCGCTCGCGCGGCGACACGAACAGGATCGCTTCGCCGCTGCGGCCGGCGCGGCCGGTGCGGCCGATCCGGTGCACATAGGCTTCGGTGTCGTAGGGGATATCGAAATTGACCACATGGCTGATGCGGTCGACATCGAGCCCACGCGCGGCGACATCGGTCGCCACCAGAATGTCGATCAGCCCGTCCTTGAGCCGCTGGATGGTCTTCTCGCGCAGCGGCTGCGGCATGTCGCCATTGATCGCGGCGGCGGCAAAGCCGCGCGCTTCCAACTTGCTGGCCAGTTCGTCGGTGCTGATCTTGGTGCGCGCGAACACGATCATGCCATCGAAGCTTTCGACCTCGAGGATGCGGGTCAGCGCATCGAGCTTGTGCAGGCCGCTGACCAGCCAGTAGCGCTGTCGGGTATTGATCGCGGTGGTGGTTTTGCCCTTGATGGTGACTTCGGCCGGATCGTGCAGGTGGGTGGCCGCGATGCGCCGGATCGGCGCCGGCATGGTCGCCGAAAACAGCACCACCTGGCGCTCGGCGGGCAGCTTGCGCAGTACCGCCTCGACATCGTCGATGAAGCCCATACGCAGCATTTCGTCGGCTTCGTCCAGCACCAGGGTCTTTAGCGCCGACAGGTCGAGGGTGCCGCGATTAAGATGGTCGATCACCCGGCCCGGAGTGCCGACCACCACATGCACACCGCGCTTCAGCGCCTGCAACTGCGGCACATAACTCTGACCACCATAGATCGGCAGCACATGGAAGCCGCGCAGGTGGCTGGCATATTTCTGAAACGCCTCGGCCACCTGGATTGCCAGTTCCCGGGTCGGCGCCAGCACCAGCGCCTGCGGCTTGCCCGGGGTCAGGTCGAGCCGGGACAGGATCGGCAGCGCAAACGCGGCGGTCTTGCCGGTGCCGGTCTGCGCCGTGCCGACCAGATCGCGCCCGGCCATCAAATGCGGAATGCTGGCCGCCTGGATCGGCGACGGCGATTCGTAGCCGACTTCGGCCAGGATACGCAGCACCGGAGCGGACAGGCCGAGCATGTCGAAACCGGAAGGCGTATCAGCGGGCGGGGTGAATTCGGTCATGGTGGGTTCTCGGCGGGTCGGGGGCGGCCGGGCCTACCCGCGCAGGCATCGGCCAGGGCGCGGGTAAACCAGGGGGCAGGCCATCGTTAGGATGGCAGGCTTGGGTTCGGAGCCGACAGTGTATCGGGCTCGCGGGCAAACAAAAAAACCGCGCCCGCTTCAGGGCGGGCGCGGTGGGGTTCGATGCGGTCCAGCGATCGCTTGCTCAGGTCTTGCGTTTTTCTTCGCGGCCGAGCGCGGTGATCTGCTGGATCGGACAGTAGTCGCTATTGGCCTCCATGTCCATGGCGAAATCGACCGAGGCACGGCTCTGGTGATCGAACAGGCGATCGAGCCGGTCGCGCGGCAGCAGCCGGATGGCGCCGCGGCGGTCGATGTAGCGTTCGTTGGTATACAGCGCGTTGTCGTTGGGCGTGCTGCCGCGCAGATTGTTGCAACTGCGCTTCAATTCGACCAAATAACGCTGGTGGTTGCGGGTGGTGATGATCAGGCTGGTCTGGTCGACCGCCTTCCAGGTGCGGATATCGCTGGGCCGAATGCGGATATTGTCGCTGTCCTTGGCGTCGCTGCCAGGAGGCGGGGTAGCCGCTCCGACAGTCGCAGCGCCAACGGCAAACACGGCCATACCCAAAAGCAAAACCGGAATCCGACGGATCGTCATGGCTTTCTCCTTGCGGTGGCTGGGGTGGCTGGTGCACTGTGCGCCGGCCGGACTGACTGGCGCCTTAACTGGACCTTGGCAGCGGCATTCGCCTTTCAGCGCTGCCAGGACCAGGATTGCATGCGCCCCTGCCGATACGGCATCACCCCATGGAACGGGCGCGGATCGGCATCGAAGACCAGCGGCAGAAACTGCCGGTCGCCCTCCCACATCGGCAGTTCCAGCATGCGCTCGCGTTCCACCCAGCACAGATCGCCCTCGGCGTTGGCGGTCAATGGTTGGCCGGTATAGGCGCTGATCAGAAAGATAAAGCCCAGCCAATCCTCGCCGTTTTTGCCGAATCCCGGCCAATTCAGGGTGCCGCGCAGGGAAAGTTCGGTGCAGTGGATGCCGGCCTCTTCATGGATCTCCCGGCGCATGCAGGCGAGCGCGTCCTCGCCTGGCTCCATTTTGCCGCCGAGCCCATTGTATTTGCCGAAATGCTGATCGTCCGGCCGGGCATTGCGATGCACCAGCAGAACCTGGCGACGGTCGGCCGAGAGGACATATCCGAGCGTGGCGAGAATCGGGGAATAGGGCATGGCCGGCAGAGCGGGCGGTGGCGGAGCCGCACAGGTTAACGCAGCCCAGCAAAATCCCGCCAGCGCGGCTTTCGATCCGTGCCCGACAGCAGGTGCCGCCGGCAACCGAATTGTTCTGGCAATCGCGCACAATATCGTGTAATGTGCGCCCGCTGTGTTGCCAGGGTCACTATGCACTCGTGACCTGATCTCGTTGTTGCTCTCGCGTTGATCCGCTGAACGTGTACTGCGCTACTCCCTGCAACTTCAGTCTCGGACCGGAGCTTTCCCGGCCGTGAATTCTTTCAATGTTTCAAGGAGTTAGTTATGTCAGATCGTCAGACGGGTACCGTCAAATGGTTCAACGATGCGAAGGGCTACGGCTTCATCACCCCGGAAAGTGGTGCTGATCTGTTTGTTCACTTCCGCGCCATCCAGGGTTCGGGCTTCCGCACCTTGCAGGAAGGCCAGCAGGTGACCTTCATCGTGGTCAAGGGCCCGAAGGGTCTGCAGGCGGATGCCGTGCAGGCTGTCTGATCCCGACTCGATCCCCAGGATCACCTCGGTTTCAGGAAAACCCCGGTCGGAGACGATCGGGGTTTTTTCTTTGTGGCAAAGGCAATTGTGGTAAACCGGTCGCCCGGTGGCCACCTGAGCGCCCGAGTACCCATGATGCGCAGATCGAGCTTTCCACCCTCTGGATATCGGCCGTTGGCCGCGCTGCTCTCGATCTGGCTTGCCGCGACAGCATCGCCGAGCGCAAGAGCGACGGAGGCGACCCGCATCTATCGCTGCCAGGGCGCCAACGGCGAGCCGGTATTCCGCGATCAGTCCTGTCGCAGCGCCGGGCTGGAACGACGCCGACGAGCAACGGCACCGGCCTTCGCGGTCCAATCGGAAGCGCGACAGATCGACACCGGCGCAGCACTCGACCGCAGCCAGTGCCACTACGAATCGCCCAAACTACGCTTCGCCGACCCGGCCTTCGACGCCAGCGACGCCCGTCTGTCGGTCGGTTTCGACGCCGATGGCCCGCGCATCGCCATCAGCATCAGCGGCAGCTATGTGCGTGGCGACGGTAGCGAAGCGGAGGTCACGCTGGACCCGCGCATCGAGGGCCAAGGCGTGCAAATCCTCGACGGCCCACTGCTGCCCGCTGACGCCCGCAGCCAGGAAAACCGTCTGGAATTCGGCCGCTCGCGATCGCGCACCATGCTGGCCGCAGTCGCCCAGAACCGGATCGCCCTGTCGATCTGGTTCAGCGGCTACCAACATCCCGTGCTGAGCGAATCCCTGTCCGGTGCCGAAATCCAGGCCAGCGCCGACGCAGCTCGACGCTGTTTCCAATTGGCCGATCGAATACCGTGAGCAGGGCGCCCGGAGAGGCGCGGCATAGTCTGGCTTCGCCAGCGCGGTGAGGCCAATCCTGGGAGCAGGCGCGACCCGAACTTGCCAGACCGGCGCGAAGGCACGGCGCATCGTGGGGCGCGCTCACAGCCTGGGATCGACCGGTTCGCTCTCCAGCGCCAGCACGCCGAACACGCATTGGTGAACACGGTAATGCGGCTCGCACTCGACAAAGCGGTGCAGCGCCTCGTGGCCGAGCATGTATTCGCGCACGGCCAGCGAGCGTTTCGGAGCCAAGGCACGGTGCCGCAGGCGGACCAGGTTCGCCGGCTCGGTGTAGGTGGGGCCATAGATAATGCGCAGGTACTCCCGGCCGCGGCACTTGATCGCGGGCTGCAGCAGGCCCTTTTTCCCATGCACCAATCCGTCGATCGGCTTGATGACCATGCCTTCGCTATCGGCCGCCGTGATCGCCTGCCACCAGGCCGTCGCCTCGGCCTCGCTGGCCGGGTCGGCCAAATCTACGTAGCGGCGTTGGGTGGCGCGAAACAGGCCAGCATCGGCGGCGCATAGACGATCGATCAAGTCCAGATGCCAACGATGGCTGTTGTGCAAAGTCGCCGCGCCTTCGTGGGCGAGCACGTGGAAAGGCGCCAGCCGCAGGTCGGATAGGTCATGCACCGGCCAGCAGTAGCGACGGTAGGTAGCGAGGTAACGGTCAACGGCGACGGCGCGTTGCGCCAGCGTCGTCGATAGCGAGCCGAGGTCGATGCCGCGGTCGGCGGCCTGTGCGCCCCAGTCGCCCGACGCGCGCAGGGCGTTGGTCGCCGCGGCACCGGTTGGCGCGTATTGTTGACGCAGCAGATCGCCGGCCTTCGCCGACCAGGGCAGCAGCTCGGCGTCGAGGACGATCCAGTCGCTGGCGAGTTCGTCCCACAGTCCGCCGGCCTGCATCGCCAAGTCCAGTTTCGCGAGCAAGGCCTCCTCGACCATTCGGTCGGAGAAAAACCGGCGACCGGTGCGCGTGTAAATCACCCCGCGGCCGTCGCCACGGATTCCGAAGCGACGACCGGCGGCGGCCTGATCGCGGCACAGGACCACTACAGTGCGCGAACCCATGTGTTTTTCCTGGCACACCAGTTGGGTCACGCCCTCGCCACGATAGTAGTCGAACGCCTCGGCGGGGCGTTCGAGCAGGTCGCCATCGGCGGCGGTGGCCGGCGGCGACATGGTCGGCGGCAGGTACACCAGCCAACGCGGGTCGACCGCGAAGCGACTCATCACCTCAAGCGCGGCCCGTGCGTTTTCCTCGCGGATGGTCACCGTCCGGCCCAGGCGCGGCTTGATCACCCGCTTGCCCAACACGTCCTCGATGTCAAGTACGTTGGCCTCACGAGCGGGTGTTGCTGCACTGGCAAGTGGCTTGATCGGCTGGTAGTAAACGCGCGCGGCCGGCACGCTCACCTGCTCGCGCTCCGGGTAGCGCAGCGCCGTGAGCTTGCCGCCGAACACGCAGCCGGTATCGACGCAAATGGTGCGGTTTACCCATTCGGGCTCGGGCACCGGGGTATGGCCGTAAACGACCATCGCGGCACCGCGGTATTCGCCGGCCCAGTTGTAGCGGATCGGCAGACCATACTCGTCGGTCTCGCCGGTCGTCTCGCCATACAAAGCGAAATCGCGCACGGCGCCAGACGCCCGGCCCTGCATGCTCTCCTTCATGCCGGCATGGGCAACCACCAGTTGGCCATCGTCGAACACCAGATGGCTGACCAGCGAATAGATCCAGCCGGCGGCCTGCTCGGCGAACGCCTCGGGCTCCGACTCAAGCTGCCGCAGCGTTTCCGCGAGCCCATGGCCGATCCTGACATCGCGGCCGCGCAGCTTTTTCATCAACTTGATGTCGTGGTTGCCCGGCACGCAAAAGGCCGTCCCGTTGGCAACCATCGACATCACCAGTCGTAGCACGCCCGGCGAATCCGGGCCACGGTCGACCAGGTCGCCGACGAAAATCGCGCGCCGGCCGGGTGGGGCGGTTACTTCCGGGGACTCGCGGGTTCCGGCCAGGCGGTAGCCAAGCGTACGCAGCAACTGCACGCATTCATCCAGGCAGCCGTGTACGTCACCGATGATATCGAACGGGCCGTGCTGGTCGCGGCGATCATTCCAGGCCTTTTCGCGGCTGATTTCAGCCTCGGCAACCGCCTCGGCACTGCGCAACACGGCCGCGACCTTGAAGCCTTCTTTCTCCAGCCCTCGCAGCGAGCGGTGCAGGCTTTGGGTCTGAGTCTTGACCACGTGCGGGCCGAAATCGCGGTCCGGACGGCTAGCATTGCGCTCGTGCAGTAGCCGCTCGGGCAGGTCGAACACGATCGCGGACGCCAGCACGTGGAATTCGCGGGCCAGCGCCACCAGGCGTTTGCGGTCTTCCGGCCGCACATTGGTGGCGTCGACCACGGTGAGCTTGCCGGCGGCCAAGCGTTTTGCGGCGATGTAGTACAAGACGTCGAAGGCGTCCTTGGTCGCCGCCTGATCGTTTTCGTCGTCGCCAACCAATGCGCGACAGTAGTCCGAGGAAATCACCTCCGTGTTCCGGAAATGCGCACGCGCGAACGTGGACTTTCCCGAGCCGGAGGCGCCAACCAGCGCGACCAGCGCCAATTCCGGGATGCGGACGATGCTCATCGGCTGAACACTCCCATCTGCGTCGGCGGACCAAGTGCAGGATCGACGTCGCCAATCGGAACGAACTCGACCGAATAGCCGTGGCGTTCAGCGACGCCTTCGGCCCAATGCCGGAACTCATCGCGCGACCACTCGAAACGGTGGTCGCGATGACGCATCGCGCCGGCCGGGAGGTTTGCGAATCGAACGTTGTACTCAAGGTTGGGCGTGGTGACGACCACAATCTGGGGCCTGGCAAACTCGAACAACGTGCGTTCGAACGCTGCCAGACGGGTGGCGTCGATGTGCTCGATCACCTCAATGGCGCAGGCGGCGTCGAAGCCGGCCATGCGGGCATCACGATAGCTGAGGCTGCCCTGTTGCAGATCGATCCGGGCGCGCTGCGTCGGTGCCAGCCGATCCAGTTTAAGGCGCTCAGCCGCACGTTCGAGCGAAGTCGTCGAGACGTCGATGCCAAGGATGGTTCGAAACTGCCGATGCTCGAGAAGCCGGCCAAGCAACCGGCCCTCACCGCAGCCGACATCCAGCACCGACGCGGCGCCGCTGCGCAGCAGAATGTCTTCGACCGCCGCCATGCGCCGCTCGTTCAGGCTCAGCGAGCGTTCGAGCTGTTGTTCGCCGGCCTCCTTCTCGCGGTCGCTCGAATCGACTTCCTGTTCCGGCTCGGCGAGCAGCTTGCCGAGCGCCTCGCGCACGAGCGACCGCTGGCGCTTGAGATAGTTGGCCAGGATCCAATCGCGCTCCGGGTGCGCAGCCAGCCAGTCGCCGCCTTTGTCGAGCAGCTTCTGCACTTCATCGCTGCCGACGTAATAATGCTTGTCGCCATCCAGCGCCGGCAGTAGCAGGTAGAGGTGCTGCAACAACTCGGAAAGACGCAGGGTGCCGCGCAAGCGCAGGCGGAAATAGCGGCTTTCGCCCCAGTCGGGAAAGGTTTCGTCCAGCGCCAGCGGCTGCACCTCGACTTGGTAGCCGAGCGGCGCGAAGCACGCGCGTACTTTGGTCTCGCCGGCGCGGCAGCGCAATACCGGAATGTCAGCCTCGAGCGGCATCGCAGACGCGGCCAGTTCTGCGCGCGCCTTGCTGTTGCCGGCCATGCCACTGGAAAACACCTGGGCGATTGCCACCGCCAGGAACGACGAAGCCGTGTACGGCCGGTCGTTCACGTATTGGGTCAGCGGGCCGTCGGCGTCGCCGCGGCCGCGCACCAGCCCGATCGGATCGACGTCGACGACCAGCGCTACCGAACAGCGCTCAACCGTCGCCTCCGGGTAGAAAACATGCGCCGTACCGAACGTCAGCTCGAACTGCTGGTGTCGATCAGGGTTTTTCGACAACAGATAACCGAGGTCGGTGGCGGGCTGGTAGGTAGTGCTGATCAGCAGCTGCATGGAGCGGGGGACAAGGCAATCGGCCGAACATGATGCCGCAAGCGGCGCGCCCGCGCGAATCGGTCCCGGTCAAACCTAAGGGCGCCATGAATCGCGCCCCTACGGGAGATGCCCATCCAATACCTGCCAACGGCCGCCCTTATCCGGGCCGACCCGCTTCAGTCGCCCCGACTCGCGAAGCTTGCGGATGGCACGCTCGACGGCGCTTTCCGACTTTCCCAGTTGCGCCGCCAGTTCAGGAATCGACAGGCCAGGGTCATCTTGCAGTCCGACATCGCCCAAATTCCTTCAGCAACACAAAATGCTCCGGCAGCCGCTGACCAGTTTCCGCATGGGTGCATTGTCCCTGCAATTGCCGCCGTTGCTCCGGTCCTTGCCATTAGCCATGTCGCGTGCCTGTTGTTCGTCCGCGGAGTGAGTATGACGAACATAGCTGCATTGTCGAGACAGCTGGCGGCTGTCCAGGAAGCACTAAATATGCGTCTAATGTATATTATGTCAATACCGCGTCGGAGAGATCACCCTGTGCCCAAACCCGACCATTCCCATTGATCGGCCGCCTCACGCCATCAAGGCGCCATCACGCTGCAAGTGGTTCCACTCGATCGTGCGGTTTCGCCAGTGCACGTCCATAGGCTGCGCGAACTCTGCGCGCACCAACTTCCCGCGCGCCAGGCACCATTCCGCCGATTCGCGACGCACCACCAAGCCTTCCATCCTTTCCTGCGCGTAGCTACTCGTTCTGGTCTCCAGCATGGAACGAAGACCAGGCAGCGTTACCCGACCGCGAAAGACCACTGGCGCGATCACTAAGCCGAGTGATTCGGCGAGCCGATTCCGCCGAGCACAGCTCCAGAACCTGTGGTGCTCGCAGTCGTACACATCGAATAACAAAAACCAGTCTGGCAACGCATCGTAAGCAATCGAGTGCCTCGCGGCGCACCACTCGCCAAAAAGCAATTGCCGTCCGTCAAGCTGATTGGTGAACGCCAGCCGATACCGCTCCAGCCAAGCACCAAGCCTGGCAAACTGCCCGGTGAACGGAACCAAGAGATACTGACCTCGATTCTGAACGCGGACCGCACCATCGGATCCGATCGAAAAGCCTACATTGGCACCATCCAACTTCTCTTCCACAATCACCTCCGCAGCCAATAAAGCATCGGCCTCCTGAGCGGACATAAGCTTGTCTCCACGAGGCTCGCCATCGCCAAGCCAAGCGATATGCGGCGTGTGTGGAAAGCGGAAAAATGTGGGCATCGACTACGGTTCCGGAAATTTTGGAACGATTCGTTTGGGAAACTTCTTGCGGTAGACCTTGAGCACATCAGCGCGGCACAGGAACTCGACCTTCACCCCTTCCGCAAGCAACTCGTGCCACCACTCCAGCCACTTGCAGTCTGCCGCCTGCCAAACGGGTGGCTTGTCGGGATGGGCGTGGGCGACGGCAGCGAATTTTCGATCGGATGCGTCAAATCTCGCTTGCAGTGCTTTTCCGGGAAACTCGGCGTAGGTGTTTCCGCTCACTTCGTTGAGTGCCACCTGATGTACACGAGTGGAATTGTGTTGATTCTGCAGGAGCCATTTCAGGAACGCATCACCCACGCCCTTGGGCTGATTGGGGTGAGTCCTTTTCAGGTATTCAGACAGAATGCGGTGTTCGTCGTCGATTACCGTGACTCCCCCTTGTTGCTGAGCGAGCAAGCGCTGCACGCACGCTGTTTGACATTCGGCGGACACGTCACGATGAGCGCCGTTGGCCACCAGCAACACGTTGGTATCGATCACGGCTGGTGCCATCAGCTGCGCGCCTTTGCTGTAGCGGAACGGCGCTTGATCGCTGCCACGGTACGCGCGGCGATATCGCCCATCTCGTCGCCAAAGAAGTTCTCTGGCCAATTGCTGATCTCACCGGTCAAGTCGAGCTGCAACGTCTCGAGGTCTGCACCTCCACGATGCTGAGTGACGAAGTACACCGCAATGTCCTCCGGCCCGATGACGCCCTCAGCGACGCGACGCTGCAGGCGGGTGAGCAAATGTTCGGAATGGGTTTCGATGATCAGTTGTGTGTTGCGTGGTCGTCCGCCTTCATAGGATTGAACCGCGCTGATGAACGCATCAGCCAGGTTGGACTGTGCCATCGGGTGAAGGTGAATCTCCGGCTGTTCCATCCAGATCGTCGAACCGGGTGGGGCATAAAACGCCTGTACCAGCGCGGGCAGAACCTGCGAGATACCAAAGCCCACATCGGTCAGCTTGACCTCAGGTGCCTTGGCGTGCGTCTTGATGAGCACCTCGTATTCCTTGCGCCCTTTCGCAACCGCTTTGACCTGGAATGCGCTAATCACACCCAGATCAACCAACCAATCGGCAATGAAAGCGTCGAAACGATGCCTGTGTTGCTTATGACCTCGATTGAGCTCGCGTCCTTGCTGTGTAGCAGCCAGCAATGCCGCAATGGCGTGCTCACCCTGTTGTCCGACATCCCGGGGCGTGTCGCCTGACCACTGATAAACCCGCCTTGGTGGCCGACGCAATGGCCCAAGGTAAAACACGCTATCCAGCACGCGCTCGGTCTCCAGCGCGAACTCGGCCAGAAAATCGGCGTTCTGGTAACGCGACAGTGTGCGATCAGCGAAGCGATAGAATTTTTCTGGCGGTTCCAGCGGCCACTTGCGACCTTTGGCATAGGAGAGGCGAAACTGCTCAGATGTCAAAGTGGCGCCCCTGCCCAGTGCATGCTTCACTTCCAACGCCGTCGAATCGTCCGCTCCGATGAGGCGGTAGATAAACTCGCGCGTTTGCGGTTGCGCCGCCTTGTCGGCAAGCAGT
Source organism: Lysobacterales bacterium (assembly GCA_050173995.1). Lineage (GTDB taxonomy): Bacteria > Pseudomonadota > Gammaproteobacteria > Xanthomonadales > Ahniellaceae > 0-14-3-00-62-12. Next base: position 18,087 of record JBFXKH010000004.1, on the reverse strand, counting down.
TGCGCCGCAAGCTCAAGCTCCTCGCCAACAAACGTTTCCCTGCGATTCAGCGTGTCCTTCAGCGTCAACTGCTGCGGCAACTGCCAACGCAGCGTGAACTCCAAGATCGCTTCCAAGTTGTGGCCGTACAGGCAGTCGGCGAAGGTACCCAGGTCGATCAGCGCGTTCTCATCGCCCAAGTGCAGTGAGCGCTTGCGGTCGGCCATTTGCACGGTCTGCTTGAGCGCCAACAACAGGTGGCCCAGGCTCGATTTGCCCGAGCTATTGGTACCGAAGATCACCGTCAGCGGTGCCATTCGCATCGGTCCGGTGTCCCGCCAAGCCTTGAAGTTCTTGATGTGCAGTGAAGTCAACACGGCGCAGCTACTCCTAGAATTGACGGACCCGAACACAGCCAACCTGACAGTGGATCGGCGCCGCCTTGGCAGCGGCCAACGGTCCGATCCGCGCAGGCGCACCCCGATTGCGCCATCTTAGCCTTATCGGCGCAGGTATTGCCCAACAGGAAACATTGGGCAGACAGGACATCCCCGCCCGTCTCCCCTGCCCGCCTGCTCTACAATCTTGCTTTCGGCCATGGCAGGAGCGCGCGTCCGGTGTTCAACAAGATTCTGATCGCCAATCGCGGCGAGATCGCGGTGCGGGTGATGCGCACTTGCCAGCGGCTCGGCGTGGCGACGGTGGCGGTGTATTCCGAGGCCGATGCCGATGCGCTGTTCGTGCGAATGGCCGATCAGGCGCTGCCGATCGGTGGCTCGGCGCCGGCCGATTCGTATCTGCGCATCGAAGCTGTGCTGGCCGCGGCGCAGCACAGCGGCGCCGAGGCGATCCATCCGGGTTACGGGTTTCTGTCAGAGAACGCCGAGTTTGCCGATGCGGTGGAAGCCGCCGGCCTGGTATTCATCGGTCCGCGCGCCACGTCGATGCGCCAGCTTGGTTCCAAGGCCGGGGCCAAGGAGTTGATGCAGGCCCACGGCGTGCCGGTGGTGCCGGGCTATACCGGCGCCGATCAGGACCCCGAGCTGCTCGCCGGCGAGGCCGAGCGGATCGGCTATCCGCTGATGATCAAGGCCGCCCATGGCGGCGGCGGCAAGGGCATGCGCGTGGTACATGCTGCCGCGCAATTTGCCGAGGCCTTGCGTTCCTGTCAGCGCGAGGCGAAAGGCGCGTTCGGCCGCGAGCGGGTGCTGCTCGAGCGCTATGTCGAGCGGCCGCGGCATATCGAGATGCAGATTTTCGGCGACCGTTTCGGCCAGTTGATCCACCTGAACGAGCGCGAGTGCTCGGCGCAACGCCGTTACCAGAAGGTGCTGGAGGAATCGCCTTCGCTGTTTCTGGATACCGACCGCCGTGCCGCGATGGGCGCCGCGGCGGTCGCCGCCGGGCGGGCGGTCGGTTATCAGAATGCCGGCACCGTGGAGTTCATCGTCGGCGCCGATGGCGATTTCTATTTCATGGAGATCAACACCCGACTGCAAGTCGAACACCCGGTCACCGAGATGGTGACCGGGCTGGATCTGGTCGAGTGGCAGTTGCGGGTCGCCGCCGGTGAGGCCCTGCCGCTCGGCCAACAGCAGATCGTTTCGAGCGGTCATGCGATCGAGCTGCGTCTCTACGCCGAGGATGCGGAGCAGGGATTCCTGCCCGGCTCGGGCCGAATCGAGCGCCTGCGGCTGCCACAGGAAAGCGCCGCCTTGCGCATCGATGCCGGCGTGATAGAAGGCGATACGGTAAGTATTTTCTATGACCCGATGATCGCCAAGTTGATCGTGCATGCGAGCGACCGGCCGGCCGCGTTGGCCGCGGCGCGCGCGGCCCTGGCCGAGATCGACGTGATCGGAGTGAAAAGCAATGTGCGTTTTTTGGAGCAGTTGATTCGTCATCCAGCGGTGGTCGAGGCCCGGATCGATACCGGATTCCTCGATCGACATCTGGATCAGGTGATCCTGCCAGCACCGGCGATTCCAGCGGAGGCAGTGTTCGCCGCCGCCACCGCCGCCTTGCTCGATGAGGAAGCGCAGGCTGCGGCCGGGGCGCAGGCCGGGGTCGAACCGAATTCGCCCTGGGCGCGCCCCGACGCCTGGCGCATCGGACACGCCGGCAAGCGTCTGGTCTGTTTCGAGTTCGATGGCGAACACCATGAAGTCGGCGCCCACGGCTACGGCGGCCGATATCAACTACATTGGAAAGAGCAGCAGACACAAATCGCGGCGGCAAGTCTGCACCAGGGCTGGCTGTGCTTTCGCGCGCAGGGGGCCGCGCATCGGGTGCGGTGCCGCCGGCTCGGCGCCGACTGGCTGCTGTTCTGGAACGATCAGCGGCTGCGCCTGCACGCGGTCGTTCCGTTCGCGGTGGTCGATGGCGTCGCGGGTCACGGCGATCGGTTGCTGGCGCCGATGCCAGGGCGGATCGTCGCGCTGCATGTCGCGCTCGGCGATGTGGTGACCGCCGACCAGGAATTGTTGGTGATGGAGGCGATGAAGATGGAGATCACCTTGCGCGCACCGGTTGCCGGCAGCATCGCCGAGCTCGGCTGCGAAGCCGGCGCCTTCGTCGCCGCCGACCAGTTGTTGCTGCGCTGGGAGGCGGCCGGTGCCTGAGTCGATCCGCATCGTCGAGGTCGGCCCGCGCGACGGTCTGCAGAACGAGGCGCAACCGGTCGCCACCGCGACCAAGATCGAGCTGATCGATCGCCTGGTCGCGGCCGGATTGAACAGCGTCGAGGCGACCAGTTTCGTCAGCCCGAAATGGGTGCCGCAGTTGGCCGATGCGGGTCAAGTGTTTGCCGGTATCGGCAAACCCGCCGGGGTACGCTTTCCGGTTTTGGTGCCGAATGTGCAGGGGCTGGAACGCGCGCTCGCGGTCGGCGTGCGCGAAGTGGCGGTGTTCAGCGCGGCCTCCGAAGCGTTCAACCGACGCAACATCAATGCCAGCATCGCCGAATCGCTGGCGCGAATCGAACCGGTGATGGCGTTGGCCCGCGCCCACGGCGTGGCGGTGCGTGGCTATGTGTCCACGGTCTTGGGTTGTCCGTATCAGGGTGCGGTGCCGATCGCTGAAGTGATGCGCGTGGCAGGGGCGCTGTACGAACTCGGCTGCTATGAAATTTCGCTGGGCGACACGATCGGCATCGGCACACCACGGGCGGCGCGAGCGATGCTGCTGGCGGTGGCCGAAGTCGTGCCGATGGCGGCGCTGGCCGTGCATTTCCACGACACCCGCGGCCAGGCCCTGGCCAATGTTTACGCCTGCGTCGAGGCCGGTGTGCGGGTGATCGATTCCGCCGTCGCCGGGCTCGGCGGTTGTCCCTATGCCGAAGGCGCGAGCGGCAATGTCGCCAGCGAGGATCTGGTCTACCTGCTGCAGGGTCTGGGTTTCGACACCGGCGTCGATCTGGGCCGACTGGTCGCGGTCGGACGCTTCATCAGCGCCGCGCTGGGCCGACCGAATGGTGCCCGGCTCGGCCTGGCCTGGCGCGACCCGACTTGAACCGCCAGGCGCTGGCCCAGGCCCAGGCGTGGTTTGCCGCCGGGCGTTTCGAGGCCGCCTTGCAGGCAGCGCAATCGGTGCTGGCGGACGATCCACAGGATCTGCAGGCGCTGACCATCGCTGCCAATGCGGCCATGCAGATCGGTGCCGACGCCATCGCAGCGGCCTGTCTGCAACGGCTGTTGGTGCTACGGCCCGGTCAGGAACTGCTGCTCCGAAACCTGAGCCGCATGCACAACCGGCTGGGACTTGCCGCCCAGCGTGGCGGCGATGATGGTGCGGCCCGGGCGGCATTTCGGCAAGCGCTCGCGCTGTGGCCGGAGCATCGCGAGGCGCGCTTCAATCTGGCCCAACTGGAGCGCCGCTGCCGCGCCTGGGACGCCGCCGCCGAACACTTTTCGCGCTTGCACCAGGCCGACCCGGACGACGAGGAAGTGGCGCTCGCCCTGGCCGAGGTCCGCATCGAACAGGGCCTTCAAGCGGCCGCCGCCGTCCTTTGCGATCGTCCCTGGCAACGGCTCGATCTGTATCCGCGTTGGCGCGAACTGGCACTGGAACTGGGCTGGGTCGATCGCTGGCGCGCCGCACTGCCTTCCAACGACACGGGTACGGAGCGGATCGCCGCCTGTCTGGACGCCGCCCAGCAACTGGCCGACCAGGGCGGATCAGTGGCGCTGCCGTTGATCGCGGACGGTGTAGAACCTCTGGCAGTGTGGCTGGCAACCCGCCTGTCCCTGCCCACGGTCCCACAGTCGCTGGCTGAAATCGCCGTGGCTCGGGCGCGCTTCGAACGCGGCATCGATGAACTCGAAAGCGAGGTTACCGCGTCGCGACTGCGGCAGCTTCCGGGCGGTTTGACGCAATTGGTATGGAGCAACTTTCTGCTTGCCTACCAGGGCCAGGACGACCGCGAACTGCAATCGCGCTATGGCGAGTGGCTGTGCCGCGCCGCCGCGGTGTTGCGACCGGACCTGGTCGATCCACCCGGCCAGAGACAGGCCGGGCGCGTCCGGGTCGGGCTGATTTCCGGCAACTGGTACGACTGCACGGTTGGACATTACTTCGCCAGTTGGATCGCCGCCTTTTCCGATGCCGGCTTCGAAACCCATGTGCTGGCGGTCGGTCCGCGCTTCGACTTATTCACCGACCGGCTGGCTGGCCAAGGTGCCCGGCTGCACCGGCTCGACGCCGACCCGAATCTCGCGGCAGACGCGATCCGTGCGCTCGATCTGGATCTGGCCGTGTACCCGGAAATCGGCATGGATGCGCGCATCCTGCCCTTGGCCGCGCTGCCGCTGGCGCGGCGGCAATGGATGGCCTGGGGACACCCGGTGACTTCGGGCCTGCCGAGCATTCACACCTATCTGAGCGTGGCCGCGATGGAGCCCGCCGGAGCCGACCAACACTATTGCGAGCGCCTGGCCACCCTACCCGGCCTGGGCACCCGCTACGCGCTGCCGGATGTGCCCCTAGCCCGCGGCCGCGCCGAGCTCGGGCTGCCAGAAGGTCCGCTGATGGTGCTCCCGCAATCGGCTTTCAAGATTCACCCGGATAACGATGCGGTGATCGCCACGGTGCTGGATGAGGTTCCGGCGGCGCGTTTGCTGTTGTTTGCGCCCGCCTCGCACCGCCATCGGCGCTTGCTGGAGCGGCGCCTGTCGGACCGTTTGGGCCGCGCCTTCGACCGGCTGTGCTGGCAGCCGATGACATCGCGTGAGCACTTTTTGCAGTTGCTTGCGAGCTGCGACGTGATGCAAGACAGCCTGCACTGGTCGGGCGGCAATACCAGTCTGGATGCGCTGCGGGTCGGATTGCCGATCGTCACTTGCCCGGGCCGTGCCATGCGCGGGCGCCAGAGTGCTGCCCTGCTAAAGGCTGTGCAGGCCAGCGATGACGTCGTCGAAGACGCAGCCAGTCTGGCGCGGCGGCTGTCCGCACATTTATCCGCACCGCGAGGCGGCCCGTCGATCGATCAGGAACAATTGCTTGCTTTTGCACAGTCGAACCAGCCGCTGTCCGCCCTGGTGCAGCTTGCGGAAAGCGAGCTGAACGGCGTAGTGTAGGCTGCACACACGCGAGTGCCGGTTTACGCCCGGCCGCTGGTTTCGGGATGGCCCAGAGGTCTGAACAGGGGAAAGCGGTCTTTTTCCCTGATCGACCGGCTGGGCCAGGTCGGACTGGCCCGATGGGGCCGGGTGCGATGTTGGCCGGCAACGACCGGACTGGACCGCCTGCGGGGGATTCGATGAAGCTGGCCACTCATGAAGCTATCTACGCCCTACCCCCGCACTTGCGCGAACATTGCGAACAGGCATTGGCACGACTGAGCCAGGTATTTGCCGACCTGCATCCCAGTTCGCCGGAAGCCCATGCGATCAGCGATGCGCAGCAGCGGCTGCAGCGACTGTTGCAAGAAATCGAAGGTCTGGATTCGCGCTACCGCAGCCTGCTCGACGCGGTCCCCGATGCGGTGACCGTGCATGATCGCATGGGCCGGATCATCGAAGCCAACCGGACTGCCGCCGATGCTTATGGTTACGACCTCGCGACACTGAAAACGCTCGGCCTGCTGGATCTGAATCCCAGTCTGCCACCGGACCGGATCGACCAGGTCTGGCGCAATCACCAACCCGGGCAGCGCTTCACCGTCACTACCGAGAATGTCCGCAGCGACGGTAGTCGTTTTCCGGTCGAGGTGCACTCGAATCTGTTCCTCGATGGCGACCAGCCGAGGGTGGTTGCGATCGCCCGCGACATCAGCGGCCGACTGCAGGCGGAATCGGCCGTGCGCGAATCGGAGCAGCGTTATCGCGAGCTGTTCGACGCGGTCGACCAGGGCGTGATCGTGCAGGATCGGCGTGGCAATGTGCTGTCGGCCAATCCGGCCGCGGAGCGCATGCTCGGATTGAGCGAGATAGCCATGATCCGGCTCAATTTCGAGCCGCGTTTGTGGTTGTTCATGCGCGCCGACGGCAGCCACATGCCGCAGTCCGAGCTGCCGCCCTACGTGGCGCTGCGCACTGGACGGCGGGTCGACGCCCACGTCATTGGCGCTTTCAATCCGAACGACCGAAGCTATTCCTGGTTTACCTGCACCGCGCTGCCGCAGTTCCACAATCACGACGCCGATCCTTTTCAGGTGACCACGGTGTTCAGCGATGTCACCGAACTGAAGCGGCAGTCGCTGCTGTTCGACGAGGTCCAGCGGCTGGCCATGATCGGCGGCTGGGAGGCCGATCTCAATAGCGGCCAGATGTACTGGAGCACGCAGATCTACCGCTTGCACGCAGTGCCGCCCGAGCAACCGATGAGTCTCGAAGAGTGCCTGCGGTTTCTTCTGCCGGGCGACGCCGAACGCATGCGCCGGGCGATGGCCGCGACCCAGTCCAGCGGGCAGCCCTTCGATCTGCAGGTACGCATGACCGATGCCGGCGGGCGGCGGCACTGGCTGCGTGTGCTCGGTCAGGCGCAGACGCGCATGGGTCGCACCGGTTCGATCATCGGCGTCACCCAGGACATCACCGACCGCAAGCAAGTGGAGCTGCATCTGCAGCGCCAGGCCTTGACCGATTCCCTTACCGGGTTGCCCAATCGCGACGATCTGGTGCGCCGACTCAACCAGGCGATCGAGCAGCCCTCTGACCGAGGAGGTCCGGCACTACTGTATGTCGATCTGGACCGCTTCAAGGTGATCAACGACTTGCTCGGCGATACCGCAGGCGACCAACTTCTGCTGGCCGCAGCGCGACGTTTGGGGCAGGTGGTTGGCGAAGCTGGCGTGGTCGCCCGGTTCGGCGGAGACGAGTTCATGGTGCTGCTGCCAAGCTGCGCCGACCCGGTTTTGCCGCGCGATCTGGCCATGGCGATCACCAAGGCATTCGCCGCGCCGTTCCCGCACCAGTCCGAGGAATTCAGTATCACCGCCTCCATCGGCATCGCCTGCTTTCCCGCGGACGGACGCGATTTCCAGGAACTGATTACCCACGCCGATGCCGCCATGGCCGACGCCAAGCGCCGCGGCCGCAATAACTGGCAGGCATTCACGCCGGTGCTGGCGCAGACCCTCACCGATCGTCTGCTGATCGAGACCCAACTGCGGCGGGCGCTCGACAATCGGGAATTCAGTCTGGCTTTTCAGCCGCAGGTCGATCTGGCCAATGGCCAGGTGCTGGCCGCCGAAGCACTGCTGCGCTGGAACAACCGCCTGCTCGGCGAGATGCCGCCGGACCGTTTCATCAACCACGCCGAGAATACCGGCGACATCGTGCGCATCGGCGCCTGGGTGATCCGCGAAGCCTGCCGGCAGTTGCGCGAATGGCACGACCAGGGTCTGCGGCTGCCGAGGATCGCGGTCAACATCTCCTATCGGCAATTTCTCGGTGAAGAACTGCCGGAAACCGTGGCCGCTGCCCTGCGCGAATTTGGATTGGTCGGTGCCGCACTGGAATTGGAGATGACCGAGCGGGTGTTGATCGAGGATGTGCCGGACACGCTGGAAGTGTTCAATCGCCTGATCGCGCTCGGTGTGTCCCTGGTCATCGATGATTTTGGCGAGGGCTACAGTGCGCTCAACTATCTGCGCAAGCTGCCGTTTTCAGGGATCAAGATCAGTCACCATTTCATGCAGGGGATCCCGGGCAATAACGCCGACACCGCGATCTGCGAGGCGATCATCCGCATCGCCCAGTCGCTCGGCATCAATATCATCGCCGAGGGCGTGGAAACCGAGACCCAGCGCAGCTTCCTGCTGCACCAGGGCACGCGGCTGGCGCAGGGTTACTTGTTCGCGCGACCGATGTCGCCGACGCAGTTCCTCGATTACGCGCAGGCGCGAAAGTAGCAAGTCGAAAGTAGCCCGGATGAACTACCGGATCGAATGGCTCTCGCGCATTGCCGATGTCGCCGCCGCTGATTGGGATGGGCTGCTGGCCGACGATCATCCGTTCGTCCGCCACGCGTTTCTGCTGACGCTGGAAAGCAGTGGCAGCCTGCGCCCGGCTCTGGGCTGGACACCCCAGCATCTCACCGTATGGGACGGGCCACGCCTGGTCGCTGCGGCACCGTGCTATTTGAAAGGCAATTCGCACGGCGAATTCGTGTTCGACTGGCATTGGGCCGAGGCCTACCAGCGTGCCGGTGGTCGCTACTACCCGAAGCTGCTGTGCGCGGTGCCGTATTCGCCGGTTACCGGCCCGCGGTTGCTGGCCGCTGCCGACCCGCGCCAACACGTCCACCAGCAGCGCTTGTTGCAGGCCCTTGCCGCGCACTGCGATGCACTGGGGCTGTCCGCGGCCCAGGTCAATTTTCCGAGCGCGGGGGAGAGCGCATGGCTGGCGGAACATGCCGGACCCTGGCTGGCGCGCAGCGACTGGCAGTTCCACTGGCATAACCATGCGTACCCGGATTTCGCCGCGTTTCTGGCCACACTCAATGCCAAGAAGCGCAAGAACATCCGCCACGAACGCCAGCATCTGCGTGCGGCCGGCTGGAGTTTCGAATCGCTGCCGGGGTCCGCGCTCGACGATCGGGCCCAGGCCGATATCCATCGCTTCTACGCCCGCACCTTCATCGACAAGGGCAACACCCCGGCGCTGACGCCGGCGTTTTTTCGGCAGATAGCTACCGCCTTGCCGGACGCGGTCCGGGTGGTATTTGCGCACTATCAGGGCGAGCGCCGGGCCATGGCCTGGTTTATGCAAGGCGCGGGCGTCTTGTACGGACGTTACTGGGGCAGCGATGTCGATGTCCCCGGACTGCATTTCGAATGCTGCTACTACCAGGGCATCGAACACTGTATCGCTGCGGGCTTGCAGCGCTTCGAACCGGGTGCCCAGGGCGAACACAAACTCGCCCGTGGCTTTCTGCCGGTACGCACTCACTCGTTTCACTACCTGCGCGAACCGCCGTTCCGTCGTGCGGTCGCCGACTGGCTGGCAGAGGAAGCCGAACACCTTGCCAGGTACGGCGAGCTACTGGCACGGCAGTCGCCGTTTCGGCGCTGATCGGGAGGCGGGGAATGGGGATGCGGGAGACGAGTAACGGGGCAACCAGAAACCGCGTCGTCCCGGCGAACGCCGGGACCCGGTTTCAGAGGACAGAGGACAGAGGACAGAGGACAGAGGACAGGGGACAGATGACAGGAGACCGAGGTCAGAGGTCAGAGGACCGCGGACAGCAAAGGCCGTCGTCCCGGCGCAAGCCGGGACCCAGTGTTGGGCATTGCGCCAGTGTTTGGACTGGGCCCCGGCGTTCGCCGGGGCGACGGCTCTTGCTGTTCTGTCTTCTGTCCTCTGTCTTCTGTCCTCTGTCTTCTGTCCTCTGTCCTCTGTCTTCTGTCTTCTGTCTTCTGTCCTCTGTTCACTGACCTCGGTCTTCTGTCTTCTGTCTTCTGTCCTCTGAACTGGCCCAGTCGAACAGGACGACCCGGTTGCGCCCGGAATCCTTGGCGCGGTACAGGGCCTGGTCGGCACAATGCAGTAGTTCACGGCTCTTGCCGCTTGCCCCCGGCGGGAGGCAGACCACGCCGATGCTGACCGTCAGGTGGATGCGGCGTTCGCCGGCCTCGATGGTCATGGCGGCGATCCCGGCGCGAATGCGTTCGGCGCGTGCGGCGGCGGCGGCCAGGTCGGCGCCGGGCAGCAGGATGGCGAACTCCTCGCCACCGAAGCGCGCAACAAAATCATCCGCCTCGCGAATGCAGGACTTCAGCTTGGCGGCGACCGAGACCAGGCAACTGTCGCCGACCAGATGCCCGAAGTTGTCGTTGATCGGCTTGAAGTGATCGATGTCCACCATCAGCAGGGAAAACGCCTCGCCGCGCTCGGTGGCCACGCGCAGGCCGCGCTCCAGCGTCTCGTCCAGAAAATAGCGATTGTGTACGCCGGTCAGCCCGTCGCGTTGGCTGTACTCGCGCAGCCGCCGGTTGGCGCCCTGCAGCTCGGTCAGTGCCTGGTTCAATTCGGTGGTCCGCTCATCGACGCGGACCTCCAGACGCACGGCGTATTCGTGTTGTAAGGCTTCGTGCTCTCGGCGCAATTCATTGATCCGGTAGGCCAGCGCGAAGGACAGCAGCAGCATTTCCGCCGCCGAGCCAATCAGGATGCCGTACTCGGTGAAGAAATTCTTCGGTAACAGACCGAATGAAACCGAGGCATAGACGACGATCCCGGCCAGCATGAAACTCCAGGCCAACAAGTAGTACTTGGCCGCGCCGAGCTTGCTGCGCCAGGCCGCCAGCGAGGAAGCGATGGCGACGATGGCAACCAAAAACACACTCGCGGTCTCGATGCGGATGGCCAGTCGATAGCCGAAAAACGGCGCCGACAGCAGCATCAGGGCCTGGCCGACGATCAGCGCATTGATGGCCAGCAGCGCCCATGGAGAGCGTTTCTTCAGTTCCAGGAAGCGCCGGGTGAACAACAGGATCGCGAGCAGGGTGGCGGGAATGATCAGGATCAGGATCAGGTCGTCCCACTCCGGCGAGCCGGGCCACAGATACTGGAAGCTCAGTCCGTTGAGGTTGAACTGGCCCAGGCCGAACAGACCGACATAGAGCACGTAATAGAGAAAACTGCGGTCCCGGGTACTGAGAAACAGCAGCAGGTTATAGGCGAACAGACCAAGCAGCAGCCCGTAGTAGATGCCGAGTTCGATCTGACTGGTCTGCCCGGACGCGAGGAAGTGCCGTTCGGTTTCGAGCCGCAGCGGGACCTGCACCGAGCTGACCGTGCTGACCCGCAGAAGTATTTCGCGGTCCTGACCCGGTGGCAGGTCCAGGGCGAAATTGAAGTGCCGGTGCGGGAAGCGACGCGCCGAAAACCCCAGACGGTCGCCACCGGCTTGGTGTTGCATGACACCCCGGCCATTGCCGACATACAAATCAAGGTAATCGAGCAGCGAATAGTCGATCACCAACAGCCAGCGCGGGTCCGGGTGGTCCTGGTTGCGGACATGAAAATGGAACCAGTGCACGCCATCGGCAAATCCGAAGGTGGGTGGCCAGCGTTCGATCGACTGACCGCGCTGCGCGGCAAATGCATCCAGCGCCTGGGATGCGCTGAGTTGGCCATGGAGATCGACCAGCACGCGCATCGATCCGATCGGCTCCGCGCTGTGCCGGTCGCCATGCAGCAGCAATCGCCGCTCGTCACTATCTGCCGCCTGCGTGGTCGGCGCGATTGCGAACAGTGAGGTCAGTACCAGCAAGATCAGCGCGGCGCCCGAACGCAAGGCCATTCTCCCATTGCTGGACGGCACGATAGCGGGCGCGACAGGATTTTGCTTGCCTGATACTCCAACGCAATGTAATAATGCGCTAGTGCATTAAGCCAGCCACCCATGCCGCCCCGGCACGGGTCGTAGCCGCAGACTCTACTCACAACGCCAAGCGCCTTGCTGCCGAACCTCATGAAACGCCGCAGTCTCACCGCCGACCCGCCCCGCGCCGAGCTCGAACCCAGTCTGGGACGGGCCTTGGCCGTGCTGGATGACCCGACCGAGGTGAGCGCGTTTCTCGGCGACCTGTGCACCCCGGCCGAGCTTGAGGCGCTTTGCGATCGATGGAGGGTGGTGCCCTGGCTGCTGCGCGGTGTGCCGTATCGGGAAATCCACGAGCACACCGCGGTCAGTGTGACCACCATCGGCCGGGTGGCAAGGGCGCTGGCGCAGGGCGCCGGCGGCTACCGTCTGGCCGCACACCGGCTGGCCATCGATCATCAGGTCGGCTCTCCGCTACCCACGCCGGCCCCCGCACAACGCCCACGTCGCGCACCACGAACAGGAAGAATCCGATGAAACCGCGCGACCGACTGCGTATCGCCATCCAAAAGTCCGGCCGTCTGTCGGAAGCCTCGCAACGCCTGCTGGCGCAGTGCGGGCTGGGCTTTCGCCAGAGTCGGGACAAGTTGTTCTGTTTCGGCGAGACCCACCCGCTGGATCTGCTGCTGGTCCGCGACGACGACATTCCCGGCCTGATCGCCGACGGTGTTTGCGATCTGGGCATCGTCGGCCAGAATGTGCTGGAGGAACAGCGGCTGGAGCAGATCGCGCGCAAAGGCGACTGCAATCTGCACACCTTGCGCGCGCTCGGCTTCGGTGCCTGCCGATTGTCGATCGCGATCCCGCAGGAGCAGAGCTTCGACGGTCCGCAGTCGCTGTCCGGCCTGCGCATTGCCACCAGCTATCCACAATTGCTCGCTCGCTATCTGGCCGAACACGGCGTCAGTGCAAGCATTGCCGTGCTGTCTGGTTCGGTCGAGATCGCCCCACGCCTCGGTACTGCGGACGTGATTTGCGATCTGGTTTCTTCGGGTGCCACGCTGGCTGCGAACCAGTTGCACGAGGCGGTGACCATCCTGCACAGCGAGGCGGTACTGGCGGCCGGCAAGGGTGATTTCGTCGATGCCCGGCAACCGATGCTGGAGTTGCTGCTGCGCCGGCTCGACGGTGTGATGGCGGTGCGCGAAACGCGCATGTTGATGCTTTGCGCATCCCGTTCGACGCTCGCGGCGGTGCGCCAATCGCTACCCCAGGATGCCCTGACCACGGTGATCGGCACCGACACCGACACCAACCAACTCGCCCTACAGGTCCTGATTCCCGGTAGCTTCGGCTGGCCGGAATTGGAGGCAGTTCAGGCCGCCGGCGCGACCCGGTTGGTGGTGCTGCCGGTCGAGAGGATGCTGGCATGAAGCGCCTTGACTGGAATGGCTTGACGCTTGCCGAGCGGGACCAAGCGCTGGCCCGACCCGATCGGCAGCAGCAGGCCGGGCGGATCGATGCGGTGCAGCGCCTGATCGAGCAGGTGCGCGCCGATGGCGACGCCACCCTGCGCGCACTCACACGGCGATTCGACGGGGTCGAGCTGGGTGCGCTCGAAGTCAGCACGGCCGAGTTCGAGGCCGCCGCGGCCGCGCTGCCGGAGCCGCTCAAGGCGGCCATCGATGCGGCCTACACCCGCATCCGTGCTTTCCATCAGGCCGGTATGGCGCAGCCGTTCCAAGTGGAAACCGCGTCCGGCGTGCTGTGCGAACGCATCATCCGTCCGATTGCCACGGTCGGACTGTATGTCCCGGCGGGATCGGCGCCGTTGCCCTCGACCGCGCTGATGCTCGGCGTGCCGGCCGAACTGGCCGGCTGCGCCGAAGTGATCCTGTGCTCGCCGCCGCAGTCGGATGGCCGCGTCGATGCCAGCGTACTGGTGGCAGCACGCCGCTGCGGCATCCACCGGGTGTTCAAGCTGGGCGGTGCCCAGGCGATCGCGGCGATGGCCTATGGTACGGAAACGGTGCCGCGCTGCGCCAAATTGTTCGGGCCGGGCAATGCCTGGGTGACCACCGCCAAACGTCTGGTCGCGGCCGATCCCGACGGCGCCGCCATCGACCTGCCGGCCGGGCCCTCGGAGCTGCTGGTGATCGCCGACGCCGACGCCGATCCCGCGTATGTCGCCGCCGACCTGCTGTCGCAGGCCGAACACGGCCCGGATTCGCAGGTCTTGCTGGTTTCCGATTCGGTCGCCTTGATCGACGCGGTGCAATCCGAGCTTGCCCGGCAACTGATCGCACTGCCGCGTGCCGCGATCGCCGAGCGCGCGCTCGCCGGCAGCCGCGCCATCCTGGTCGATTCGATCGAACAGGCGCTGGCGATCAGCAACCGCTATGCGCCGGAACATCTGATCCTGGCCGTCGACCAGGCGCGCCGCTGGCTGCCCGCGGTGGCGGCGGCGGGCTCGGTGTTTCTGGGCCGCTTCGCGCCGGAGGCGATCGGCGATTATTGCAGCGGCACCAACCATGTACTGCCGACCGAAGGCGCCGCGCGCGCATTCAGCGGCTTGTCGGTGGCGAGCTTCCAGACCCAGATCAGCGTGCAGGAACTGAGCGCGTCCGGCCTGCGCGCGATCGCGCCCTGCGCCCTCACCCTGGCCGCGGCCGAAGGCCTCGACGCCCACGCCAACGCCATCCGCCTGCGCTTGGAGGATCGATCATGAGCGTGCTCGCCCTGGCCCGCCCGGAACTGCTCGGCATGGCCGGTTATTCCTCGGCGCGCATGGAGGCGAGCGGCGGCCGGGTGCTGCTCAATGCCAATGAACTGCCGTGGCCGCCGACGCCGGACGGCGCCGCGCTGAATCGCTATCCGGCGCCGCAGCCGGCCGCCCTGGTCGAACGTCTGGCCTGGCTGTATGGCGTCAACAGCGACAGCGTGCTGGTCGGCCGCGGCAGCGACGAGGCGATCGATCTGTTGACCCGCGCCTTCTGCCGCGCCGGCCGCGACCAGGTGATCGTCAGTCCGCCGACCTTCGGCATGGTTGCGGTGGCGGCGCAGGTGCAGGGTGCCGGTCTGCGCGAGGTGCCGCTACGCGCCGACCAGGGCTTCGCTTTCGACTTCGGCGCGGTGCTGGAAGCGCTCACCCCGACCACCCGCCTGGTCTATGCCTGCAATCCGAACAACCCGACCGGCAATGCCCTGCCCGCGGATTCCTTGCGCGAGCTGGCCCGGCGCTTGCGCGATCGCGCCGTACTGCTGGTCGACGAGGCGTATATCGAATTCGCCCCGGGCGACAGCCTGAGCGCCGATGTCGCCCGCCACGACAATCTGGTCGTGCTGCGCACGATGAGCAAGGCCCACGGCCTGGCCGGCGCCCGCGTCGGCGTGGCATTGGCCCATCCGCAGGTGATCGGGCTGCTGCGCCGGATCATGGCGCCCTACCCCTTGCCCAGCCCGAGCATCGAGGCCGCGCTCGCCGCACTATCCGACCCGGCCCTGGCCCGCACCCGGGCACGGATCGATCAGATCGTGTCCGAGCGCGAACGGCTGGCCGAACGGCTCGCGGCGCATCCGCTGATCCGACGGGTGCTGCCTTCCAGCGCCAATTTTCTGTGCCTGCGTTGTGTCGATGCCGCGGCGCTGTATGCCCATCTGCTCGGCCGTGGCATCGTGGTGCGCAGCCTGGCGCGCTACCCGGGGCTCGCCGATGCGCTGCGTCTTAGCATCGGCACGCCCGAAGAAAATGCGGCCGTGCTCACGGCCCTGGACGAAGCGCTGGCGGTGGCGGCATGAGTCGCCTGCGGCGCATCCTGTTCGTCGATCGCGACGGCACCCTGATCGAGGAGCCGGCCGATCAGCAGATCGATACCCTGGAAAAACTGAAGCTGGTACCCGGCGTGATCGCCGCCCTGCAGCGAATCGTCGCGGCCGGTTATGAACTGGTGATGGTGTCGAACCAGGATGGCCTGGGCACGGCCAGCTTTCCGACGGAGGATTTCGAACGCCCGCAGCGCTTTCTGCTCGATCTGCTGGCTTCGCAGGGTATCGAATTTTCCGCCATCCACATCGACCCGCACCGGCCCGAGCAGAACGCGCCGACGCGCAAGCCGGGGATCGGCATGATGCTCGATTATCTGCGCGGCGGGCAGCTCGACTTCGCCGCCAGTGCCGTGGTCGGCGACCGCGAGACCGATCTCGAATTCGCGCGCAATCTCGGTGTACGCGGCTTTCGGATCGGGGCGGACGATCTGGACTGGGCGGAAATCGCGCACCGGCTCGCGGATGCGCCGCGCGCCGCCGCGGTCGAACGGGTCACCAGCGAGACGCGCATCCGGGTCCGCGTCGATCTGGATCGCGAGGGGCCGTCCGAGGTCGCGACCGGCATCGGATTCTTCGACCACATGCTGGAGCAACTCGGCCGCCACGGCGGTTTTGCGCTGACCCTGATCTGTGCCGGCGACACCCATATCGACGAACACCACAGCGTCGAAGACAGCGCGCTCGCGCTCGGCGAAGCCCTGCGCCTGGCGCTAGCCGAAAAACGCGGCATCGCCCGCTACGGCTTCACCCTGCCGATGGACGAGGCGCTGGCCGAAGCCGCGCTGGATCTGTCCGGACGCGCGCATTTCGTCTTCGATGGCCAGTTCGCGCGCAGCGAAGTCGGCGGACTCGCCACCGAAATGGTGCCGCACTTTTTTGCTTCGTTGTGCAGCAGCCTGGGCGCCAACCTGCACCTCAAGGTGCGCGGCGACAATACCCACCACCAGGTCGAAGCCTGCTTCAAGGTGGTCGCGCGTGCCCTGCGGATGGCGATACGGCGTGAGGGTGCGACCATCCCCAGCAGCAAGGGGCGGCTATGAATGCCGTCGATGTGGTGCTGATCGATGGCGGTGGCAGCAATATCGCCTCGCTGCGCGCGGCCCTGGCCCGGCTCGGGGTCGCCGCTGAAATCAGCAGCGACTCGGCGCGCATTCAAAGCGCATCGCATCTGCTGCTGCCCGGCGTCGGCGCCGCCGCGCCGGGCATGGCGCGTTTGCGCGCGCATGGGCTCGATCGGCTGATCCCGACGCTCACCCAGCCCCTGCTCGGCATCTGCCTTGGCATGCAACTGCTGTACGAAAGTTCCGAAGAATCCGACACCGACTGCCTGGGCATCCTGCCCGGCCGGGTCCGGCGCCTGCGCGAAAGCGACTGCGGGCGGGTGCCGCACAGCGGCTGGAACCGGCTGCACGGTCTGCGCGAGTCGCCGCTGCTGGCCGGCCTCCCCGATCCGGCCTACGCCTATTTCGTACACAGTTATGCCGCGCCGCTGGCGCCGGCCACAGTTGCCGGTTGCGACTATGGTCCGGCGTTCTCGGCGATGGTCTCGGCTGGCAATTTTCATGGCGCGCAGTTCCATCCGGAACGCTCCGGCCCGGTCGGCAGCCTGATCCTGCGCAATTTCCTGGCGCTCGGCGCATGATCGTCATTCCCGCCATCGACCTGCGCGAGGGCCGCGTGGTGCGCCTGCGCCAGGGCGACTATGCCGCCGAAACCCGCTACCCGGATGCGCCCGAGGCGCTGGCCCGGGCCTATGCCGAGGCCGGTGCCCGCGAACTGCATCTGGTCGATCTGGACGCGGCCCGCAACGGCCACGCCACCCAGAGCGAACTGATCGCCGCGATCGCTGCGATCCCCAGCCTCGCCGTCCAGGCCGGCGGCGGCGTGCGCCGTAGCGAAGATGTCGAAGCCCGGCTGGCCGCCGGTCTGGCGCGGGTGGTGATCGGCAGCGTCGCGGTGCGCGACCCGGCCCAGGTGATCGACTGGTCGCGCCGCTTCGGTGCAGAACGCATCGTGCTCGCGCTCGACACCCGCCGTGGGCCCGATGGCCGCTACCGGCTGCCGGTGGCGGGCTGGACCGAGACCAGCGAGGTTGATTTGTTCGCGGCCATGGCGCGCTTCTGCGACGCCGGCCTGAAGCACTTTCTGGTCACCGACATCAAGGTGGATGGGATGCTGTGCGGCCCCAATCTGCCGCTGTATGCCGAAATCCGACAGCGCTTGCCGGACGCGCGTGTGCAGGCCTCGGGCGGTATCGCCGGCCTCGCCGATCTGCGCGCCCTGGCCGCGCTCGGCCTGCACGCGGCGATCGTCGGCCGTGCCCTGCTGGAGGGGCGCTTCACCCTGGCCGAGGCGCTGGCATGCTGACCCGGCGCATCATTCCCTGCCTGGACGTGCGCGATGGCCAGGTGGTCAAGGGCGTGCGCTTTCGCGATCACGTCGTGGTCGGCGGGATCGAACAACTGGCGCTCGCCTACCGCGACCAGGGCGCCGACGAACTGGTGTTTTACGACATCG
>JBFXKH010000003.1:0-65089 GCA_050173995.1 Lysobacterales bacterium | reverse complement strand
GCAGCGAAAGTAGGCTGGCGGTGAGCGCAGCGAAAGTAGGCTGGCGGTGAGCGCAGCGAACCCCAGCGTCGATGCCGTACCGCTGAACATGCCGGGGCTCGCCGCGCCCACCCCACCCCACCCCACCCCACGACAAGTGCCCTCAACAGCGCACCACTACGCCAGGTTTGGCTGAGTGGCAGCCGGAACCCATTGCCACGCGCCTTGAAACGGCGCAGCGTCTCATCCGCGATCCGGGCGTGCCGTGTTCAGCCCGAAGCCGCCGTTTGACCCCGAATCAAGGCCTTCAACTGCTGCATTTCGGCGTGGCTGATCGGCCGCGCCGGCACCCCGCCCCAGGTCTCGCCGGGGCCGACCTGCGAGCCCGGCAGCAGCACCGAATGCGGCAGGATGGTGGCGTCGTCGCCGATCTCCACGTCGCCCATCACCGTCGCCTTCTGCCCGATCGTGGCGCGCGCACCGATCCGCACCGGCGCCACGGTCAGGTGCCCGCCGCCGCCGAAGTGCGCGAACAGGTGCACGCTGCCGCCGATCACCGCGTCGTCGCCCAGGCGGATCAGGCAAGGGTCGGAAATGAATTCGGTATTCACGAAGGCATTGCGGCCGAGCTGCATGCCCATCGCGCGCAGGAACCAGGTGCCGAACGGGGTCAGCGTCACGAACGGCAGAAAGCTGAAGCGCACCAGGTAGAACAAGCCGTTGTGCAGGCACCACGGCACCGCGGCGATCGAGAAATAGCCGCCGCTGAACGCGCGCACCCGGGTCGGCAAAACCAGGTTGTACACCGGCACCACCAGCAACAGCGCAAAGCCGGCGATGAAAAAAGCCAGTCCGAAACCGGTGCCCAGCGCTGGCCAGTAGACCCAGGCGGGCAGGCTGTCGCACCAGCCCCGCCAGAGCGCAAGAAACCACAGCGCCGGGGCCAGCGCCCAACCGATCGCGGTAGCGGCGAGTGCATACAGCAACAGCACCGCCAGCGCATGCGACAGACCATTGAAGCGGCGAATGAAACGGTCGACCCGGCCGCGCGCCGGGGGATTGTGCGCGGTGCCGAAGTTTGCCCCGGGTTGCGACGATGAATCCACCGCGCCTCGCCCGTTGTGCTCCGCGGCCGCTGTTGCGGGGCCGCGCAAAGGATCGCCGGGATCGGGTCGGCTCATGCGCCAGCGGCCGGCTTGCGGACGGCCCTAAACCGCAATGGATGCGCAGCACCGCCCAGCGACGCCGCCGATTGCCGATCCGCTTGCCGCTGCTGCATTGCTCAACCTCGACATGACCGAGGCCAATCTTAGCGCGGCCAGCCGATCCACCTCGTGTTGACCCATGCTGATCCTCTCCGTCGTCACGTCCGCTCCGACAAGAGGGGACACTTTAGCTTTGGACAAAGGGGACATTACGGCCTTGGGCTAACACCCGATCAACCAAACTTGACGAGTCGGCCGCTGCCCCGTAAGCTTGCCGACTGCTTTTCGTCCACTTGACCCCATAGAGGCTGTCGCCATGAAGCGCACCTACCAACCGAGCAAGATCAAGCGCGCCCGCGACCACGGGTTTCGCGCGCGTATGGCCACCAAGAGCGGCCGCCAAATCCTGAACGCGCGTCGCGCCAAGGGCCGTGTCCGGCTGATCCCCTAAGTCCGGGCGGCGGTCGTGTGCGGCGCGGGATTTCCATCGAGTGCCCGCCTGCTTGCCCGCTCGGCGTTTGATCAAGTCTATCGAGCCGGCCACAGTGCTGGCTCGACGTTTTTCCGGGGCCTGATCCTGTCTTCGCCGACCGGCGCAGCGCGCCTTGGCATCACCGTACCCAAACGCAGTGTGGCCAAGGCGCATGCACGCAACCGCATCAAGCGGCTGGTGCGCGAGGACTTTCGTCGGCGTCGTTGCAAACTGCCGGCGCTGGATCTGGTGATCCAGGCCAGGGGCGCGATCGCAACCGCCGACGCGCCCGCCCTGCGCCAGGATCTTGATCGCCTGTTCAAGCGTTTGCTTGCCCTGCCGGCGCCGCCGGCCCGGGTCGCAGGCGGGCGCGAGTCGCCGACCGACACCCCCATTACTCCAGGCAAGTGCTCATGAACAACCAACGTCTGCTGCTGTGGATGGCCTTGTTTGCCGTTTCCTATCTGCTTTGGCAAGCCTGGCTGATCGACTATCGACCGGCGCCGCAAACGGCGACTGCCGACGCCACGCCGATGCCCGAACTGCCTGCGGCCACCGCCGATGCCGCTCTGCCCACAGCCGCCGGAATAGCGCTGCCGGCCGCGGATGACCCCTTGCCCGACAGCACGGCGCCGGCCAACGGAGAGGTGATCGAGGTACAGACCGATCTGATGTCGCTGCGTATCGACAGTCTCGGTGGCAGCATCCTCAGTGTCGATTTGAAGCGCTACCCGGTGGAAGCCGGACAGGCGCAGCCGGTGGTGCGCCTGCTCGACGACCAGCCGGCGCACTGGTTCGTGGCCCAGTCCGGCCTGGTGGCGATCGATGGACTGGCCCCGGACCACCGCGCCCGCTACCGCAGCGCCAGCGCCAGCTACACCCTGGATGCCGGTCAGGATACGCTCGAAGTGCCCCTGGCATGGGACGATGGCCAGGGCCTGGCGATCACCAAAACTCTGGTTTTCAAGCGTGGCGAATACGTGATTGGCAGCCGTTACCAGATCCACAATCAGGGCAGTACGCCCTGGACCGGGCAGGCCTACACGCAGCTGCAACGGGTGCTGCCGGCGGCGGCTGGGCAGGGTTTCTCGCTATCGAATCCGCAGCCGGCGAGCTTTACCGGCGCGGCCTGGTACAGCCCCGAAGACAAGCTCGACAAGCTCGCTTTCAAGGATTTCGCCGACGAACCGCTGGATCGTCACATCACTGGCGGTTGGGCTGCCATGTTGCAGCACTACTTCTTTGCTGCGTGGATTCCCGACGCTGGCCTCAAGGTGCGCTATCAGAGCGCCATCCTCGACGCCGGTAGTGCGGCGCCGCGTTACCTGCTGCGCCAGATCGAGCCCGCGTTGCAGGTCTTGCCGAACGCGGTCGCGACCATCGAAAATCGCCTGTATGTCGGTCCAAAATTACAGGAAGTGCTGCCCACCATCGCCCCCGGCCTGGGTCTGGCCATGGATTACGGGCTGGTCCGCCTGTTTGCCGAACCGCTGTTCCGCTACGTGCTTAACCCGATGCACAAGCTGGCCGGCAATTGGGGCGTGGCGATCATCCTGACCACGGTGCTGATCAAGCTGCTGTTGTTTCCGCTCGCCTCCGCACAATACCGCTCGATGGCCAAGATGCGCGCCGTGCAGCCGCGCATGGAGGCGATCAAGCAGCGCTACGGCGATGACCGCCAGAAGCTCAATCAGGCCATGCTTGAGCTGTATCAAAAGGAAAAGATCAATCCGGCCGGTGGCTGCCTGCCGATCATCCCGCAGATGTTCATGTTTATTGCCCTGTATTGGGTGCTGATCGAGAGCGTGGAATTGCGCCACGCGCCGTTTGTCGGCTGGCTGACCAACCTGTCCGCGCACGACCCGTACTTCGTGCTGCCGGTGCTGAACGCGTTGACCATGTGGATCACCCAGAAGATGGCGCCCTCGCCGGCCGGCATGGACCCGATCCAGCAGAAGATGCTGCAATACATGCCCTTGGCGTTCTCGGTGATCATGGTGTTCTTCCCTGCCGGCCTGGTGCTGTACTGGACCGTCAACGGCTCGCTCGGCATCCTGCAGCAGTGGTGGATCACCCGCGGCATGGAATTGAAGAAGGCGTGAGGGGGGAGCTGCATAGGTTGTGCTGAGCGTAGCGAAGCGCAACAAAGCTAGGGGCTAGAGGCTAGGGTCTAGGGGCTAAGAGCGGGGCGGCGGATAGGTTGTGCTGAGCGCAGCGGTTTTTAACGGCGGAGTCGGTCAGCGCAACGGTACGGAGCGCAATCCTCCAGGCATCGCCGCCCCGCCGTTAGCCCCTAGCCTCTAGCCTCTAGCCCCTGCCTTCGCTGCGCTCAACGCACGACGCCGGCCTCACGCAACGCGCCGGCGTCGAGGCCTAATTCGGCGAGGATTTCATCGCTGTGTTGACCGAGCCGTGGTGGCGGGCGTCGGTACTGCACCGGGCTGCCTTCGAGTTTGAGAGGGCTGCCGACCAGCGGCAGGCCGTCGATGTCGATGCTCATGCCACGTTCCTGGGTCAACGGCAGGGCCAGCGCCTGGCGCACCGTATTGACCTGGCCGGCGGGAATCCCGGCCTGGGCAAATCGTTCGAGCCAATGCGCCACGGTTTGAGTGGCGAATATCTCAGACAGCGCGGCGCACACGTTGAGCCTTGCGCGCACGCGCTCGGCGTTGCAGTGAAACGGCGCCTGGCTTTGCCACTCCGGGCGGCCAAGCAACCCGCACAGCGTCTTCCACAGCGGCTCGCTGGCCACCGCCAGCACGAACTCGCCATCGCTGGCGGCAAAACTCTGGTACGGCACGATGCTGGCGTGGCCATTGCCATAGCGGCCGGCATCGCTGTCGGTGAAGCGCACGCTGGCGGCGACATTGGCCAGGGCCTGCACCTGGGTGTCGAACAGCGACACCTCGATGCGCTGACCGGCGCCTGTTTGCTCGCGCGCGCGCAGCGCGGCCAGGATCGCGATCGCGGCATTCTGTCCGGTCATCAGATCGACCACCGCCACCCCGACCTTGCACGGCTCGCCCTCGGCCGGGCCGGTGATCGACATCAGCCCGGCTTCGGCCTGCACGACAAAGTCATAGCCGGGCCGTTGCGCCTGGCTGCCGCTGCGTCCGTAACCCGAGATCGAACAGTAAATCAGTCGCGGATTGATCGCAGCGAGCTCTGAATAGTCGACCCCCAGGCGCTCGGCGGTGCCGGTGCGGAAGTTCTCGATCAGCACGTCGGCCCAGCCTACCAGGGCGTGCATTACTGGCCGCGCGGCGGCGGCGTGAAGATCGATCGCCAACGAGCGTTTGTTGCGGTTGCAGCAGGCGAAGTAGGCCGACAGGCCATCGCGAAATGGCGGGCCGAGGCCGCGGGTATCGTCACCCTCGAAGGGTTCGAGCTTGATGACCTCGGCGCCCAGGTCGGCGAGCGTCATGCCGCACCAGGGCCCGGCCAGCACCCGCGACAGCTCCAGAATACGGATGCCGGCCAGCGACTGCATGTCGATCAGCCTTGGTGCGCCAACCGGCGCATGGGCGGGCTCATTGCGGCCACGCTTCACGCACCCGATCGAGCAGCGCTCGCCAGGTTTCGGCCGGCAGTGCATTCACGCAGTCGAGTCGCGGCGGACCCGGCCAGCCGGCATCGGCGAACTCGACGCCGTCGAATTCACGCACCCGGTCATAGCGCGGCAGCACATGAAAATGCACGTCCGGATCGACCATCATCAGCATCAGGTAGTTGATGCGCTGATAGGCGAACAACCGGCTCAGGGTCGATTCACAGGCGGCGATCACCAGGCGCAATTCGGCGAATGCGGCTGGACTCAGGGCACCAAAATGCTGCACCGGTTCCCTGCAAACCAGCACCAGTGCGCCCAGCGTTGCCTGGGCCGGGCGCAGCAGCACCGACCAGTGCCCGTAGTCGTGGATGCGGCTGTTCGGATAGTCGAACTTTGCCAGGGTGGCGTTGCTGATCGTGGAAGAATCAGTTGGCATGCGGGGCTCGCTTCTAACCGGACAGTGTCTTGCTCTGCGCGGTCCGCGACAGCGCCCGTGGCCACTGCGAAACCACTGCCTCGGCCTGGACCAGATCGTCGCGGTCGTCGACCTCGCACCAGCTCAAACCTTCGATCGGGCAGATTGCCACGCCGCCGGCCTGGGCCAGTTCGTCGATTGCCGATAGATACCAGCGTTTCAGGCCTTCGCCGCTCTGCATCATCGCTTCGATCTTTTCCCGGAACCGCGCGGCGCCCTCGCTTTGGAAGCGAATCATGCCGATCGATTCGCCATTGACATTGGCATGGTCCAGACGTTTGGACACCCGGCGCAGTTGCCGACCCTCGGCGATGATCTTCATGTCGTCTTCGTCGTAGGCCGATTTGCGGTCGCTGACCAGGGTGATCGGCAGGGCCGGATCGGCATCCAGCAGCCGTGCGAGGATCGCCGCCTCGAACAGGGTATCGCCATTGATCAGGACGAACGGCTGGGCCATCTCCGCGCGCGCGATCCAGCAGGTGCCGAGGTTGTCCGACACCGCGTAGAACGGATTGAACAGGGTGCGCACGCGCGGCGCCGGCGTGGCCGCGACGATCTGCTCGACCTGCTCGCAATGAAAGCCGGTAACCACCACCGCCTCGTCGATGCCGGCCAGGGCAGCTTGCTGCAACTGCCAGGCGAGCAGGGGCTGGCCGGCGATCGGCAGGCTGCACTTGGGCCGGTCGGCGGTCAGCGGCAACAGGCGGCTGCCCTGTCCGGCACTCAGAATGATGGCTTTCATGGCGTGGACTCGTTGGGAATGGGGAACGGGGAATGGGGAATGGGGAATGGGGAATGGGCTAGATGTAGGTCGGCTCAAGCCGCGCAGCGGTGGAGCCGACATCTTCACTGCGGCACTACATCAAGCTGTCGGGTCCGCGCCTGCGGCGCTTGACCCGACCTACGGCTACAGCTCAAACCTAAAACCTAAAACCTAAAACCTAAAACCTAAAACCTACGAACCTAACCCGCTTTACCGTTCAATATCGCCTCAGCCAACTCGCGGTCGGCAACGCTGTCGACATCGACCGCGGCGCGTGGCGCCAGCAGTTCGACGAAACCGACCCGGCATCCGGCGCGCTGCGACAGCAGCGCCATCGCCGCGGCGACCGGCAGGCGGCCCGTGAGATAGCGCAACAGCGTCCACCAGCCCAGATGGCGGGCGATGCGCCACGGCCGCTTGCGCAGCGCTTCGACCTGACGCCAGAACAGCGCGGCCTTGAGGCCCTCGCGGGTACGAATCAGGAAAAGGTTGCTGCCGCAGTAAGCCTGGTCCTGGAAGCGCAGCGCGGTACGCCGGGTTCCGGGATAAGCAGCGATCACCAGCGGATAGGGCACCAAACCAACCACCAGGTCGGCCGGGGCGTCCAAGGCCTTGGCCAGAAACGCCTCCACGATCGCCGCGGTGAGCAGGGCGTGATCGCCGGTGGTGACCAGGGCGGGATAACGTTCCAAAGATTCGAGTGCTGCGACGGTGCTGGCGGCCGGTCCCGCGGCCGGCGCCAACCAGTGGATATCGCCGGGCGCGAGCAGCCGCTGCAGTTCGATGCTGTCGCGCACGATCGGCGCAAACGGCCCGCACAGGATGCCCTGGCCCAGCGCGGGGCTGGCGCGTAGGGCGGCAAACACCCGTGCCAGCGCGGTTTCGCCGTCTACCGGTACCAGCACCCCGGCCGCCACGTGCATGGCACGAGCGAGCGGGCTGCCGCCGGGACGTTCACCAGCCAGCACCACGAACGGCAGGGATTGATCGGTGTCCGGCGTGCTCATGTCGACACCGCTGGGAGTTCTTTGTCGTACATGCGATAGCGCTTGCTGATCCGCCCGCCCAGGGCTTCGATGATGCCGCGCATGCCGGCATTGTCTTCGAGTATCCAGGACAGCTCGGCGCGCTCGACTCCGCGGCTCATGGCTGGCCCCAGGCCGAACTTGATCATCGCATAGGCGAGCGTCGGCCCGAGCCGGGTATGGTGGTACTCACGGCGCACGCCCATCAAAGACACCCGCACGGTTTTCGGCAGCCGTACCTTGAGCCGCCATAACAGCCGTGCCCAGCCCAACGGCAGCAGACGGCCGTTCAAGTCGGCGATCGCCTCGTTGAGATTGGGCATCACTGCCATGAACGCGACCGGCCGTCCTTCGATCTCGGCGATCTGGATGAAATCGGCGGGCAGCAACATCAGCATTTCCCTGCCGACCATCTGGAACTCGGCCTCGGTAAACGGCAGGAAACTCCAGTTCTCCGACCAGGCGTCGTTGAACAGCTCGCGTAATACCTCAAGATCGGTATCGCGTCGGCGCGGGTCGAAAGCGCGCACCGTGATGCGGTCCTGGTAGCGTTTCAGCATCGATTCCAGCGGCGGCGGAAATAGAAACGGCAGCTCGACCTGGTAGGCGAGCAGATCCTTGACCCCGACATAGCCCTGGGCCAGCACCTGCTCGGCGTAGTACGGCCGAGCGTGGCCCATCATCAGGTAAGGCGGCGAGTCGAAGCCCTCCACCAGCAAGCCGGATTCCTGATTGACGTTGAGCGAGAACGGTCCGCGCACCCGGCGCATACCGCGTTCGGCGAGCCAGTGCTCGGCGGCTTCGAACAGGGCGGCGAAGACGGCGGCATCATCGAATGCATCGAGGAAGCCGAAAAACCCGGTGGCATCCTGGTAGCGATCCAGGTGCAGGCGGTCTATCTGCGCACTGATCCGCCCGACTGCGCGGCCGTTGCGATAGGCGACGAACAACTGCCATTCGGCATGCGTCGAGAACGGCTGGGTGGCGGCCAGCGCTTGCTTACGTTCCATCCGCAGCGGCGGCACCCACTGTCGGTCGTCGGCGAAGATGGCGAACGGCAGTTCGATGAAATCATTGCGGCTGCGGCGGTCATTGACCGGCAGTACCTGGAGCGCATTCGTGTGGCTCTGGCTCATGCTTGCCGATAGCTCCGTGATCGCCGATAGCGGCCAATCCAGGCGCGCCGCCTTTACCAATGAAAAAGCCGGGACAACGGTCCCGGCTGGCTTGTTCTCGGGGCGGCATCCGCCACCCGTTTCGATTTACGACACCTACTTGGCGGCCATCTCGAAGCCGATCTTGTTCATCCCGATGTTCTTGGCCGAGCCCATCACGTCGGCCAGGATCTGGTATTGGGTGGCAGGATCAGCCTTGATCTGCAGCATCGCCTGGGTCTCCTTCTTGGCCTCCAGACTCAGCTCCAGCTCGAACATGTCCTGGGTCATCGGACGATTGTTCCAGAACAATTGGCCGCTCGGATTGATGGTGAGTTCGATCGGCGGCGGTGGCGGCTCGGGCGGCGTCACCGTGGATTTCTGCGGCAGGTCGATCATGATCCGCTGGGTCAGCGCCGGCACGGTGATCATAAAGATGATCAGCAGCACCAGCATCACGTCGACCAGTGGCGTGACGTTCATGTCCACCATCGGGCCGGTATTGCCGCCTGTAGAAAATGCCATGTCCTGAGTCCTGTTATTTTTCCGGAGAAGTGATAAAGCCGATCTTCTTCATGCCGGCGTCCTTGGACACACCCATCACCTCCTGCAGCACGCGGTATTGGGTGGTCTTGTCGGCACGAATCTCAAGCAGCGGCTGTGGCTCGCGACGCGCCTCGATCCGCAGTTGCCGCAGCAGTCCGTCCTTGCTGATCGGCTCGTCATTCCAATACAGCGCGCCGCTGGCTTCCACCGCCAGCGTGATCGGCGTCGGAAGTTTTTCTTCCGGCACCGTCACGGTCTTGTCGGGCAGGGTGACCTTGATCTTGTGCGACAGCAGGGGCGTGGTGATCATGAAAATGATCAACAGCACCAACATCACGTCGACCAGCGGCGTGACATTGATTTCGGCCTTGATGCCATCGCCACTACTGGTTGAGAAAGCCATGAGCGTCTACTCCCTGGGCCGCGACAATTACTTTTTGCCCTTGCCCGGGCTCATGCCTTCGACCCGCGAGCCGGTGGCAAAGAAGTCGTGCAGATCGTGCGCAAACTCGTCGAAACGGGCGTTGATCTTGCGGTTCGAGCGGGTGAAGCCGTTGTAGGCCAGCACCGCTGGAATCGCCACGCCGAGGCCGAAGGCGGTCATGATCAGCGCCTCGCCGACCGGGCCGGCAACCGCGCCGATCGAGGATTCGCCGGAAGCCCCGATGCGGATCAGCGCGTGGTAGATGCCCCACACGGTGCCAAGCAGTCCGACGAACGGCGCGGTGGAACCGGTGGTTGCGAGCCAGGTCAGGCCGTTTTCCAGCCGTGAACTTTCGCGGGCCACCGCCTGGCGCAACGCGCGGTCGATGAACTCGGAGCGGTTCAGGGCTTCGACCAGGCGCGAACCTTCGTTGCGCTGGTGATGGGCAGCGGCGCCGGCACAGTCAAGAGCCAGCTTGGAAAACGGTTCGCCCGCTGGCTGTTCTTCCATGAAACGCACCGCATCGGCGGCGGACGGGGTCTCCCAGAAGGTCGCGATGATCCGCTCCATGCGGCTGGTGATGCGGAAATTCTGCAGACCGTTGATGACGATGTAGATCCAGCTGCCGACCGACATCACCACCAGGGTGATCAGCACCAGCCAGCCAAGATTGTCGAGGTTGGCGGCAAGATGGGCAAAGTCCATCTGTTGCAGCGCTGCGGCGTTGGCGTCGACGCCACCGACCGCGAGGTTTTCGGGTCCGGGCGGCGGCGCGGCACCGGCGGCAGCCGTGACCGCCGTGCTGGCCGTGTCGGTCGCTACCGCGTCCACCGGGGCGGGAGTTGCTGCATCGGCAGGCGGGGTCGAAGTCTGGTCTTGAAGCATGGCTATACCTTTCGCTGAGCGGGAACGGGATGGGATTTACAGCGTGAACTTGATCGGTACCAACACACGCCCCGCCATCGCGCGTCCATCGCGAATTTCGGGGTTGAACTTCCAGGACCTGGCGGCCCGTATGGCTTCCTGGTCCAGCTCGCGGTAACGACTGGATTTCTGCACCTGGATGTCGGTCGGGTTGCCCTGGGCGTCGACCGTAATAATC
Source organism: Lysobacterales bacterium (assembly GCA_050173995.1). Classification (GTDB taxonomy): domain Bacteria; phylum Pseudomonadota; class Gammaproteobacteria; order Xanthomonadales; family Ahniellaceae; genus 0-14-3-00-62-12. The sequence continues at coordinate 54,394 of JBFXKH010000003.1, read as the reverse complement.
AAAATTACCTCGCCCTCAAGGCGACGGCGCAAGGCAGATGGCGGATAGCGCGGCGGGCGCATTCTACGCCAGCTTGGGTCCTCACTGGCCGACCGATCAGCCGGAAGCGACGGGCGCGGCGGCGCCGGTGGCGCCGGCGGTGGCGCCTCTTCGGCCATCGGCAGGGCTTCTTCGAAGACGATTTCCGGCGGCGGCTCTTCCTGCGGGATCGGCACCGGCCGCTTCTCGATCACCTTCGGGACGATTTCCTTGGGTGGCTCGGGCGGCGGTGGCGGCGGCGGCGGCGGCGGTGGCGGCGGTTCCAGGAAGACGACTTCGACCGAGTCGTTGTCTTCCTCTTCTTCGATCTGCGGCGGTTTCATCGGTGCCAGCAAAAACAGGAACAGGCCAGCGTGCAGCGCGAAGGCGAACGCCTGCGCGATCACCCGGCGGATGCTGAATTTGCTGGCTTCCAGTTCACTCGAATTATTGGACATGGAGCGGTGTCTCGGTTGGCCCTGGGTGGTCTGATCCGGTGTCCGCGGCCGTTGCCGGTCGCAGAGCGAGCAGTGGAGTATAGCGAAGCATTCGTTACCGAACTAGGCGGGTCGGCGCTGATTCGGTCCGATTATCTGAACCTAACGCGGAGCAGCGGCAAAAGGGGTTACGGATCGCCTACATGCGCGCGGCATTCTTCAACCAGCTCTCCGCGCTGGCCTTGGTGTTCGGGAATTGTGTCGCTTTTTTGAAAGCGGCAATGGCTCCGGCCTTGTTGTCCAGCGCGATTTCGGCATTGCCGAGCGTCAGCCAGCAGTCGCCTTCGTGTTTGAACGGTACCCGGCTCAACGCCTCCTTGGCTTTGGCGCGGGCCTCTTCGAACCGGTCCAGGTTGTAAAGCCAATAGGCCTGTTGGAAGGCCATGTCGCCATCTTTCGCGAACGGCTCGGCCTTGGCGTAGGCGGCCAGTGCTTTGGCGGCATCGTCGCCCTGGGCGTAAATGTCGCCGAGCAGGGAAAAGGTGGCCAGGCCTTCCTTCAGAATGCCCTTGTCGATGCCTTCCTGGACGATCTCGGCGCCGCGCGCCGGCTGCTCGGCGAAAGCGTACAACTGGGCCAACTGACGCAATTCGCTCTCGCTCGCCAGCACCCCGTCGGCGTAGGCGCGGTCCATCAGTGCCAGCGCCTTGCCCTGCTGCTCGGTGTCGATGTACAGGTTCGACATCTGGGTGATCATGGTCTTGTTGCGCGGGTCCTTGATCAGGGCCTTTTCGCCGAAAGCGATCGCCTCGGTATTCATGCCGGCGTCGGCATAGGACAGCAACAGCAGCGGTGTCCAGTTGTCGCGCGGCTTCTCGGAGACTTCCAGGGCCTTCTTCAGGTTCTCCGCGGCCTGCGCAAACTTTTCCTGCTGGTAGTAGGCCTGGCCCTTGACCGCGTACATCAGGTCCTTCTCGGAGGCGGTTTCCTTGAGGAAGCGATCGGCCCACTGGATCGCCTGGTCGAACTGGTCCTCCTGCAGTGCCAACTGCGCGTTCAGCTCGATCAGCCCGAAGTGCGCTTCGTTGGGCAGGGCGTCGAGTTCGATCGCCTTGCTGTTGTAGTCCATCGCCTTGACCGAATCTTCTTCGCTCTCATAGGCGACCGCGCCAAGGATCTGGTACGAGTACGCCTTCTCGAAGGCGCTGGCCTTGTCGTTGGCGATCACTTCACCGAATTGTTGTTGGGCGACCGGGTAATTCTGCTCGTTGTAGGCGTCGATGCCCTTCTGCGCAAACTTGCTCAGCTTGGCCGACCATTTGCTGTTCACGTCGGCGCGGCTGCTGTTCGGATACGGATTGACCAGTTCCTCCTCCTTGCCCTGGTTTTTCTTGGCGCGCTCGGCGTCGCGCTTGGCCTTGCGGTTGCCGGTGCGTCCGGAGAAGGCGTCCTGGGCGTGGGCGTAGTCGCTGACCACCAGGGTCAGCGCAAAAGCTGCGAACACGGTGAAGACCATCGGACGGAACCATTTCATGGCGAACTCCAGATCGTTGAAGATGAGGGCTAAGTCCGGCGCGACGGCCGGCGCAATACCGAAGGTTAGCGCCGGGTCCGGCCGACCACAACAGACGGGCGTTTGAATCCGGCCGAGGTTCTGTTCCGGCGAGTGCCGGACATTGTCGCCCGGCATATGTTAAGTGGTGGCAAAATTTGCCTTGGCGAAAGCCACCCGTTCCGCCGGGTCGCTGGCCAGTTGGCCGGCACGTTCCAGCGCCTGGACCTTGCGCAGGCGGTGCAGCAGACCATTGCCATTGGCCATCTGAATGGCGAGCCCGGGCCGGGCGTTGAGCTCCAGCACCAGCGGCCCGCGGCGTTTGTCGAGCACGATATCGACCCCGACATAGCCCAGGCCCACCAGTTCATAGGCCTGCGCCGCAATCAGCAACAACTGGTCCCAATGCGGCATGCGCAGACCGACGATGGTGCTTTCGGTATCCGGGTGCTCGTGGACCAGTTCCCGGCCCCACACGCCGCGTCGGGTGATCCCGGTCGGGATATCGATGCCGACCCCGATCGCACCCTGGTGCAGGTTGGCCTTGCCGTCGCTCATCCGCGTCGGCAGGCGGATCATCGCCATCACCGGATAGCCGAGAAAGCTGATGATGCGGATATCCGGCACGCCTTTGTAGCTGACCTGGTCGAACACCGGATCGAACTCGACCCGGTACTCGACCAACACGTGATCGGGTTGGCCGCCCAGCGAATACAAACCGGACAACATGTTCGACAGGTGATGGTCGAACTCGTCGCGCGACATCAGTTCGCCATTGCCGCGCCGATACTTGTCGCCACGTCGGCCGGTGATGACCAGGATGCCGTCGCCGCCCGAGCCGTGCGCCGGTTTCACCACAAAACTCTCGCGCTCTTTGATCTGTTGGTGCAGTTCTTCGATCTGGTGTTCCTCGCGCACCACCGCGTACAACTCGGGCACCGGCAGACCGGCCGCCAGCGCCAGGCGTTTGGTGATCAGCTTGTCATCGACCCGCGGATAAAATTTGCGCTGGTTGTACATCAGCACGAATTCGGCATTGCGTTGTCCGATGCCGGTCAGGCCAATGGCGCGCAGTCGCCGGGCAATGGCGAACAGATTGATCATGGCACCGCTTTCCCAGCACCGGCTGGGCTGATCGGATCGGCGGCCAGCGCGCGAAAGCGGAACAGCTCGGTCAGACGGTAACCGGAATAACGCCCGATCAGCAGGGTTGCTGCAAACAGCACCAGCAACAGTTCCGGGAACACGAAGATCAGGTGTTCCAACCAGGCGATGCTCATGGCCAGGTAGGCCATGATCGCAACGATCAGGGTGCCGACACCTTCGCGAACGGCGAAACCGCCGCCGCGTTCCTCCCAGGCGATCGACATGCGCTCGATGGTCATGGTCATGATTACGATCGGAAACAGCGCGATCGACAGGCCCTGTTCGTAGCCGAGCCGATTGCTGACCACCGAGACCATCGCCATCAGGAACACCACCAGAATCAGCACCGCGGTCAAGCGCGGTACCAGCAACAGGCGCAGCCGCTCAAGATAGAAGCGCACCAGCAGGCCCATGCCGACCACGCTGCCGAACAGGATCACTCCAGCCAGCAGCCGGGTTTCGCGGAACGCCAGTGCGACCAGCACCGGCATAAAGGTGCCGAAGGTCTTGATGCCGATCACATTGCGCAGCAACAACATCAGGAACGCGCCGATCGGCATCATCAGCAGGATGCGGTAGACCTGCTGGGTTTGCAGTGGCAGGTTGAGCAGGGAATAGGCGACCAGCTCGCGGTCCTTGGCCTCCAGGCGCTGTTTGGCGACTTCGAGTGCATCGTCCAGGGTGCGCTGCATGGAGAACTCGACATGGGCTTGCGGATTGCCCTCGACCAACAGGATCGGTTTTTGGCTCAGGCTCCACAGCAGCAGGTCTTCGGGCCAGCCCTCGGCACCGCTGTCGATATCGATGGTGTTCCAGCGCTGCAGGTCGGCGTCCCAGGTTTGCAGATAGGGAACCAGCCGGGTGCTGGTTTGCTGGTCCTGTAGGCGAATGCCGTGGATCACCCGGGCGCTGATGCGGCGATCGGCGAGCAGGCTCTTTGCCAGCTCGGCACGCTGTTCGGCACTTCGACGGTTTGCCAGCAACAGCGCGGCTTCGCCATCGGTCTCCGGATGCGCCAGTCGGCGTACCAGTTCTCCGGCAAATGAGGCCGAGTCCACCGACTTCTGCTTGACCTGTTCGAGCAGGCTGCTGCGTGCGGTTGCAAACGGTTCCGGGTAGGTTCCGGGGTGCGCCGGGCGCGGCGGCGTGACATCGATCGACAGGTGTTGGTCGCGATAGACGGTGGCGCGGTAATACAAGGCCTGGCGGCCGCGGGCGCGGCGAATCTGCCACTGCACGGCGCGGGTGCGCTTGCCGAGCTCGATGTTCATGCCGTAGTCGCGCGCGACAAATTTCTCGTCGAGCACGTCATAACCGGGAGGTTGGTGCGGAATCTGCAGGGTGACCTTGTTCGGTCCGGAGCGGGCGGAAAACTCGACCCGCGCCTGGACTTCCCAGATCTCCGACTGTTCCTGACGGTGCAGGGGAAAGTTGAGCACCTGCCACTTGTAATAGAACCCGGCCAGGCCGATCAGGGCGATGCCAAGCGCGAGCAGATAGAGCTGGGTTTTTTTCACGTGGTCGACCGTCGCATGGCGCATCCCCTGGATCGTTCAGTATAGCCGGCGCCGCGGCGCCGGCTGTTGCTGTCTTCTGTCGTCTGTCCTCAGTCCTCTGGACGGTGCGCTGCGCTTATCCGCCCTACCTGCGCTCACTTCTGACCTCTGGCCCCGCTCAATCTTCGCGCACCACGCGCAGCACTTCGGCGAGCGAGGTGGTGCCGGCCAGGCACTTGTCCCAGCCATCCTCGGCGATCGAACGGGTGCGGCTGCGCGCCAGTTTTTCGAGCTCGGCCTCGCTGGCATTGTCGTGGATCAGCCGGCGCATGCCCTCGTCGACCAACACTAGTTCGTAGATGCCGCTGCGGCCCTTGTATCCGGCGTGGCGGCCGGTCAGGCCGGTGCGCGGTCGCCACAGCGTGGGCGGCGCGCCGGCGGCCTCGCCGCGGCCCATGGCCGCAAGTTCGACCGCGCTGGCCGGGTAGGATTCGGCCAGGGCCGGATCCAGTGTGCGCACCAGCCGCTGCGCGAGCACGCCGATCAGGCTGGACGCGAGCAGAAACGGTTCGACCCCCATATCGCGCAGCCGGGTGACCGCGCCGACCGCGGAATTGGTGTGCAGGGTGGACAGCACCAGGTGCCCGGTCAGCGAGGCCTGCACGGCGATCTCGGCGGTCTCCAGGTCGCGGATTTCGCCGACCATGACCACGTCCGGATCCTGGCGGAGAATGGCGCGCAGGCCGCGCGCGAAAGTCATGTCGACGCGGCTGTTGACCTGGGTCTGGCCGATGCCGTCCAGGTAATACTCGATCGGATCCTCGACGGTCAGGATATTGCGGCTGCTGTCGTTCAGCCGCGAGATCGCGGCATACAGGGTGGTGGTCTTGCCGGAGCCGGTCGGGCCGGTGACCAGCAGGATGCCGTGCGGGCGGTGGATCAGCTCGTCGATCGCCGCCTCCATCGCCGCTGCCATACCGAGCTTGCCGAGATCGAGCCGGCCGGCCTGCTTGTCGAGCAGGCGCAGCACAACGCGCTCGCCGTAGCCGGCCGGAATGGTCGACACCCGCACATCGACCGGGCGGCCGGCGATGCGCAGGGCGATGCGGCCGTCCTGCGGCAGACGCTTCTCGGCGATGTCGAGCTTGGCCATCACCTTGATCCGCGACACGATCGGCTGCGCCGCCGCCTTCTGCGGGGTCAGCACCTCGCGCAGCACGCCATCGACGCGGAAGCGCACCACCAGCCGGCTCTCGAACGGTTCGATGTGGATGTCCGAGGCGTTCTCGCGGATCGCCTCCGACAGCAGCGCGTTGAGCAGGCGGATGATGATCGCGTCATCGTCGCTCTCGGCAAGGTCTTCGGGCTCCGGCAGTTCTTCGGCCAGGGCATTGAGATCGACCCGGCCGTCCAGGTCGGCGACCATCTGCCGGGCGTCGCCACCGGCCTCGTAAAGATCGCGCAGCAGCCGCTCGAAGGCGGCCGGCTCGTAGCGCTGCAGGCGGATGCGCGTGCCGCAGTAGCGGCGCAGCTCGGTCAGAGTCTCGGGGCGCACGTCCGGCCGGTGCGCGATCAGGGCGACGCCATCTTCCCAGTCGAGCACGGTCGCGCCGTTCTTGCGCGCGAAGGCGAAACTCGGTCGGGCCGGTTGGGCGGCTTGGCTCACGGTCGCTGATCGGCGCTGGCCGCGTTCGCGGCGGCCGGCCCGGCCGGCTCGGTCGATTCGGCGGCTGGTTCGGCCGGGGCCGGCAGCGGCGACAGCTCGGGCAGCAGCGGCAGGTCCTTCTTGATCAGGTTCTCGCGGTTGCCGGCGGCGTTGATCTGCTCGGCGCGCAGGAAGTTGTATTTCTCTTGCGATAGCGCGCTCTCGGCGTCGGCGTCGCGCAGGATCACCGGGCGCAGGAACACCATCAGGTTGCGCTTGAGCACGTTGGACTTGCGGAAGCGGAACAGGTTACCGAGCAGGGGAATGTCGCCGAGCCCGGGCACCTTGCTGATGTTTTCCTGCACGTCGTGGGTGGTCAGTCCGCCCAGCACCAGCAGGTCGCCGTCGCGCACCATCACGCTGGTATTGATCTCACGCTTGTTGGTGACCAGGTCGCTGGCCCCGGTTGGGGTCGGTGCGAGGCTGGACACGACTTGCGAAATGTCCAGGGCGATCTCGTTGCCTTCGTTGATATGCGGGGTGACCTTGAGTTCGATGCCGACATCCTTGCGCTCGACGGTCTGGAACGGGTTGGTCGGCTGCGAGGAACCGCCCGAGCCGGTGTTGGTGAACTGGCCGGTAAGAAACGGCACTTCCTGGCCGACCTTGATCACCGCCTCCTTGTTGTCCATGGTCATGATCGAGGGCTCGGACAGCACATTGCTGCGGCCGTCGCCCTTGATCAACTTGGCCAGCACGCCGATCTTGGCGATCGTCTCGCCGGTGATCGGGTCGGTGGTGACGCCATCCAGATAGCCCAGGTTGAGCCCGGCGCCGATCGCGCCGAGCGGGTTGGTGAGCGCACCGACGATGCTGCCCTGGCCGCCGGTGCCGGGAAAGTTGGTGCCGCCGATCACCCCGGAATCGCCGTTCAAACTGCCGGTGGTCTGCCACTGCACGCCAATTTCCTGTGCCGCCTCGTCGCTGACCTCGGCGATGATCGCCTGGATCAACACCTGCGCGCGGCGCACGTCGAGGCCGCGGATCACCGCCTGCAATTCGCGGAATACGGCCGGCGCGGCGGTGATCACCAGCGCGTTGGTTTCCTTGTGCGCCTGGATCGTGGCGACCTTGTTCTCGTCCTTGCTGTTGGTGCCGGTCAGGGTCGAGGCGACGCTCTCCAGCACCGGCGCCAGGGTCTCGGCGCTGGCATAGCGCAGATACACGACCTGGGTCGCGTCGCTGTTTTCGAGCGGGGTATCGAGGTGGGTGATCAGCGCGCGCAGCTTGAGCCGCGCCGACTGTTCGCCGGACAGCAGTACCGAATTGGTGCGGGTATCGGCGACCGCCCTGGCGCCGCCGCCGTTGCCATTGTCGCCGGCCAGCCGGGTCAGGGTGCTGGCCACTTCGCTGGCGCTGGCGTGGTTCAGCGGGATCGCCTCGACCGCGCTTTCCGAGGCCACATCGATGCGCCGCACCAGACTCTCGATGCGCGCCACGTTGGCGGCGCGGTCGATCACCACCAGCGCATTGCCCGAGGGGCTGGCCGACAACTGCGCGCTCTGCGGCTTGAGTGGGTTCAATACCGGCAGCAGGTCCTTGGCGGCGACATGCTTGAGCTTGATCACCTGCGACACCAGGGTATCCGGTCCGAGCAGCCCGCCGCTGGTCGCGCCGTCCTGCATGGCCAGCGCCTCCGGCACGATCTTGACCATATTGCCGGCATTGACCAGGGCATAGCCATTGACGCGCAGGATCGACTCGAACACCGAATAGATCTCGTCGGCGTCCATCGGTCGCGCCGAGACCACATTGACCTTGCCCTCCACGCGCGGATCGACGATGAAGTTCTTGCCGGTGATCTCGCTGACCGTGGCGATCAGCGTGCGGATATCGGCGTCCTTGATGTTCAGCGTGTTTTGCTGCCCGGCACCGGCACCGGCGGCATTGCCGGCGTACACATCCTGGTCCTGGCCGTGGCCGGCGGCGCTGACCAGAAGCAGGCCGGCGGCGAGGAAAATCGAGACTCTGGGCATGCGTATTGTTCCTGATCAGTGGAGGTCGACCGAAAGCGTTTCGGTCTTGCCGTTGCGACGAACATTGACGCTGATTTTTCCGGACTGGCCAAGCCCGGCCACCACCCCGGCGATCCGCGACGGGTCGCTGACCGCGACGCCGTTCACCGAAGTGACGATGTCGTCGGGCTGCAGGCCGAGTCGCGACAGTACCGCCTGATTGGCCCCGGCGTGCAACCGCACCCCGACCAGTTTGCCATTTTCCATCACCGGCAGCGGCGTAATCTGCCGGGCCAGTTCGAGCGGATCGGCGCCGAGCTGCTTGCGCACCGCCTCCAGATCGACCCCGGCCATCGGCACATTCGGCGCGCCGACCTGGCCCATGCCGGCTATACCGATCATCGGACCGGGCGCCGACACCACCCCGCCGCCGGTGGCGAACCCGGGCTTGCCGGCCGAAGGCGATGGAACGTCGGCAGCCGCGCCGCCGGCGCCGGCACCTTCGCGAATCAGCGGCAACACCGAAATCGCCCCGCTGCGGCTCAGCAGCACCCGATCCGGCAGCACCTGGTCCAGGCGCACCCCGGGCGCGACCTCCTGGCCGACCCGGATACTGCGCTCGCTGCCCTCGGCATCGCGCACGATCGCCATGCCGCGGCGCGGATCCCGCCCCGCCCAGACCAACACCAGGGTCAATTGCAACTGGCTCTCCGGCGCATCCGCGGCCAGATTGCGCTGATCGACCAGGCTCGAAGCGCTGCCGAACAAATGCCAGGCCGCCAGCGCCGGCGGCGCCTGTTCAGTCTCGGTCATCGCGGCATAGGCCAACGGCTCCGGCAACGGCGCCGACCAACCGAGCACCAGCCACAACAGCCGCGCCGCCAGCCACAGCAAGCAACCGGCAAGCACCACCAGCAGTGCCCAATAAACCGGCACCGACCAGCGACGATCGCGCAGCACATCAGAAAAATCCGTCATAAAGGCTCGCCCGCGTTGCCCCCACCACCACGGCGGCGCAACAACCGACGATTGTATGCCGAACCGCCAGCGCTGTCAGAGAATGGCGCGGGGCACGGGGAGCGGGGCACGGGGAACGGGGAACAAGGAACGGGGAGTAGCCCGGATGGAGCGCAGTGAGTAGCCTGGATGGAGCGCAGCGGGCTCTCAACAGCGAAGCTGGTCATCCGTGGGCTCTACCCCACAACCCACAACCCAACCACAGCGCCGCAAACGTAGGATGGGTCAAGCGCAGCGGACCCATCACCGTAGCCTCGCAACCAACCGCAACGCCGAAAATGGCCGCAACCCATAGCCCGGATGCAGTGCAGTGAGTAGCCTGGATGGAGCGCAGCGGGCTCTCAACAGCGAAGCTGGTCATCCGGAAGCTCTACTGCCAGCTGCGCATCTGATCGGCGCAAACAACCCCCACCGTCGCCCCGGCGAACGCCGGGGCCCAGTGCCCGACTTGCCCGCAGCACCAAGTCCTGCGCCCCGTCCACACCAGCGCGCCCAAACCCATCGAACACCGACCAACATCGACAGGCCTGCCACCGTGTCAGCAGCAACACCCACGCCGCAACGCGACGCCACCACCGCCAACGCAACCCGAACCCACAACACCCAAAGCGCCAAACCGCACCGCGCACAGCCACCAAGCACCGACGCCAGGCCCAAGTGCCACCACCCAACCTGTCCGCGTCGAACGCCCCCATCCGTATTGGCGCGCAAGCTCCGCCAGCATCGGCTGGCCCGACCTACATCCATCGGCCGGCTTGCCACCCCCGTCAAAGTGATTTACATTGCGCCGCCATCGACAAGCACCCCAAGCAAACGAGACGGCGATCGTCAAGCGCTCACCCAACGTTCTGATCTTCGCATCACAACCGACCCCGCCCAGCAAAAAAACGGCATCCCACTTCCGCAATCCTTGGAACCAACATACCCATACGGAGTTTCAGTCCATGCCGAGCCGCCTTTCGAAAGTCCTCGCCCCACTTCATTCGGCTGTGCCCGTGCCTGTTGATACTTTTCGGCGTATATTTCCATCGGACATCCTTGATTGTCCCACACGCGGGCAACGGCGGCTGGCTGCGCTTGCGGCGCAATTGCTGTTGATCTTGCTGGTCGGCGCATGGACCGGATCGGTTTTTGCGCAGAATACAAATTGCCGGAATGAGAACCCTGACGGTACGGTGGAATGTACCGCGTATCCCCCTTGGGAGACGCCGTGGATCTTTCATATTCCTGGTCCAGGGGAAGCCACGGACCTATATAGTACATTGGCAGAGGCTATCGAAGAGTATAAAGGGATCATAGTTGATTCTTTTGCAAAGGGAGGGTGGACGTCCTGCGATGGCCCCCCTAATGCAACCTATCCTGTTGATAATCCTGTATATGGACTTTTCCCGTCCTCATCCTTTTTTAGTCATTTCAATTATGACACCTACGAGCAGCAAAGGAACACCGGAATTCTATTTGTCTGGATTGCCCGTCAATCGGGAGGCGAATGTCAAGCTTTCAACACGCTGACATTTTTCGCGCAATCCCGGGGACATGGCTGTGGTCCGCCCCCACTCGGCGGCACACCCGTCTGGCAACCTCGAAGAGTTTTTGATACTGATTACTGCGAACGCAAAATCGAACTTTCCTGCGCGGGAGGAGGCGCGTTCGGCGGTCCGGCGGGTTCCAGCGTCGGCAACCCGGTCGGCACCGAAGTCGGCACCAAGACCCAAACCGAAACCGACTACAGCCCAGCCGGCGGCGGTCTGCGCTTTGAGCGCACCTTCCAGTCCACGTCCGAAGTCGGGGTGCCGGCGGTCGATACCAGCCTTAGCGACGGTCGTTTCGGCAAGCACTGGCGCCACAACTTCGACAAGCACGTCTGGGGCGTCGCCGCCAATCCGGTCGTCGGTGGCGAGGTGGTCACCGCCTACGTGCAGCGCGGCAGCACCACTTCGTATTTCTACAAGAGTGCGCAAATCCTCGATGGCAAGCGGGTGTTCAACCCACGCCAGGAACAGGTCGATCGACTCAGCGCATTCGAGGACCTGCTGGGCAATATCACCGGCTGGGAATACGTTTCTGCCAGCGACGATATCGAACTCTACGACGCCGCCGGCCGGCTGCTCAGCAGCCAAGGCCGCGACGGCCAGGTAACGACCTATGCTTACGATGTCGAGGATCGGCTGGTTCGGGTCACCGATCCGGTTGGCCGTAGCATCGGCCTTGCCTACGATGGCGAGGGCCGAATCGCGGTCATGACCGACCCCACCGGCGGCGCCTACGACTACGCTTACGATGCGATCGGCAATCTGCTCAGCGTCACCTACCCGGCCGATGGCCAGGGCATCCGCAAGACCCGCCAATACCGTTACGAAAATGCCGTCTTCCCAAGGTATCTCACCGGCATCATCGACGAAAACGGCGCGCGCTATGCGACCTATGGCTACGACGAGGTCGGTCGCGCCGTGGTCACCAAACACCACGCCGCACCCGGTGTCGATGTCGATACCTTTACCCTCGATTTCACCGTGCCCTACAGCCAAACCGTGGTGACCGACCCGCTCGGCACCCAGCGCACCTACACCTACCAAAGCATCCTCGGGGTGATCCGCACCACCGGTGTCAGCCAGCCCTGCGCCACCTGCGGCACCGGCAGCATGCAAAATCAGACCTACGATGCCGTCGGCTTCAAGGACAAAACCACCGACTTCAACGGCACCGTAACCGACATCGACACCGACACCCGCGGTCTGGAGATCCGCCGGATCGAGGCCCAGGGCAAGGACAGCGACCCGGCCCAAGCGGTCAGCGACGAACGCAAGACCGAAACCGTCTGGGATGCGATCCTGCGCGTGCCGCTCGAGCGCAGCGTGTATGCCTGTTCGGCGCCGAATGCCACGCCGCAGCCATGTACCAGCGCCGGCTCCACCCGCTGGCAGCGCGAATCGCTGACCCGCTTCCAGGTCAATGCCCGCGGCCAGACCACCGCGCGCTGCGAAGTCGATCCCGGCGATCCGAGCGCCGTCGCCTATCTCTGTGGCAGCAGCGCGACCGCGCCCGATGGCGTGCGCCAAACCCTGACCAGTTACTGCGACGAAAGCGACCTGGCGCTGCCCGCCAGCACCTGCCCGGTCCTCGGCCAGATCAAGGCCAGCGATGGCGCGCGCACCGATCTTACCGATAGTGCCAGCTACAGCTACTACCCCAGCGACGACGCCAGTTGCGCCGCCGCGCCGACAAGCTGTCCGCACCGCAAGGGCGACCTGCATCGGGTCGTCAACGCCCTCGGCCAGACCACCGAATACCAGCGCTACGACGGCGCCGGTCGGGTGCTGCGCATCAAGGACGCCAATGGCGTGATCACCGATCTTGGCTACCACGCCCGCGGCTGGCTGCAAACCCGCAGCGTCCGTGCCAATGCCGATGGCAGCCCGAGCGCCGGCGACGCCACCACCAGCCTCGCCTATGACGGTGTGGGCCAGGTCACCCGCATCACCCAGGCCGACGGTGCCTTCATCGACTACGGCTATGACGACGCCCACCGCCTGATCCGGATCAGCGACAACCTCGGCAACCGCATCAGCTACACCCTGGACCCGGCCGGCAATCGCACCGCCGAAAACACCTTCGATCCGGCTAATGCGCTCACCCGCAACCTCGGCCGTGTCTACGACAACCTCGGCCGCCTGCACCAACAACTAACCGCGGCCAGCGGCCCGCATCCCTCGGCCGAAACCACCTACAGCTACGACCCGAATGGCAACTCGGACACCCTGACCGACGCGCTCGGCAACGCCACCGACAACGACAGCGACCCGCTCAACCGCCTGATCCGCACCACCGACGCCCTGCTCGGCCAGACCCAATACCGATACGACGCCCGCGACAACCTCACCCAGGTCACCGACGCCGAAGGCCTGGCCACCGAGTATGTCTACAACGGCCTGAACGACCAGATCGAACTGCACAGCCCGGACACCGGCAGCACCGTCTACAGTTACGACAGCGCCGGCAACCGCGCCAGCCAGACCGATGCCCGCGGCGTCACCAGCAGCTATCACTACGACGCGCTCAACCGTCTGATCGCGATCGACTACCCCACCGCCAGCAACAACCTCACCTTCAGCTACGACCAGAACCACGCCGCCTGCCCGGCGGGCGAAGGTTTCGGCATCGGCCGCCTCACCGGCTTCAGCGACCCGAGCGGCAGCACCCAGCTCTGCTACGACCGCCGCGGCAACCTCACCCGCAAACTCGCCGTGGTCGATGGCCAGGCGCAGACCATCGCCTATACCTACAACCTGGCCGACCGCATCACCAGCATCCGCTACCCCAGCGGCACCGAGGTTAATTACGGTCGCGACAGCCTGGGCCGGATCGTGAGTCTGAGCGTCACCCCTGCCGGCTCCGTCCCGCAGGCGGTGATCAGCGCGGTCGACTACTATCCGTTCGGCCCGGTCCGGCAGATCACCTGGGCCAGCGGCCAGACCCAGACCCGCAGCTACGACCAAAACTACTGGATCGAGCAAATCGACAGCAACCTGCCAACGCCCAGCGGCCTCGATCTCGACTTCACCCTGGACGCAGTCGGCAACATCACCGCGCTGAGCGATGTGCTGGGCGGGCAGCCGCCGAACAACAGCTACGTCTACGACCCGCTGTATCGACTGAGCCAGGTTTATGCCGGCGAAGCGCCCCTGCCGAAGTCGCTCGATGCCAAGGCCGACGCCGATCCGCCGGAACCACAAGGTTTGGTCGAAGCCTATACCTACGATGCGATCGGCAATCGTCGCAGCAAGACCATTGGTGGCAATCTCCCGCTCCCCTACAGCTACAGCAGCGACAGCCATCGCCTGCTCGCGGTCGGGGCGAGCGGCCGCAGCTACGATGCCAATGGCAACACCACGCGGCGCAATCTCACCACACGCTCCGATGCCACCCTGGGCTACGACGAACGCAACCGACTGGTCTCGGTCGCCTCATCGGGCGGCACCGTGAGCTACCGCCACAACGCCCGCGGCGAGCGCGTGTACAAGCAGGTGTTCGGCAAAACCAGCCGCTACGCCTATGACGAAGCCGGGCGCCTGCTGGTCGAAGACGCCAGCGCGGCCGGCGGCCAGGTGCAGGAATTCCTGTGGCTGGACGACTTGCCGGTCGGCCTGCTGAACGGCACGAACCTGTACCTGATCCAGCCCGATCATCTGGGCAGCCCACGCAAAGTCACCAACCAAAAGCTCACCGCCTCGATCCTGTTCTGGCACTGGCCGATCCTCGACAACCCGTTCGGCGAAGCCCAGGCCAACCAGGACCCCGATGGCGACCGCAAAGCCTTCCCCTTCAACCTGCGCTTCCCCGGCCAGCAATACGACCCCGAAACCGGCCTGCACTACAACTACTTCCGCGACTACGAACCGGGGGTGGGGAGGTATGTGGAGTCGGATCCGATTGGGTTGGATGGGGGCGATAATACATTCTTGTATGTTTTCGCTGATCCATTAGCATATTTCGATCCGCATGGTCTAGATGGCGGAAACTTTTACACAGATCCAAATCTACGAATGGAATTAAGACCGTGTCCTTGTCTAGACAAGGCGACGCTAAATCTCGCTTTAAACTTCACGCCACTCGGACCAATCGCGGCGTTTGCTGAGGGCGACACGCCTGACTTAGCTGCAAGTGCGGGTGAAAAGTTTTCCAATACAGTAGCGGAGAACGAGTTTAGGAGCGCGCAGGCTCACGCCGACCGAGCTAAAAAGAGGAGGAGCCGTGGTTCTACAGGACGAAAATATCGATCGGATGTAAACGTTGGCCGGGCAACAAAAGCTGGAGCAACATTAATAAAAGTTTGTGGAAGAGTTTTCTACGTAACGGGCGCGGTGCTTGCGGTTAATCAGTTTCGTAATGAGGTCAAAGATTGTTCATGCCCTAATTGAACTAATAATATGAAACTACACTTGATCCAATAGGATTAGCCAGGAGCGTGGCAATTACTGTGGCTAAGACAAATATATTTCTATTCATCAAAAGGCGCATACTTCGCCGTGACCACAGCTACGTGGTAACCCTTGGCGAAGACAAGGATCCGGTTTTTCCGGACATGTGTGCTGTCTGTCTGGGACCGGCTACAAGCGTTGCCGGTCTGTCTCACGACAGCAGCTCGACCGGATTTGCTCGTTGGTTTCCATTGATGGGGTTCCTGGGCGAGGGCCATCTGGAGCTACCCTTATGTCGTCGACACTGGTGGGCGCTGCGCGCTGAGCGAATTTGGCGCGGGTGGTTGCTGCCTACGGCACCGATTCTCTGTTTGTTCCTGTTGGGACGCTTACTTGGCGAAGAAACGTTTGAAGCAAGCTTAGCGGCACCCCTGCCATGGATTGGCTTCTTTGCCATGGTTGGAGTATATGTGTGGCTGGAACTCTATCGGCCGCGGAAGTTCCACAGTCGCATAGAAGGTTGCCGTATCGTCTACGAATTCACAAACAGAAAATATGCCACTGTCTTCAGTCGGGAAAATGGTGCGAGGATCGAGGTCAACTGACGATGTGTTTGTCGGGACGGCCGGTGGATAACGGCACATGAAGAATATCTGGATGAAGAATATCTGGA
Source organism: Lysobacterales bacterium (assembly GCA_050173995.1). GTDB lineage: Bacteria > Pseudomonadota > Gammaproteobacteria > Xanthomonadales > Ahniellaceae > 0-14-3-00-62-12. The sequence goes on along the minus strand of JBFXKH010000003.1, from coordinate 38,477 downwards.
TGAAGAATATCTGGGCACCCATCCTTCGCCATCCAGCCAACGTTGTCCGACACGAACCGGCTGCGCCGTGGTCGGTGGCGGGGTGGCCACGGTCTCCAGCGCAAGCGCCGCAAGTGTTTGGCAAGGCTGATGATGGGTCCGCTGCACCTGACCCATTCCACGCGGCTACCGAGCGATCGGGTTATGCCGGCAAAGAGATCAGGACACCCATCCTTCGCGATCTAGCCAAAGGTGTCCGGCACGAAACGGCTGCGCCATGGGCGGGGTAGTGGTGGCCACGGTCACCACTGCAAGCATGGCAAGAGTTCGGCATGGAGGGACCAATTGATGCGCCTGATCCTACTTACCATATTCTTTCTATCAGTTACCGGGTGTGCCAAACGAGTGATATACGAGGGCTGCGTTGGGAAAAGTATGGATTTTGCGTGGACCAGGATAAATAAGCGACGCCTGATTGACGATATTCAATGGATCACCCGTAAACCAAGAATCATAACTTCGGCCATTCACCATCTTGACCGTCCGTTGGATAATGGTAATGGTGATCCTGAGAATACGGCGAACTGGGTTTATGGCGCTGTACGTGAAGGGTGGGATTGCCGGGATGATAAGACCTACGATATAACCTATTTCTTTGATTTCAAAATATTGCAGATGACTATCGACGACACGACCGATGAGGTGATTGGAGGAAGTTGTCAGATTATCGAAAGATACGTAATTACAAATGAAAGCGCCCCGGACCCGGTATCTGCTTTTTCAATAGCAACAAGCAAAAAGTCATGTGCAGAGTATATTTCTGATATAGGTAAGCCGCAAGAGTAAGTTTAATGGGGTGCGATCTCGCATTGGCAGGGCCCACGACCAAAGAATGGGGTACGGTCTCGTATTGGCAAGTATGACGACCAATCCGCCGCAATGGCCGAAGCCGAATGGGCGTGCCGGTGCGCCCGAGGCCATCGCCACCAGCGCACAATTTGGAGTGCGGTGCTCGGCGCCGCTTTGGATGCCTTTCGTCGGTCGATGCAGCCAGAGCAACCAAAGCGGCGCGTAGCGCCGCACGCCATAGCCTGGGCGCGCCGAGCACCAGCTCGGCATGGTTCAACCGAACACCGCCGCCAGAGTGAGCCAGAGTAAGATCGCGCCATGCCCACCCTGATCGACGCCAGTCACCGAGTGCTGTCTGCCACCGCCTCACCGCGCCGAAGCGATGGTCATGGTAGACAGCGCCACGCGCACAGGTGTCGGCAAGACACGAATCGCCACCCCGGCACCCGCTTCGGCGACCGCCGCGGCACTCTCCCGCTCCCCTACAGCTATGGCAGCGACAGCCACCGCCTGCTCGCGGTCGGGGCGAGTGGCCGCAGCTACGATGCCAATGGCAACACCACGCGGCGCAATCTCACCACGCGCTCCGATGCCACCCTGGGCTACGACGAACGCAACCGACTGGTCTCGGTCGCCTCATCGGGCGGCACCACCCGCTACCGCCACAACGCCCGCGGCGAGCGCGTGTACAAGCAGGTGTTCGGCAAAACCAGCCGCTACGCCTTTGACGAAGCCGGCCGCATCCTGGTCGAAGACGCCAGCGCGGCCGGCGGCCAGGTACAGGAATTCCTATGGCTGGACGACCTGCCGGTCGGCCTGTTGATCGGCAAGACCCTGTACCTGATCCAGCCCGACCATCTGGGCAGCCCACGCAAAGTCACCACCCAGAAACTCGCCGCCCCGACCCTGCTTTGGTCCTGGCCGATCCTCGACAACCCGTTCGGCGAATTCCCACCCGACGACGACCCCAACCTCAACGGCAGCAAGTTCACCCTCAACCTGCGCTTCCCCGGCCAGCAATACGACCCCGAAACCGGCCTGCACTACAACACCTTCCGCGACTACGAACCGGGGGTGGGGAGGTATGTGGAGAGCGATCCGATTGGGCTGGGGGGTGGGCCGAGCACGTTTGGTTATTCTTTACAGAATCCGGGTGTGTATTTTGATTTCGATGGCTTGCAAGTGGCAGCTGGCGCGCTTGGCGATGCATTGGGAGGAGGATTTGGTGCGGGAGGTGCGCTTGGTGGTGCGACAACTCACAGCGATAACGACGTAGTTTGTATGCTGGATCCCCAACGTTGCGTTGAGCCTGATCCAGTAAGGGAAGTTTGTGCTTTACTTTACAGCGCAGCAAGGATTCTCGTTAATTCTGGATTTTTTCGGGGCGCCATTAACCAGAACTCAAATGACTGTAGTTCATGCACTGATGGTGGTCCACCGCCTGGCTCAAAGCCGATAGACCAAACCCCCTGGTCCGGAGACCATGGAAAAATAAAATCCGAGGTTGGTGCGGGACCCCGGGACAAGGTCAAGATTGGACCTCCACCAAATGAAGACGTTTGGGTACAAAATCCGAATGGCTCGTGGACAAATCACGGCCCGGCTGGAATCTACACAGGCTCCGGCCAACCTGCTGGGCGCCGTGGAAAAGATCGCGGTGGACGATAATGATAAAAAAATCAGTAGTTTCGTATTCTGTGCAATTACTTATTAAACATCCAGAGCTAGATCCGGAGGAGATTACGAACACAATTGGCATGAAGCCTACCAAAAGCTGGAAGCGTGGTGATCCCGTAACCACGCCGACGGGTCTGCTAGTGGGCGGTGTCCATTCGGATTCATCGTGGAGCTATTCGGATAGTATTCATATGGAAATGGAAGCGGGGCATTTTGACACCATTGAGAAGCTTATCAATCAGATGTACGACAAGCGCGCTTTTTTTAGCAAGATCAAATCGAGTGGCTCCCGATTAGAGTTTGTTTTAATTTTCTATGATGGAGAGTATATAAGTGCAGAGATAGCACCTGAACATCTTCAGAAGCTCTGCGAATTGGGATTTAGTCTTGGGGTTCTTGTAACTGCAAATTAGAAAAACTGGGTGCAAAAGACCTCAGGAAAGAGCTCAGAACACCCATCCTTCGCGATCCAGCCAAAGCTGTCCGACACGAACCGGTTATGCCATGGGCGGGGGAGTGGTGGCCACGGTCAGCAGTGCAAACGCTGCAAGAGTTCGGCAAGGTCGATGACGGGTCCGCTGCGCTTGACCCATCCTACGGTGCTGGTCTCAGGTATTGGCGCAGGCGTTGCGGCTGGAGTTGCGGGGTCCGCCGGTGTAACGGTCGCAACTGCTGCCGCTGCAACCGCCACCGCGACGGCGGCTGGTGCGATTGGTGCAGCAGCTGTAGGCGGTTGGGCTTTGGGTGGGTGTCCCCTCGCATGTTCAATTGACAAATGTTCTTACCAATAAATGAAATGAGCGAGGGTTGAAAAAACATGGAAACCAATGCCAAGCGCAAGTTATTTATCGGACGGAATGTGCTTTTATTTATTATCATACTTGACTTGGTTTTGATTATCACTTACACGTTTCTCGGTAAATACATTATTTGTGGCGGCCTGTTATTGGGTTTGGGCGCAGTTGCAATAGTCAATGTTAGGTTGTCCAAGAAATATTCAAAGAAATAAGAATTAAGGGAAGAATGGGGTCGAAAGAATGGGGTCAGGTCTCGCATTGATGCATGAAACGAACAAACCGCCGCAATGGCCCGAAGCGAAGGCAATAATGGTGCGCCCGAGGCCATCGGCACCAGCGCGAAAATTGGAGTGCGGCGCTAGGCGCCGCTTTGGATGCCTTACGTCAGGCGGTGCAGTCAGAGCATCCAAAGCGGCGCGTAGCGCCGCACGCCATAGGCGGGCGGGGTCGCCCAGCGCCAGGTGGGCAAGGGTTCGGCAAGGTCGATGATGGGCACGGCCTGCGGCCTTTGCCCATCCTACGGTGCTAAGACATTTGGAGGGACCAATTGATGCGCCTGATCCTGCTTACCATATTCTTTCTATCAGTTACCGGGTGTGCCGAACGAGTGATATACGAGGGCTGCGTTGGGAAAAGTATGGATTTTGCGTGGACCAGGATAAATAAGCGACGCCTGATTGACGATATTCAATGGATCACCCGTAAACCAAGAAGCATGACTTCGGCTATTCACCATCTTGGCCGTCCGTTAGATAATGGTAATGGTGATCCTGAGAATACGGCGAACTGGGTTTATGGCGCTGCACGTGAAGGGTGGGATTGCCGGGATGATAAGACCTACGATATAACCTATTTCTTTGATTTCAAAATATTGCAGATGACTATCGACAACACGACCGATGAGGTGATTGGAGGAAGTTGTCAAATTATCGAAAGATACGTAATTACAAATAAAAGCGCTCCGGACCCGATATCTGCTTTTTCAATAGCAACAAGCAAAAAATCATGTGCAGAGTATATTTCTGATATAGATAAGCCGCAAGAGTAATTTTAATGGGGTGCGATCTCGGATTGGCAGGGCCGACCAAGCCGCCGCTATACCCGACTACGAAGGCGGTGCCGGTGAGCTTGAGGTTGTCGACACCAGCGGGAAATTTGGCGTGCGACACGGAGCGCCGCACTCCATAGGCCGGGTGCGCCGAGCACGAGCTCGGCAAGCTTCAACCGAACACCGCCGCAAGCGTGAGCCAGAGTAAGATCGCAGCATGCCCGCCATGATCGACGCCACGCACCGAATGTTGTCCGATACCGCCCCGCCGCGCCGGGGCGATGGTCGTGGTGGACGGCGCCACGTGCGCAGGCGTCGGCAAGACGCGCATCGCCTGCCGGACCCCCGTTTCGGCGACCGCCGCGTCAATCTCCCGCTGCCCTACAGCTACAGCAACGACAGCCATCGCCTGCTCGCGGTCGGGGCGAGTGGCCGCAGTTACGATGCCAATGGCAACACCACGCGGCGCGATCTCACCAGCCGCTCCGATGCCACCCTGGGCTACGACGAACGCAACCGACTGGTCTCGGTCGCCTCATCGGGCGGCACCACCCGCTACCGCCACAACGCCCGCGGCGAGCGCGTGTACAAGCAGGTGTTCGGTAAAACCAGGCGCTACGCCTATGACGCAGCCGGCCGCATCCTGGTCGAAGACGCCAGCGCGGCCGGCGGCCAGGTGCAGGAATTCCTGTGGCTGGACGACCTGCCGGTCGGCCTGCTGAACGGCACGAACCTGTACCCGATCCAGCCCGATCATCTGGGCAGCCCACGCAAAGTCACCAACCAAAAGCTCACCGCCCCGATCCTGTTCTGGCACTGGCCGATCCTCGACAACCCGTTCGGCGAAGCCCAGGCCAACCAGGACCCCGATGGCGACCGCAAAGCCTTCCCCTTCCACCTGCGCTTCCCCGGCCAGCAATACGACCCCGAAACCGGCCTGCACTACAACTACTTCCGCGACTACGAGCCGGGGGTGGGGAGGTATGTGGAGAGCGATCCGGTGGGGTTGGGAGCGGGGACAAGCACATTCTCTTACGTTAACGGTGATCCAGTTACAAATATAGATGTGTTCGGACTACGTCCTCGTTGTATGCCTGGATTTGGATTTAACGGACTAAGGCAATGTGAAAGGAGGCTGCCCGAGCCGGATCCGAATTGCAAATCGGGCAACACTAATACCTGCCAACTGGAATGTGATGGTATTGCAGTACGCTGCGCAAGATCCGCTACCAATATCAGCCATGCAGCAGCGTTTGGCAGCGTACTACTTATTTTTGCGCCGGAACCTACGACTATAACGAAATGGTGCGCGGTAGCGTTGGTGGCGGTATCTGCCGCACAAATGGAGCGGGCACAACGGTGCCAGGAGAATGGTCTAAAATGCAAAGACTGGGACACCCATAAAGCGTGAATGCTGGTCACGTCACGTGTGGCCGGCATGCGTATGCAGTCGTGGTGGCAGGTTTGTGGCGCCCTGGTCTCCCCATCTATTTCCCATGCGAGGTAAGTTGCGAAAAAATGATGCAACATAAACAGAGCGCGAGAATAACAAATGAAAGTATGTCCATATTCCAAACATTTCAGGACACCCATCCTTCGCAGCAAAAGGATCAAGAGATCAGGACACACATCCTTCGCCATCCAGCCAACACTGTCCGACACGAACCGGTTGCGCCGTAGTCGGAGGGTGGCGGCCAAGGTCACCGGTGCAAGCGCTGCAAGGGTTCGGCAAGTTCAATGATGGGCACGGCCCCGGATCGGGTCCGGGGCAGGCTCTGCGGCCTTTGCCCATCCTACGGCGCTGCTGCGTTCGAAGTCATCGGCTCGGGTCGGAATTTTGGAGTGCGGCGCTCGGCGCCGCTTTGGATACTTTTCGTCGGTCGATGCAGTCACGGCATCCAAAGCGGCGCGTAGCGCCGCACTCCATACGCCATACGCCTGGGCGCGCCGAGTGCCAGGTCGGCAAGAGTTCGGCAAGTTCACTGATGGGCACGGCCCCGGATCGGGTCCGGAGCAGGTTCAATCGTTCATTTGAAGCCAAGTGACGCCGTCCAACACCCCCGCCTTGCGCGGGGCGTTGCTTATGCCGTGGCGCTGCCGAAGCGCTTGATCGCGGCGGCGGCATCGACGATCGGGATATTGCGGAAGCGGCCGAGGTCGAGCAGATCGCGATCACCGGACACGATGAGTTCGGCGTTGGCGGCGATGGCGGTTGCGAGCACCTGGTCGTCGTCAGGATCGCGCGAGACGGCGGCTTCGAGCATGGCTGGCGTCACGATGCGGACCAACGCGAGGTAGCGATCGAGCGCGTCGGTTGGGGTTTTGCCGATGGTGGTGAAGCGGCGCGCGAGTTTGTCGCGGCACAGCACATTTTCGAGCTCGGCGATCAGCGCGGCGCTGGAGTACAGCGAGATGCGCTGCTCGCGCGCCGCAGTCAGGACCGCCCGCGGCGGACCGCCCCACAGCAGTGCCGACACCACGACATTGGTGTCAGCGACGATTCGCATTCGATCCGGCGCGGCGCTCGGCGCGGGCGGCGTCAATTTCCGCCTGGATTTCCTCGGGCGTCAGCGGCGGTTGCACCGTCGCCAGATGGTCCATCATCCCAAACAACTCGTCGACTTTCTGCGTGCGGACGTTTTCCTCGCGCGCCTTAAGGAAGTCCACGAAGTCGGCGACCTCGGCCAGCCTCTGCGGCGGCAGCGCCCGCATTTTCTGCAACAGCACTTCGGCGGTATCCATGGGTTTTCTCCTTAGCCGCTGGCGCGGGCTTTGCCAGTGCGGCGGCGTCGCTGTGACGGGTTCCGACGGCACGGCTGACGCAAGATGAGGTGACCAAACGGTCTATCACGACCATCAGCGCCTGCTGGTCTTGGTCGGGCAGTTCGTCGACCTGCTGGTAGAGCTGCTGCAAGGATATCAGGACACCGATCCTTCGCCATCCAGCCAACACTGTCCGACACGAACCGGCTGCGCCATGGGCGGGGGAGTGGCGGCCACGGTCACCAGTGCAAGCGCTGCAAGAGTTCGGCAAGGTCGATGATGGGTCCGCTGCGCTTGACCCATCCTACGGTGCTGCCATTCTGCTGTTGATGATTTCCAATGCCGGCGCTGTTGCGACGATGCGGATGCCGCGGAACGGGTCGAGCACGAGTAGATCCTTGTCGCGCGTAACGATGATCTGGGCTTTGGCGGCGAGCGCGCAGGCAAGCACCTGGTCGTCGTCGGAATCGCGGCTGACGGGCGCCGACAAGTTCGGCGGTTCGATCAGGTGCGCCAGGCGCCGGTAATCTTCGACCAGATCGGCGGCGGAGAGCTTGGCAGCGTGTACGCGATGCACGAACTTGTCTCGGCCGATGACCTCGGCCAGCTCTGCCAGTAGCGCAAGGCTGCTATAGAGCGTGACCGCACGCTCGCGCGCCAGATCGATCACGCGACGCGGTGGGCCGGGCCAGAGCAGCCCGGAAACAACGGTGTTGGTATCAGCAACGATCCGCACGGTCGTGCCGCTCGGCGCGCGCGGCGTCGATCTCGGTCTGAACCTCTTCTTCGCTCATTGCCGGCCAGTTAAGGGCGTCGAGCTTTTTGAACGCTTCGCCCAGGCGCCGTGCCGCTTCGGTACGTTCGCTTGCTTCGCGGCCTTTGAGGAAATCGACAAAATCCTCCACCTCCGCGCGCCGCTGCGGTGGCAGGGTGTTGAGCTTGTCGATTAAAATCTGGTTGTCAACGTTCATGTGAGTTTGCTCCGACCTGAGGCGGTTTTTGGCGATGAACGCTTCGGTGCTGCGTTGTGACGCATTCTATCCGCGACCTGGCGATCGATCGATAGATTCTTCGCTGGCAGGATTTCAGGACACCCATCCTCAGCCATCCAGCCAACGCTGTCCGACACGAACCGGTTACGCGAGCCGTAGGGTAGGTATCCTTCAACGCGGTTAGGCGGGTAAAGTAGGGCGGATTTTGGTCCACCGTTAACACGTGACATCGACGCCCGGCCTTGCGCCGGGCGTTGCTTTATCGGCTACCCGATCAACTGCGCGATCGTGTGCCTTAGTGCACGCTGATCATCATCGATCAGACGGCCGAGTAGCTTGATGGCCAGCTTGGCCTCGATGGTGAAGATCACCGGCTTGATCACGCCGGGCATCAGCAGGCCGGCGGCGTGGGTGTCGCCGACCGGCACATCGCCGAAGCGGGTCGATCCCGGATTCTGGCTGGTGATCGGCATCAGGATCAGGTCGGGCCGCTCGCGCTGATAGCGTGCCGAGCTGACGACGACGGCGGGTCGCCTCTTGCTGCTGGACTGATCCGTGAAGGGAAACGGCACCAGCAGCACGTCGCCGAAGCTATAGCCGGTCATAGGCGCTATCGGCGTCGTTGTTCCAGATCTGCTGCAAGGTCTGCCCGCTGCTGGCCTGCGCCGCGCGGACAACGCCGCGGTCTTGTTCGCGCTCGGCGATGAAGTCGACGAAGTCGACGACCTCGGCGATCCGCTCCGGCGGCAGCTGCGCGAGTTTCTCGGTGAGATGATCGATTGTGGTGCTCATGGGGTGGCCCTCGTGAAATGGCGGCGGCGGGCGTTCAATGATCGGTCTGGGCCAGCACCGAGTCGAGCACCTGCATCACGGCGCGCTGCTTGGCTTTCGGCAGTCGGCTGAGCTGCTCGAGCTGCTGCTGGATCTTGGGCGCGGGTCCGCGCTTTTTTGGCGCCGCTTTGCTCGCGGCCGGAGCAAGGATATCAGGACACCCATCCTTGGCCATCCAGCCGACGCCGTCCAACGCGAACAGGCTGCGCCATGGGCGGGGTAGTGGTGGCCACGGTCACCACTGCGAGCACGGCAAGAGTTCGGCAAGGCCGACGATGGGCACGGCCCCGGATCGGGTCCGGGGCAGGCTCTGCGGCCTTTGACCATCCTACGGCTACGGCGCTGCTACGTTCGAAGTCATCGGGCTGGGCCGGAAACTTGGAGTGCGGCGCTCGGCGCCCCTTTGGATGCCTTTCGTCGGTCGATGCAGTCAGAGTATCCAAAGCGGCGCAGAGCGCCGCACTCCATATGCACCTGGGCGCGCCGAGCACCGGCCCGGCATCGTTCAACCGAACACCGCCGCCAGAGTGAGCCAGATTGAGATCGCGCCATGCCCGCCATGCCCACCCTGATCGACGCCAGTCACCGAGTGCTGTCTGCCACCGCCCCGCCGCGCCGGGGCGATGGTTGTGGTGGACAGCGCCACGCGCGCAGGCGTCGGCAAGCTGCGCATCGCCGGCCGGCCACCCGCGTCAGAAGCGCAGGACACCCACAATCCAGAAATTTCCCCGACCGGCCCGCCCAGCGCCGAAGCCATCTGCGCATGCACGAACTCAATCAGCCGGCGGCATGGAAGCCTTCGAGCACCCCAATGCTGGCGCGGGAAGATGCCCGCGGAGACTTGCCTGGGATGGGCTCACGGCCGCGTGGTGGTTCTGGTGTGGACCGATCGCGACGCAGGCCCCCGATGGATTTCTTGCCGACTGGCCGAACCCTATGAACGAGAAGCGTACTACCGCGCGTACCCCTGAAACGGACGTGCCCTATAGTCCCGGGAGCAAGGCAGCAACCCTGAAATATTGGCGAGCGGCCACCGCCCACCACGGCGTGCAGGAACTGCGCGCAAAGCGCGGACGACCGGCGAAAGCTGCTGGGGAGTGCAAGGAACTGATCGCTTTGCGCCTGGACAAGGAAGTGCTGGAGTGGTTTCGAGCCCAGGGTCACGGTTGGCAGACCCGAATGAACGCGGTGTTGAAGGCGTTTCGAGACGCGACGCTTTGACGCGGCGCATGGCCTTTCGCAGAGGTGCCACGTCGGCTGGTGCGATTCGCGGGCGGGCGATGGGTCGGTATTCGATTGCCGAGCTGGTGCTCGGCGCTCCCGGCGCAGACCTTGCCGCCCGTATCCGGCTGCTGCGATTTAGCACAGCGTGCTGCGCTCCGCCCCGGCCGCGCCACTGAGTTGCCCATCGGTTACGGGCGCGCCACACGCTGGGCGACCTGGATGAGCCCACGCAGTGCTTCGTTGACTGCCTCTGGCGTGGTAAACGCCTTGGCAATTTCGGGTTGCAGCAAGACCAGATTGGTGCATTATCCATGCTGCTTGAAATACTTGCCGCGAACGCCTTTGCCCAGCGTTTCGCGTCGATATTCGCTGCGCATGGCGTCGGGCACCGGGGCGACAGGTTTAGCCTTCTTGGTAGATTTGCCGTGCTTCTTGACGTTGCTCGCGGCCTTGCTTGCATCCCAGTCGTAGTTCATACGTCGATGTGCTCTCCTTGCGATTCCAGCACCCCTTACGCTGGCGATGCCACGGCCGGGGGCGTGGCATCGCATCGTCTGCCGCCTCTGCTCCCAGGTCAAGCACCGCCGCCACGTCGGCCGGCCGGATTCGTAGTCGCGCGGTGCGTTCGCGTTCGGCGGTGTCGGCTCCGGCGCTTTGCGCCTTGAGCCGACCTACGTTCTGCCAGGCGCAGGTCGCGCTGCGGTTACCGAGGGGGTCGCGTGGGTCGGGCGATGGGTCGGTGTTCGATTGCCGAGCTGGTGCTCGGCGTTCCCAGTGGACCCCGGCTACTCCGCCCGCAGCGCATCTGCCGGATGGACGCCCGCGGCCCGCTGCGCGGGAAGCCAGCAGGCGAGCGACGCGGTGACGCCCATCACCAGGGTCGCCGTGGCCAGCGCCACCGGATCGGCGACGCTGACCTCATAAAGAAACGCACCCAGGAACGGCGCTGCGATCGCATACAGAGCGAAGCCCGCAGCGACGCCGCAGGCGGTCAGCGCCAGGCCACGGGCAATTACCAGGCGGGCGATTCGCCTCGGGTCGGCGCCGATGGCGACGCGAATGCCGAACTCGCGGATGCGCAGGGCAACCGTGTATGCCATCAGGCCGTACAGCCCGATCGTGCTAAGCAGCAAGGTGATCGCTGCGGCGGCCGTCATCAACACCAGCACCAGCGATAGCCGCGCGGTCGATGCGCGGACCGCATCGCCCATGGTTTCGACGTTGTAGATGGGCACGGTCGGGTCGAGTTCGCGCACGATCTGCCTGACTGCGGGCACCAATGCCCCCGCTGGTCCTACCGACCTCACCACCAGCGCCATCGAAGGTCGCGGCGGCGGTTCTACCCTTGGGTCGAGCGGCACGGCCTGTGGCCGGTAGATCATTGCCGACGGCGCCGTCGCCAGGTCGTGGTAGCGCACATCACCGACGATCCCAACGATGGTGTAGGTCGGACCGTCTGGGGCAAGCGTCAACTGCTTTCCCAGGGAAGCAACGCCGTTGCTGTCGCCGAACAGGGTCTTGGCCGCGAGCCGACCGATGATGATGTCCCCACCTTGCGGCGCGTCGAGGCTCCGAAAGTCGCGGCCGGCGAGCAAGGGGATCCGCATCGCCGCGAAATAGCCATTGCCGATGACGTTTACCGGCAGTGTCAGTGTTCGTCCATCGCCTTCGATCCGAAACGATTGCTGCATTGTCCAGCCGGCACCGAGCGGCAATTGGCCGGTAAGGCCGGCGGCGCGAACGGTCGGGAGTTGAGCGACCGACTCGGTCAAGCGGGCGAAGAACGCCACGGTGGCCGAATCGTGATATCGCGCGAAGGGCAGCAGAATCCTGAGGGTCGTTACGTCACGGGCATCGAATCCAGGATGCACCGCGTGCAACTGCAGAGCGGTGCGCAACAGTAAGGCCGATCCAACCAGGACCACCAGTGCCACGGCGATCTGCAGGACGGTGATGGCCGACCGCAGGCGCTGCCGGGACTTTCCGGCGGTCTGCCCGCGCGCACCGTCATGCAGATGGCTCGACAGATTCCCGCGCCGACGCCAAACCATCGGCACCGCAGCCAGGAGGATCACCGCCGCGATCGTAACCAGCGCGATAAAGCCGGTGGTCGTGAGTCCGACTTTCAGCTCTGTCAGTCGCGGGACATCGGCCGGTTCGAACGCCACGAGCGCCGCGACGGCGCCATACGACAACAGCAGAGCAAGGATTCCTGCGATCGCGCCCAGTACCATCGCTTCGCTGAGGAAATGGCTTGCAACGTGGAGGCGGCTGGCACCCAGCGCCTCTCGGACCGAGCGATCAAGCTGGCTGGCGTCGGCGCGGACCAGCATCAGATTCACAACGTTCGCCCAGGCGACCAGAAGCACCAATCCCGCCGCCGCGGCCAGTATCCATAGCGTGCGCGCGATTGGGCCGGTGAGCTCGTCGCGCAACGACAGCACCACCGGCCTTGGGCTCTGGTCGTCGAGCCAGGTGCTCGTCGAGCCGCCGGTTTGCAGGCGCGGAAAGGACTCTGCCACTCTCGGCAGAATCGCGGCGAGTTCGGTCTGTGCCTGCTCCGCCGTAGCGCCTGGCACGAGGCGCGCCACTCCCGAGTAGAAAAAGTCGGTCAAGGCTTCGCCATCGGTGTACTTGGCCGGGAGCCACACGCGGGTGGCCGCCGTAGGGAACGAGAACCGCGCCGGCATGACACCGACGATCTCCCGCGCCACGTCGTTGACGATCAGCGTCTTGCCGATGACATCGGTCGCAGCAGAGAAGCGGGTTCGCCACTCGGATTCGCTGAGGATGACCGCATCCGATCCGCCGCGGCGTTCCTCGTCAGCCGTGAATGAGCGACCGAGCAAGGGGGCGACTTGAAGCAGCGGCATCATTGATGCGCTTACCCAGGTCGCGGTGACGCTCTCCGCATCGTCGTTATCGCCCATCGCCCTGACGTTGGTGCTGCCGGTTCGGTATAGCGCGACACCAGCAAGGCGCCGCGCGAATTGTTGGTAGCTGAAGTAGAGCCCCGGCGGTTGCCCTATCCGGCGCTGTTCCGCCGTATCCAGACCGACGCTGACCAAACGGTCCGGATCCCCATAGGGCAGCGGAGCAAGCAGCACGCCGTACACAACGGCGAACATCGAACCGACCGCGGCAAGGCCCAGAGCAAGGGTGAGAATCACTGTGCTCGAAAACACCGGCGCGCGTAACAAGGACCTCAGCGCGTGTCGGATGGGCATCATTCGAGCAGTCTCAGTCAACGGGATGGAATGGGCAAGGACCATGACCCCAGCCATTGGCTACCGCAGGGAATGGGGCAGAGTCCAGACAGCGAAATGGCTTGCCGGACGATTCTTGCCGACCGATGTGGCGGACAGGAGGCAGGATTCTGACTTCCGCAGGTTCGTTTCCCGGGACCCCGGACGGGCAAGCCGACGCGGAAGCTCGCGGGTGCTGGGCTTCAACACATCGCCAGCGGGCCCGCGCTCGGACTGACTACCGTCCCTTCCTTCTTGCTGATGGGCCGGTGCATGAGCCACAGTCCCGATCGTCAGCTACGTTCGATCACTAGACGCTGGAACCAGTTCGCAAACGGGCGGGATTACTCAAAACCGTTAGCAAACACCACGCCTGCCTGCACCGCCGCAACGCAGTCCAGAAACGGGTAGGGAAGGTTGCCATTGCGGGGTGCGCTGACTGTGGTCGGCGCGGCCCGGATCATGGCCTCGATCTCGTCCATGGTTGCGCCTGGGTTGGCCTGCTTCAGTGCCGCAGCACAGGCCGCCACCATCGGTGAAGCTTGCGAGGTACCACCGAAAGTGGAAGTTCCGCCATTGAGTCCAACCGATGTAACGAAGGCGCCCGCTCCAGCGATGTCGACGGTCGGTGTCAGATTGCTGAAACAGGTAATCTGTTTGGCCGCAGTGCTGGTTTCGGTGCACCCGAGAAAAGTGAGCGAGCCAACGTTGCTGTCCCAGGTTGCGGCTACGCCCATGCTCGCAGCGACGCAGGCCGGCGAGCTGCTACTGGTGCTCGATCCCTGGTTTCCGCTGGATGCGGTAACCGTCGCGCCGATGCCGCGCAGACCATTCACCGCTGCCGCCAAGGCGACATTAAACGCAGGGCTTGCGTCGCAGTCTCCAGCGAATAGCGCGCCGGTGCCTAGGCTCAGGTTTACCGCGTCCACATCGGGATGATTTACCCGCACCCAATCCATTGCCGCGACCACGTCGGATGAGCAGCAGAAATTGTTGTTCGCATCCAGGACTTTGACTGCGACCAGAGTGGCCGCCGGCAACGCACCGCGCGGCGCTACCGTGCCATTGCCAAGGATGATCCCGCTGACATTGCTGCCATGGCTTTGGTCGTCTTCCGCAGCGCCCGCGCCTGACTGCGTATCCAAACCATTGGGACAGCAGCCGACAGTACCGGCGGCACCGGAGCAGAAGCACTGCTGCCCGACGATTCGCCCGGCAAAATCGGGGTGTCCAGTGGCAACTCCGGAATCGATCACCGCGACCTTCATGCCGCTGCCATCGAGGCCGAGCCCCAATAGCGGGCTGACCTGATTGAGCACCGAAGCGGTATCCGGTGCGATCCCTCCGCCGGAGCCCATGCCGCCAACATCCAGGCTCACACTGCTCACCCGCGGATCTGCCTCGAGCCAATCCAGCCCCTTGCGCCCAGTGTCGATGGCGAAGCCGGGGATCGACTGAAAGCGGCGACGTAGGGTGTAGCTCGTTGCCGCCAAATCGGTGAGCACGCTGTCCAGCTCGACGCGGATACGGGCCAACCGATCGGTCGGCGTCTCGCCGGCGCGCTCGGCGGCAGGCGCATCATTCAACATGACCAGCACCCGGGCCGACGCGCCATGGTCTGTCGCTTTGCGCGCTGCGGGATCGATCTTTTCGCTGGCGCGGACATCAACCGCCAGCACGGATAGCGCCAGAATAACCGTAATCAAGACGACTGCACGCATTGGACCATGCTCTCATCGGGGCGTCGGGCGTGGACCTTATCATCACAGTCAAGCAGGCGGAACCTGCGACACCAAGCAGCGCGCCACCCGGTCGACAAACTCTTGTGCGCGGCAGGCATTGGAATTGGCGGTGGCCGGTGTTCCAAACCATACCGCCGAGCTAGTGCTCGGCGCTCCCAGCGATGACCTTGCTGCCTGCATTCTTCCGTGGGGTATGGGATGGGTTGGTGTTGGGCAGGGTCGGCTCGGGCGCGCTGCGCTTTGAGCCGACCTGCGTCCTACTGAAGATCGGTGGGTGTTGCGGCGCTGAGGGGTCGGGCTCAGTTCCGGTCGAGGTTCATGACCTTGGTCCAGGCTTTGATGAAGTCGCGCACGAAGGTTTCGCTGGCGTCGTTGGCGGCGTAGGCTTCGGCGACGGCACGCAGTTCCGAGTGCGATCCGAAGATCAGATCGACCGGGGTGGCGGTCCACTTGAGTTTGCCGCTGCTGCGTTCACGGCCTTCGTACAACGATTGGTTCTGCGTCGACTTCGACCACTGCGTGGACAGATCCAGCAGGTTGACGAAGAAGTCGTTGCTGAGTGTGCCCGGGCGATCCGTGAATACGCCGTGCCGGGACTGGCCGCTGTTCGCATCCAGTGTGCGCAGGCCGCCGACCAACACGGTCAATTCCGGCACGGTCAGGGACAGCAGGTTGGCGCGCTCGACCAGCATTTCCGCCGGCGAGCGGTGGCTGTCTGCGCCGAAGTAATTGCGAAAGCCATCGGCCTGCGGTTCGAGCACGGCGAAAGCCTTCGCATCGGTCTCAGCCTCGCTGGCGTCCATGCGCCCCGGCGTGAACGGCACCGGTGTCGCGTGGCCGGCCGCCGCGGCTGCCTGTTCGATGGCGGCGGCGCCGCCGAGCACGATCAGATCGGCCAGCGATACCCGTTTGCCGTCTTTCTGCGCGCGATTGAACTCGCGCTGGATCGCTTCCAGGCGCGGCAATACCTTGGCCAGTTCGGCCGGGTTATTGACCGCCCAATCCTTTTGCGGGGCGAGCCGCAGGCGGCCACCATTGGCACCGCCGCGACGGTCGCTGGCGCGGTAGCTCGCGGCCGCCGCCCAGGCGGTGCGAACCAGTTCGGGCACGCTCGCACCCGAGGCCAGAATCTTCGACTTCAAGCGGGCGATGTCGTCCGCGTCGATCAAGGGATGATCGAGCGCCGGGATCGGGTCCTGCCAGATCAGATCCTGCTGTGGTGCATCGGCGCCGAGGTAGCGGCTGCGCGGCCCCATGTCGCGATGGGTGAGCTTGAACCAGGCCTTGGCAAACGCCAGCTCGAATGCCTTGGGATCGGCCAGGAAACGCCGGGCGATCTTTTCGTAGCTCGGGTCGAAGCGCAGCGACAGATCGGTGGTGAACATGATCGGCGCATGGCGTTTGCCCGGATCGTGGGCATCGGGAACGGACATTACTTGATCGGCATTGGCCGGGATCCACTGGGTCGCGCCGGCCGGACTTTTGGTCTGTACCCATTCGAAGGCGAACAGGTTGGCCAGATACTGGGTGGTCCAGCGGGTCGGGCTGGAGTTCCAGGCACCCTCCAGGCCACTGGTGATGGTGTCTTCGGCATTGCCTTTGCCGCAGCGGTTGTGCCAGCCCAGGCCTTGCTGTTCCAGCTCGGCAGCGGCGGGTTCGGCACCCAGGCAGTCACCGGGTTTATGCGCACCGTGCGCCTTGCCGAAGGTGTGGCCACCGGCGATCAGCGCCACCGTCTCTTCGTCGTTCATGGCCATGCGGCCGAAGGTCTCGCGGATGTCGCGCGCCGCCGCCAAGGGGTCGGGATTGCCATTCGGGCCTTCCGGATTCACATAGATCAGACCCATCTGCACCGCCGCCAGCGGGCGTTGCAACTGGCGGTCGCCGTGGTAACGCTGATCGGCCAGAAATTTCTGCTCCGGGCCCCAATAGACCGCGTCGGCCTGCCAGTCGTCCGCGCGTCCGCCGGCAAAGCCGAAGGTCTCAAAGCCCATCGATTCGAGCGCGACATTGCCGGCGAGCACGATCAGGTCGGCCCAGGAAATCGCGCGGCCATATTTTTGCTTGATCGGCCACAACAGCCGCCGCGCCTTGTCCAGGCTGACGTTGTCTGGCCAACTGTTGAGCGGCTCGAAGCGCTGCTGGCCGCCATCGGCACCGCCGCGGCCGTCGAGGCTGCGGTAGGTGCCGGCGCTGTGCCAGGCCATGCGGATGAAGAACGGGCCGTAGTGGCCATAATCGGCCGGCCACCAGTCCTGCGAGTTGGTCATCAGGGCGCGCAGGTCGTGCTTGAGCGCGTCGAGATCGAGCTGGCTGAACGCTTTGGCATAATCGAAATCATCGCCCAGCGGGTTGGCATCGCCCGGTTGTTGACGCAGCGGGCGCAGGTCCAGGCGTTCGGGCCACCAGTCCTGGTTAGACTTCGCCTGGCCCTGCGCGAGCGCCGGGCTCGGCAGCGCGATCGGCGCCAGGGCGATCAGTACGGACAGTGCTAGCGTTTTGTGGTTTTGCATGGCGGTTCCTCCGTGGGTTGTGGACCGTGCGGCGACTCTACGCGCCTTCAATCCATGTGCCCAATTGATTGTTTAGATGTCTTTGATAGGCAACGTCAATGCCACCGGCTTTGCCCGACCGCGCTGCGCCGCGCCTGCGGCCCGGCCCACTGCTAGAGTTCGCCGACCGCCCGATCCCCGACCCAGCGAGAAACCGATGACTACGCCTGCGCCTTATCCGATCGGCACGCCCGGCCAACCCTGGGGTAGTGCCGAGCGTCACGCCTGGCGCTCGCTGCAGCGCCGCCAACGCAGTTATGCCGACGATGTCGTCAGCAGGTTCGAGCGACTGCGTTCGCGCTTCGATGTGTTGCAGTACGGGCGACTGGACTATCCACCCGACAACTACCCGCTGTTCGCGCTGAAGAGCCGCGACTGGAACGACGCGCTGCCCAGTGTGCTGGTCAGCGGCGGCGTACACGGCTACGAAACCAGCGGCGTGCATGGCGCCCTGCAATTTGCCGAACAGCGCGCAGCGGATTATGCCGGCCGGATCAACCTGCTGATCGCGCCCTGCGTCAGCCCCTGGGCCTATGAACGCATCCATCGCTGGAACGCCGATGCGGTTGATCCGAATCGCTCGTTCCGCGCAGACAGTCCGGCAGAAGAGGCCGCTGCCTTGATGCGTCTGGTCGCGGCGACAGGCAATCACTTCGTGCTGCATATCGACCTGCACGAGACCACCGATAGCGACGAATCCGAGTTTCGGCCGGCGCTCGCGGCCCGCGACGGCGAGACCTACCATCCCGGCGAGATTCCCGATGGCTTTTATACGGTCGGCGACAGCGAAAACCCGCAGCTCGCGTTTCAGGAGGCGGTGATCACCGCGGTCGCCGCGGTCACCCACATCGCCCCAGCCGATGCCCGCGGCGAGATCATCGGTTCGCCCGCCGTCGCGCCGGGGGTGATCCTGTATCCGTTCAAACAACTCGGCCTGTGCGCGGGCCTGAGCAACGCCCGCTACACCACCACCACCGAGGTCTACCCGGACAGCCCGCGTGCGACGCCGGCGCAGTGCAACGATGCGCAGGTGGCGGCGGTCTGTGCGGCAATCGAGTTTGCGTTGTCTTGACTGGGCCAGGCCGGCGATCAGCCGACCGCCTTCAGCACATTTACCGGATCATTTTTCAGCGCCCTGAGCAGGGCCTTCGCCGGGCCGCTCGGCTGGCGTCGCCCCTGCTCCCAATTCTGCAGCGTGCTGATCTCCACGCGCAACACGGCTGCGAATCTGGCTTGCGAAAGACCGGTCGCCTTGCGGATGTTCTTGACCTGGTCGGCGTCGACGCGAAACACCCGGGAGCGCGGACGCTGGCCACGGACGATGTCGTCCATCTGTTCCACGCTTTGCATCAGTTGATTGAACAGACTTTTCTTCATAACCGACTCCAGGAGGCAACAATCTGCTTGAGCGCCTTACGCTGCGCCTCGGTCAGGTCGTCCTGCGAACTTTTGGCGTAAGCGAGCAGCAGTCTGATTTCGGCAGCTTTGTGCAGGTAGTAGTAGATGACCCGAGCCCCGCCGCTCTTGCCACGGCCGGGTAGGGCCATTCTGATTTTGCGCAATCCACCAGTACCCTTGATCAGATCCCCGGCTTCAGGATTTTCAGCCAGATGCCGCTGGAACCGGCTGTAGCCGTCGTCGTCCACCAGTGACTGAATTTGCAAGGTGAAAAGCGGCGTCTCAACGAAGATCATGGCCCATGCTACGTCATTGGCGTATACCGGTCAATGATCGACTACGACTGAGAGCCGCTGCAACGACCGGCAGATCGCAACAACGCATGTCGACCGATCGCAGTTCGTGGCGGTGTGGTTGCAGTTGGATCGGCGCTACCATCGACCGGGCATCGAATGACCACACCACAACCATCCCCCAGGAGAAGATGATGAACGCATCCAGCATCCGCACCAAGGGCCGCCCCGCTCTGGCGGTTTTATTCGCGCTCGCCCTGCTCGCCGACTCCGGCCTGGCCGCTGCGGCCAAGCCGGACCGCGCGGCGATCGCCAGCGAGGTCGCCCGCCGCCACGATGAGGCGTTGAAGCGTCTCCGAGATTGGATCGCCCTGCCCTCGATTGCCGCCGAAAATCTGAATTCGCGGGAAGGCGTCGAGACCATGGCGCGGCTGGCCCGTGAAGCGGGCTTCCAGCAGGTCGATATTCTCGAAACCGAGGGCAAGCCGGGCGTATTCGCGCGGCTCGACGCCGGGGCGAAAAAGACCGTCGGTCTGTATTTCATGTACGACGTCAAGCAGTTCGATCCAGCCGAATGGAGTTCGCCGCCGCTAGCCGCCGCGCTGGTCGACAAACCCGGGGTCGGTCGGGTCATCGTCGGTCGCGGCGCAGTCAATCAGAAAGGGCCGCAGTCGGCCTTTCTCGCGGCGCTGCACGCGATACGTGGCGCCAAACAGAAGCTGCCGGTCAACCTGGTGCTGATTGCCGAAGGCGAAGAGGAGATCGGCTCGCCGCATATCGGTGAGTTGGTGCGCCGGCCCGAGGTCGCTGCGGCGCTGGCCAAGACCATCGGCGTATTCATGCCGTTCGCCTCGCAGGATCTGGATGGGCTGGTCACCGTCAACCTTGGCGCCAAGGGCGTGGTCGAACTGGAGCTGGTGGCGAGCGGCGAGCGTTGGGGTCGGGGCCCGGGCAAGGACATTCATTCTTCGCTCAAGGCCATGGTCGACAGCCCGTCCTGGCATTTGATCAAGGCGCTGGACACGCTGGTCTCGGACGATGGCAATACCATCACCATCGATGGCTATCCGGTGGCGCCGCCGATCAGCGCCGAGCACCGGGCGCTGATCGCGGCGGCGAGCGCGCAGCGCAGCGAGTCCAGGGCCAAGCAACAGCTCGGCGTGCAGCACTGGATCGATGACCTGCCCTGGCAGGCGGCCAACGAGCGGCTGGTGTCGCAGCCGACGGTGAATATCGAAGGTCTGGTCGGCGGCTATACCGGTCCCGGCGGCAAGACCATACTGCCGCACCGCGCCGTGGCCAAGATCGATATGCGCCTGGTCCCGGGCATGAAGAAAGACGACGCGGTCGGGGCGCTCAAGGCGCATCTGGCCGCGCGTGGCTTTGGCGATATCGAAGTCAATGTCAGTGGCGGCTACGATCCGACCAGCACCCGCGCCGATGCACCATTGATCCAGGCGCAGGTGGCGGTGCTCAAGCGCAGTGGCCTGCAACCACTATTGTGGCCACGTCTGGCTGGTTCCTATCCGGGTTATGTATTCACCGACCCACCACTGTCGCTCGCGGCCGGACACTTCGGACTCGGCCACGGCGGCGGCGCCCACGCCCCCGACGAGTATTACCTGATCGAATCGACCAACCCGGCCGTCCAGGGCTACGACGGCGCGGTCATGTCGTTCGTCGATTACCTGTACGAACTCGGCCGCTGAGCGCCTGCCCCGGGTCGCCGGGCGGGCGCGAAGCCGCACAGCGCACCGAATCTGGACCGTCCGGGCATCGGGCTACAATGGCGGCAGCGCGCTTGGCAGGCGAGCGTCCCCCGGCGAGTTCAGCGCTGGATCGACCTGGGATAACTGAGGAACACCACCGTGGCCAAGGCCAATCTGCTGAAAACCGAGACCCGGAGTTTTCTCGAACTGATCGGCAACGGCAAGATTTACCGGGTTCCGCCCTACCAGCGCGATTACTCCTGGGGCGAAGAACACTGGGAAGACTTGTGGTCGGATGTAGTGGCGATGCGCGGACATTCCGACGCTCGCCACTACATGGGTGCGCTGGTGGTCGAGGGTAAGTCCGACCGCGAGTTCCTGATTATCGACGGGCAGCAGCGCATCGCCACCTTGAGTGTGCTGGCCTTGGCGATCCTCGCGCGCTTGCAGCGCCTGGCTGATGATGGCATCGATCCTGAGGACAACCGCGAGCGCGTCCGCCAGTTACGCGGGCGCTTCATCGGCGAGAAAGACCCGACCTCGCTGAGCGAGTCCAGCAAGCTTTTTCTCAACGTCACCGACAACGCCTTCTACCAGGACTACCTGGTCCAATTGCGCGAGCCGCTGAATCCCAGAGCCTTGCCCAGCTCGAACAAAGCGCTGTGGGAGTGCTTTCGCTACTTCGGTCGACGCATTGACAAGGAAGATTCACTGCCAGGTTCTGGTAGCGAGCTTTCCGCGCTGCTGAACGAAGCGGTCGCACGCCAACTGCTGTTTATTTTGATCACGGTCGAAGACGACCTCAACGCCTACACCGTGTTCGAGACGTTGAACGCGCGGGGACTGGAGCTTTCCGCCACCGACCTGCTCAAGAACTATCTGTTCTCGCGGATCAAGGGTCAGCAGGATCTGGAACTGCTGGGCCGCCGCTGGCACAAGCTGGTCACCACGGTGCGGCAGGATCGGTTTCCTGAGTTTCTGCGCTACCACCTGTTATGCGAAGAGCCCAAGATTCGTCAGCAACGATTGTTCAAGCTGGTGCGAGATCGAGTGGGCAGCCCGCAGGAAGTGTTCGACCTGGTGACGCGGCTTGAGGCCCGAGCCGAGCTGTTTGCGGCCATCGGCGACGCGGACCATGAGTACTGGAAGGACTACCCCGATGCGCTGCCCTACGTGCGCGAGCTGCTGCTGTTCCGGGTACGCCAACCCACCCCCGCGCTGTTTGCCGCGTGGGAGGCGTGGAGCAAGCCGGATTTCGTCAAGTTGTTGAAGTTGATCGCGGTGTTTTCGTTCCGCTATACGATCACCAGTGGTCTCAATCCCAATGATCTCGAACCGCTCTATCACGAGCTGGCCAAGGGGGTCTTGAATGCGTCCCTGAACACGCCGGCCCTGGCATTTTCGGTGCTTCAGAAGTTGTATCCAACGGACGAAAAATTCGAGCGGGATTTTTCGGAGTTGTCGCTATCGACCAGCGGGCAGCGTGCAAAACTTGTGAAATATGTGTTGTGCAAAATCGAGTCTGCTTCTGCCGGGCGACACTGCGACTGGCGGAGCGATCCGGCGACCATTGAGCATGTGCTCCCGGAGAATCCTGGCGAGAGTTGGGATGACGTGGTTTCGCCCGATCGTCATGCCCAATTGGTCTATCGCCTGGGAAATCTGACGCTGCTGGAGAAACGGCTCAATCGCGATGCTGGCAATCGGACGTTTGCTGAAAAGCGCCTGCTGTATGCGCAAAGCGGGTATCGGATGCCAAAGCAGCTCGACGAGAATGCAGCGCAGGAATGGAGCGCCGCCGCGATCGAGGCGCGGCAACGACGCATGGCCGAGCACGCGAAGACCATCTGGCGAGCAGACTTTTCACGAGTCTGATGGCGAACCCGATAGCGCCGCGCCGCCGGCTCGGACCGGCCGGATCGTGAGCACGCGGTGACCGGCAAATCAAGACTGACGGCGATTGAACCGATCGCCGGCTTGCCGGCACCTAGTCTTGCGACCACAGACCATTCACGGCGGCGCACGGTGCAACGCAATAGCGAACGGATCCTCGACGAATACCTGGTGAGCGCGGCGCGGGCGGGCGACAGTGCCTCTCTGTCGCGTCTGGTGCAGCGCTGGCAACCGCGGCTGTTGCGGCATGCCTGGCGCCTGCTCGGCGACCCCGAACGCGCCCGCGATCTGGTGCAGGAATCCTGGTTGCAGATCCTGCGCGGGCTCTGGCGCCTGGACGATGCCGTCGCGTTTCCGGCCTGGGCATTCCGGATCGTGACCCGCCGCTGTCAGCGCGCCCTGCTCGGTACCCGCCACGACCACGACGGCGGCGAGGCCTTGGCGATGCTTGCGGCACCCGAGGCGGGCGCCGATGGCGAATCCACCGCCGAACACGCCACCGTACGTGCCGCCATGCGCACCCTGCCCGCGCCACAACGCTCGGCGCTGGCCCTGTTTTATCTGGAAGACCTGAGCGTGGCGGAAATCGCCATCGCACTGGACGTTGCGCCGGGAACGGTCAAGACCCGGCTCATGCACGCGCGCAGGAAGCTGCGCGCACTACTCGAAGGAGAAAGCAATGAATAGCTTCGATGATCGCATCACCCAGGCGCTGTCGGCCGAGGACCGGGAGTTGCTCGCGCGGCACGCCGAACCAGGTTACGTGGCCCAGGCATTCGGCCTGTTTCGTGGCCCCTGGGCCTGGGTCATGTGGCTGGTCAACGTGGTCGGCGGCCTCGCCTTCCTGGCCGCGCTGTACGCCTTCTGGCGGATAGCGGCAAGCGCGGATGCCCAGGCGGCGGTGCAGTGGGGGGTGGCCGCATTGGCCCTGTTCCAATTAACTACGCTCGGCAAGCTGTTTCTGGGCAGCCACCTGGAGACCAACCGCGTGCTGCGCGAAGTGAAACGGGTGGAATTGCAACTGGCGCTGCTGCAGCGCGCGCTGGGCGAAGCGCACAAGCCCTGAGTCTGCGCGCACGCCTTGGGCGGGCGACCCGACCGCCCACCACGCAGATTGCCAAACGTCCGAGCGCATGCAAACATCCGGCGCTGCTGCCCATACCGGGTAGCGTGTGCATTGGGGCCAGGATGCGTGGGCAATCCAGTGCGGGCGAGCAACTACGTGGGAACCGGCACGCCGCGTCGGGCTGGTGCCGAGTGGGCGCCGGCCGCGGGCAGAGCCGGCACTGATCGCAGTCAATCCAACTACTGATGGGGAGTACGGCAATGCGCGGATCGAGAGGTTTGTTGGTGGCGTTCGGACTGGCTCTTACGCAAACATTGGTGGCGCAAACTGCGCCGGCCGGTGATGCGCCACCGGCGCCCGAGGAAGAATCCAAATTGCTCGACACCGTGATGGTCACCGCGACCAAGCGCGAGGAGAGTATTTACGAGGTGCCGGTCGCGATCACTGCGTTTTCTGCCGAGACCATCGAGCGCCAGGGCATCGCCGACCTCACCGATATCGGCAAGTTCGTGCCGAACATGAATGTCACCGGGTTTTCCGCCGGCCACACGTCTTCGGTCAATCCGTTCATCCGCGGCATTGGCCTGCAGGATCACTTGATCACCACCGATCCCGGCGTCGGCGTTTACGTCGATGGCGTCTATCTTGGCCGCCAGGTCGGGCAGAACTGGAGCCTGGCCAATATCAACCGGGTGGAAGTGCTGCGTGGACCGCAGGGCACCCTGTACGGCCGCAACTCGATCGGCGGCGCGATCAATATCGTCACCACCCAGCCGGGCGAGAAGGAAGAAGGCCGGATCAGCGTCACGGTCGGCACCCGCGGGCGGCTGAACACCGATTTCTATGCCAACGGCAATCTGTCCGACACGCTCGCCGCTTCGTTCACCGGCGCCTACACCAAGCGCGGCGGCATCGGCCGCTTCGTCAATCTGGATACCAACCGCGAAGTCGGCGAGAACCGCGATATCGCCGGTCGGTTGGCGCTGAAGTGGCAGGCCAACGAGGATTTCTCGCTACTGCTGGCGATCGATGCCAACGACGGCGAAGGCGGGCTGCGCCCATACACCACGCTGATCGACGAAGTGCCGAACGGCGCGGCGTTCCAAGCTGGCTTTCGCAATTCCGATGTCGCCGCCAACCCGTTCGACAACAACACCGGCCAGGCCGACCAGACCACCACCACCAATTCGACCCGAGGCATCGCCATCACCGCCGATTACGCGATCAACGACAATCTCGCGGCCAAGCTGATCCTCAGCGACCGTCACTCGGAATACGAGGCCGGGCTCGACGACGACAGCCTGTTCGAGAATTTCCTGACCTTTCCGGAGGTCGGCGAAGCCGACCAGACCTCGGCCGAGCTGCAACTCAATGGCGACTACGGGCACTGGGATTTTGTCGCCGGCCTGTACTACTTCACTGAGGACGGCTTTGCTCGCCAGGACGATACCGTATTCACTTTTTTCCCCGGCAACGATCTGCTCACGCAGGATACCGATAGCCAGGCGATCTTCGGCAACGTCGGCTTCCAGGTCAACGACCGCCTGCGCCTGTCCGGCGGCCTGCGTTACACCGAGGACGACAAGAAGGCCGGCTTCAACATCAACGATAGCCTGATCGACGCGCGCAACCAGCGCGACTGGAGCGAAGTCAGTTGGGAGACCGCCGCCACCTATGATGTCGCCGAGCGCATGACCGCCTACGCGACCATCCAGAACGGCTACCAGTCCGGCCAGTTTCCGCCGCGGCCGTTCTGCCTGTTTGGCTTCCTCGATTTCACCCAACCCGGCAACGTTGCCACGCCGAACTGCTTTGCCGCCAATGACAACGTCACCGCGGTCAACTACGAAGTCGGCCTGAAGGGCGAACCGACCCGCAACCTGAGCATGAGTCTGGCGCTGTTCCGCACCGACTACTCCGATCTGCCCTACCAGGTCAGCACCACCACCGGCGCTGGTTTCGATACCCGCAACATCATCGTCGACCAGGAATCGATGGGTATCGAGTGGGAGAGCAGCCTGTGGTTGAGCGACGATCTGGCCGTGCACACGACCTTGGGCTATATCGACGCCGACGTCGATGACCCGGTCGCGGTGGCGCCGCTGACGCCGAAGTGGACCGCCTCGCTCAGTCCCGAATACACGCTGCGCCTGCGCGGCAACGGCGATGTCGGCTTCCGGGTGGATTATTCCTACCGCGACGGCATGTTCGGCGAACCGACCGCCGACCCAGGCCGCTTCACCCGCATCAAGAGCCGCAGCCTGACCAACTTCAACGTCACCTACACGCCCGAGGCGGCCGACTGGAACCTGGCCGTGTACGGCACCAACATTTTCGACAAGCGTTACGACAACGCTCGCTTGAATACTGGCGACTACGTGTTGGTGATCCTGAACAACGACGCCAGCGAATTCGGCCTGCGCTTCACCAAGTTCTTCGGACGCTGAGGGCGCATCGCAAACGCCGGACTCGTCCGAAGGGGCGACCCGGCGGGTCGCCCGGGTCGCCCGGATCGGCCGTATCGCACAAATCCACCACCGAGGGCCGTGCACCGACTGCGTCGGTGCGCGGCCTGGGCGGCTTTCGATTGCGCCGATCGCCCTGATCTGCTGGGATCGGGCATTGCCAGAACGCCAGCCTTGGTTATGCATCCTCACCACCGCGCCGACACCAACACCAACACCAGCAACCACGGCGAGGCCGGCGCGTTCGCCCAGGGTTTTGCTGGCGCGTTCCGCTTCAGTGGTCGTGCCCTGCACCTGGTCTGGCAGACCAGCCGCGGCCTGAGTATCGCGCTCGGCCTGCTGACCCTGGGCGCCGGACTGCTGCCGGCAGGTATCGCCTGGATCGGCGCGCAGATCGTCGATGCGGTGGTCGCCGCTGCCGCGACCTGGCGGCAGACCGGCGCCGCATCCTTGGGCTCGGTGTTGTGGTTGGTCGCGCTGGAGGGCTTGCTGGTCAGCCTGATGGCCGCGGCCCAGCGCGGCATCTCGTTCTGCCAGTCGCTGTTGCGCGCCCAGCTCGGCCAGCGCGTTAACGAGATGATCCTGGAAAAGGCGCTGACCCTGGACCTGGCGCAGTTCGAGGATTCGGAGTTCTACGACAAGCTCACCCGCGCCCGCCGGGAAGCCTCCAGCCGGCCGCTGTCGCTGGTCAACCGTACCTTCGGCCTGGCCCAGAACCTGATCGGGCTGGCCAGTTTTGCGGTGTTGCTGGTGCACTTCTCGCCCTGGGCGATGGTGTTGTTGTTGCTCGCCGGCCTGCCGGCGTTCCTGGCCGAGACCCGGTTTTCCGGCGACGCGTTTCGGCTGTTCCGCTGGCGCGCGCCGGAGACGCGCATGCAGATGTACCTGGAAACCGTGCTGGCGCGCGAAGACCACGCCAAGGAAGTCAAACTGTTCGGGCTCGGCCCCTTGCTGCTCGATCGCTACCGCGCCATCTTTCACGCCCTGTATGGCGCCGACCGTCGCCTTGCCCTGCGCCGCGATGGCTGGGGCCTGGCGCTCGGCCTGATTGCCACCCTGACCCTGTACGGCGCCTATGCCTGGATCGCCTTCAGCGCCGTGGTCGCGCGCATCAGTCTGGGCCAGATGACCATGTACTTCATGCTGTTTCGCCAGGGCCAGTCGGCGGTATCGGCGATCCTGTCGGCGATCGGCGGCATGTACGAGGACAATCTGTATCTGTCCACCTTGTACGAATACCTGGAAACACCAGTGCAGACGACCACCGGCAGCGCGGTTGCGGGCAGCGATCCCCAGGATGGCATCCGCTTCGAACGGGTCGGCTTCACTTATCCGGGTGCCGACGCGCCGGCACTCACCGACATCGACCTGCACATCCGGCCCGGGCAGTCGCTCGCCCTGGTCGGCCAGAACGGTTCCGGCAAGACCACACTCATCAAGCTGCTGACCCGCCTGTACCGCCCGGATCGCGGCCGCATCCTGCTCGATGGGTTGCCGCTAGCCGATTGGGACGAGGGCGCGCTGCGTCGGCGCATCGGGGTGATCTTTCAGGATTTCGCGCGCTATCAGATGCGCGTCGGCGAAAACATCGGCGCCGGCGATGTCGCACAGTTCGAGGACCGGGCGCGCTGGCGCGACGCCGCCGACAAGGGCGAGGCCGGCGATTTCATCGATGCCCTGCCGGCCGGCTTCGATACCCAGCTCGGCAAATGGTTCAAGGACGGCCGCGAGCTGTCCGGCGGACAGTGGCAAAAGATCGCCCTGGCCCGCGCCTTCATGCGCTCGGCGGCCGACATCCTGGTACTCGACGAACCGACCGCGGCGATGGACGCCGAGGCCGAGGCCAAGGTCTTCGCGCACTTTCGCGCGCTCAGCCAGAACCGCATCGTGATCCTGATCTCGCATCGCTTTTCGACTGTGCGCATGGCCGACCAGATCATCGTGATCCAGGACGGCCGCATCATCGAACGCGGCGACCACGCGCAACTGCTGGCTGAAGCCGGCCATTATGCACAACTGTTTGCATTACAGGCGCGGGGTTACCAATAATCCGGGCGCACGGCCACCCGCCGAGCATCGACCGAATGAAGCGCAGCGGGTTTTCAACGACTGCGCCGGCCATGCGGGAATGACACCTACCGCGCGCTCCGGATCGCTTTACCGTTTGACCTCTGCGCCCACTGCCGGATCAAGGAACTGCTCATGACATTCGACCTAGCTACCCATCCCAGTCGATCGCTGCATCGGCGAACATCGGCCGGTCTCGGCCTGCTGGCACTCTTGCTGCTTTGCACGCCGCCGCCGACTGCGGCGGTGGTCTGCCCGTTCTCCGATTTCATGCCGAACGGTCCGCAGCCGGTTGGCTTCGCCGAGGCCTGGATCGAGCGCGCACCCGGCGCCGCGCCGATCCATTTGCAATGGTGGTTTCCGGCCCAGCCCGTCGATGCCGACCAGGTGGCCCACTTGGCCGTGCGCGACTACGAACTGTCGCGGCTGCGCGACTATCGTTCGCCGGAACCGCTGGCGACCGCGATCGCCCGCCGTGAGCTCCAGGTCCAAGCCGACGCCGCCCGCGCTCGCGGGGCATCGGCGGTGCGCTACCTGCACGTTGGCGCCGCCGCGATGCTGGCGATCCGCGACGCCACGCCGCGGCCAGGACCCTGGCCATTGGTCTGGGTCGGCGGCGACAGCAGCTTCGCCGATCAGTTGGCATCGCACGGCATGGTGACGGTGGCCAGTCCGCGCGCGTTCGGTGCCGAAGCCAATATCGAGAGCGAACTGGCCGACGCATTGCTTGCCATGCAGGAAAGTGAGAAACGCTACCCGATCGATCGCCGACGCATGGGCGTGCTCGGTCTCAACGACCAAGTGCCGCTGGCCGCACGGCTGGCCGGCGCGCTGCCCGAGGTCGATGCGCTGGCCGTGCTCGGCGCCTGGCCTTCGCCGCGACAGGGTGGTTACTGGTTCGATCCGGGAGAAATCCACCAGCCGACCCTGGTTCTGCGCGGAGCCGGTGCCGACCGCACGCCGACCGCGCACCCACTGGGTTCGCCGTTGGCCGGCTCCGAATGGATGATCCTGAACGACATCGAGGATGCCATGCTCGAATTCGGCATGCACAACCATTGCGCGCCGAAATACACCCCGATGGCGCGTCCGCTGCATTCGATGGTGCTGCTGCAAACCCAATACGCGCTACGCCACCGGCTGGCCGAGTTTTTCACTGCCCGCTTCGGTCTGGACTTTGAGCCGGCGACGATGCGACTGACGCCGCTGGCCGAGAGTCGCAAGCAGACCATCGACATCGTGCAGCAAACGTTGCCGGCACTGTCGCCGGCGCCGCCCAGCCGCGCAGAGATCGTGCAGTCCTTGCGCCACGATGGTGGCGCCGCGTTGCTCGCCGGGCTGACCGGACAACGCCTGGCCCTGTTGCCGGCGCGCTGGTGGCACTCGGCCCTGCAACTGGCCGAGAGCGAACATGCCGCCGCGGTCGACGGCCTGCTGCTGGCACTGGAATCGGTGCAGCGGAACAGTGGCCTGGCCGCCACCTGGCGCGCAGAACAGGCCGCCGCCGCAAAAGCCGGCAATGCCCACCGGTTGCGCAAGCGGGCACTGGCGCGGGTCGACCGCGACCCGCGACTGTCGCCGCCGATGCAGGCCGAACTGCGCGAACGCCTGTCCAGGTAGCCAGGCCCGAACCGCAGCAACAGCGCTTACGGCTGCAGTCGTAACACCTGCTCCGGATTCGAACCCGGCACCGGGGCTGGCTGCATTTCGATCACGATCATGCCTTCGCCCACCAATTGCGTAGCCGCGCCGGCGGGGCGCAGCCGCCAGTGCAGGCGACCGGCATCCAGCGCCTTGGGGCCGAAGTTCCGACGCAGATCCGGGCTGCGGCGCAAATAATCGGTCGGCGTCGGGTAACGAGCGAGTTCCCTGTCGTCGGCGAGCACGGTGACATGCACCGGAAGCCGCACCTGGTTGGGCGCCACCGGTGCCGGCAGCGGGCTGCTGGCGTAGTATTTCCGAATCAAGCGCGGCTGGTCGGCGAGGGCGGCTCGGGTGCTGACCTCGACACTGCCCGGCTGCAAGCCGCCGACATAATGCAATTCGCGTCGCTCGGCCTGCGCCTCGGCGCCGCCGACCGCGGCCCGGCTATAGAACCAGACCAGGCCACGCGAGGAACGGGTCCGCGGTCGTCGCCGGTCCGAACCGCCAAACAAGGTAGCCATGGCGCGCAGATAATCCGGGCGTCGCCCAAGGCCGCAGGATTCGATCAGCAGTTCGGAACCGGCGTCGATCACCGCATCGTCCAGCGGCGGAAACTCGCCGTTTTCCGCGACCCGCACCAAGGCCTGCAACTGCGCGAGCTCGCCGTCTTCGAACACGGGCACCAAAAGGCCGCTCCATTGGGTGCCGTGTGCCACCAGCACGATGCGTCCCCACGGCTGACTGCCCCGGTGCCTGGCCAGCAGTTCCCGGACCGCAGCCAGACTGCTCACTGCGGGAACGATTTCTGCCTGCGGCATCGTCTGCCGGTAATAGTCGCCGGCCGCCGAAAAGTATCCCTTGGCCAAGCTATCCCGGCCCAACAGGAAAACGATGTCGCGGCGGGCGTTGGGCTCCGCCGGTAGCAACGAGCAGGGCGCCAGCAACAGGACCCATGTGGCCCAGCGCCAGGCGCCCGAACTAAGCCTGATCAATGGCCCGCCGCAACAAGGCTTCCGGGAAATCGCTGAATCCAGCCGGCGACAGCTCGATCACATAATGTCCGAAATTGAGCTGTACCTTGCGACCGAGTTTTGCCCATTGCGCAAAGCGTGAATCCAGCATCACCAGCCGCGCAAACGCGGGCGAACCGACCCGGATGCGCAGCACGGCGGTGGCTTCCGTCGTGGTCTGATCCAACCAGCGATCGCCGATCCTGACAAAGCGACGCCCGGCCACTTCCGCCGTGGTCGCGCCCGGGTCGGTCACCGACGGCGCGGCCGCCCGCACCCGCGAACCGGTGACGACCAGGTTCAGCTGCGGCGCCACGCTGGCCGGCGAGCCCCAACCGGAGGCGACCACCGCGCGTTCACCACCCGACGACCCTTCGCTACCGATCCGGGCCGGCGCCGGCTGCTGCACGCTGGTGCTGCCTGCTTCGCCGCGAACTTCCTCGGTTACCGCCACGAACGAGGTCTGCGGTGTGAGCAGGTTGTATTCGATGCCGAGCGCGGTGACTTGTCGGTCCAGTTCCTGCTGGTTGGCGCGAGCACCGGCCCAGAGCTGAAAATTTTCATCGAGCAGGCGGGTGATGCGCGTGCGCGCCCACAGATTGCGCAGAGCGGCGCTGCGCGAATCGACCAGCGCCCCGGCCACGTCGATGCTGACGCTGGTTTCTTTCGCGCCAGCGGTGCCGTTTACCACGATGGTGCCGACCGCCGGTCCGCGATATTTCCCGACGATCACCAGGGGCCGCTCGGCCAGCAGGTCGGGGACAAACTGCGGTTCGACATCGTAGGCGTCGAAGCCTTCGAAGCCGATGCGAACGCCGGTCAACGCCGGGCGGTCGATGTACTTGCGCAGTCGAGTGGCAACCTCCGGACCCTGCGCCATGGTATCGACGATGAACGGTTCGCCCATGCCGGCGCGGGCCAGATTCTCGATCACCGGCCGGTTCACTCCATCGCCAATGCCAAAGGCGAACAGGTTGGCCGATCCCAAATGCTCGCGCACCAACTGGTACTCGCCGCCGCCGTAACCGATCACCCCGTCGGTCACCACCACGATGCTGCGCGCCATACCGGCACTGCGCGGCAGCGCATAGGCCCGTTTCAGCGCCGGCAAAAGCTCGGTGCCGCCACCGCCGAAACTGCCAGCCAGAAACTTGTCGGCGCGCCGCAGATGGTCGGCACCGACAAACAGCGAACCCTGCTCGGACAGCACCGCCGAATCGCCGGCAAACAGAATGATATTGAAGCGGTCGGTCGGCCGCAGCGTCTCCAGTAAGTCGTGCAGTAACTGCTTGGCGAGGTCGAGGGGACTGCCGGCCATCGAACCGGACACATCGATCACGAAGATGAACTCGCGGCTGCCAATCTGCTCGGGCGCCAGGGTCTTGGGCGGCTCCGCCATCAGCAGGAAGAAGTTCTCCGCGCTGCCGGGGCTGAGCACCATGCCGGTCTCGATCTGGCCACCGCTCAGCCGATAGCGCAGCAGCAGATCCTTGCGCGATCCCTGCACTTCGCTTTCGGCCATATGCAGATTGATGTCCTGCGCGCTCCGGCGCTCCTGCACCAGTTCATGCGAAGGCGATTCGACCGACTCGATCGGCACCCCAGACAGCAGATGCACGTTGAAGTCGAAGCTGTAATCGGTCACCTCGGGAGCTGCCGAACCCGGAGTTGCCAGGTCATGCGGACCCGCGACGACCAAGTGCTCGCTGAAGGTGTTCGGATAGAAGAATTCGTACACGCCCTCGGTCGGCACCAGCAATTCCGTATAACTCAATTCCACCTTGATCCGATCGCCGGGCAGGATATTGGCCAGTTTCATCTGGAACACGCCGACTTCCTGCTGCTCCAGTAGGCTCGCGGTCCTGCCGGCACTGCGGGCCGCCTGGTAGGTGGCCCTGGCCTGGTTCTTTTCCTGGATACGGGCCTTGACCACCCGCCCGCCGACGCTCATCGTCACCGCGTACACCGCGGCTCGGGTCGAGGCAGGAAACACATAGACGGCTTCGATGGTCCGGTCGCCACGATTGACGAAGTTCTGGCTGAGCCGGACATCGGCGACCACGCCGGTGATGGTGGCATCGACCGTGCTCATCTCCAGCGGCAATCGCTCGACCTTGTCGGTGTCGCCCAGCACCCTGAAGTAGGGCGCGCTGCTCTCGGCTGCCACGGCAAATCCCAGCGGCGCAATCAACAACACCATCAGCAACGCCCCGGTCGCCCTCGCCCACATCCAACGGATCGGCTGGTTCCCCATCTCGCTCTCCTTCCATGCCCATTGTAGGCAGAGCTTAGCCGCAAAGCGGTCACACACATAGGGGCGTGAGGCGCCGGGACGAACGCCCAGGGCAGCGCCAACCATGCGAGCTGCCCTTGGCCGGGTGGCAGCGGGGCGGACCGTGAAGATTGGCCATCGGGTGCGCTTAGTCGCGGGACTGCAGCAAGGGATTCGACACCGTCTTCTGCCCCTGCTGGCCGCGCAGAAAGCACGAACCATCAACCTGGCTTGCGCCGATAGGGAAGCGGCAATGGTGGGCAGCGGGAATACCGCGGGCGACCGGAAGCTGCGCCAACGCCCTCAGCGAGCGGCTCAGGCATCCTCCTCGGCCAACAAGGCCAGTGCGGCGAAGCTGGCGAGCCAGTGTTCGCCCATGTAGTCGTCGCTCAGGTGCGGCAGGCTGACTTCGACATGACGGTCGGCGGCGGCGAGCGCGCGGGCGCGTGCTTGCGGCGGCAGCGCCGCGGCCAGTTCGCGCCAGCACCAGGCGCGGCTCAAGTTGAGGCCGTCGAGGTGGGCGAGCTTGCCGTCGCTGCGGTCGCTGACTGCGGCCGGCGTGAACAGGGTCGCGGGTTCACCGATGCCGATACGCGGCAGGAACGCGGCGAACCAGTCGGTAAAATCATGCGGCGGCAACACCCGCCGCATCAGCACCGCCTCGCATAGGGCCGGCGACAGAAACTCATCGCCGCCGGGCTCCCAGGCCTGGCAATCGCGGTCGCCGCCGAACCAATGGCGGGCGCGCTCGCCCATCAGTGCGGCTAGCTCGGCATCGGCGTAATCCAACGCCAGCCGCAGCGCGAAGGCGATATTGAAATGCGTGCCGACCCGCAGCGGATAGCCGAGCTTGGGCAGGAACGCGCTGAATCGGTCAGAAAAGGCGGCCGCTAGCGGCGCCAGGGTGTCCGACCAAGTGGCGTCGTGCCGTCGCAATTCCGCCGCCAGCTTGAGCAGCCAGGCCCAGCCGTAGGGCCGCTCGAAGCCGCGTGCCGATGGCGCATCGAGATAGGCGCGCTCGGCTTCGACCTTGGCCCGGGTGAACTGCGCATCGAACAGCGCGCGGATCGCCGCGGCCTCGGGAAGACCGGGAAAGGCGCGCAGCAGGCGGGCCAGCAGCCAATGGCTGTGCACGCTACTGTGCCAGTCGAAACTGCCGTAGAAGATCGGGTGCAGCGCACGCGGGCTCTGTAGATCGGCCGGGCCGGCCAGCACATGGTCGAGCTTGTGCGGATATTCGCGAACGACATGGCCGAGCGCGATGCGCGCGAAGCGGGAGGCGGTCTCGGCGTTGAGGGCGGCGCTCATCGGAACGCCAGGAAATACATCAGCGCGATATTCGCGGCCAGCATGATCAGCGCCGTCGGCGCCTGCGCCTTGATCACCGCGTTGCGGTCGGAAAGTTCGAGCAGCGCGACCGGCAGGATATTGAAATTGGCCGCCATCGGCGTGAGCAGGGTGCCGCAGAATCCGGACAACATGCCGATCGCGGCGACCACGGCCACTTGTCCGCCGAATTGCTGCACGACGATCGGCAGGCCGATCGCCGCC
Source organism: Lysobacterales bacterium (assembly GCA_050173995.1). Taxonomy (GTDB): domain Bacteria; phylum Pseudomonadota; class Gammaproteobacteria; order Xanthomonadales; family Ahniellaceae; genus 0-14-3-00-62-12. The sequence goes on along the minus strand of JBFXKH010000003.1, from coordinate 3,410 downwards.
ATCATCACCGGGAAGGCGGCAAAGGCGTTGCCCATGACCAGGGTGAACAGCGCCATGCCGAAAGCAAAGGCCGCGACCGCGGCGAACGGCGTGGTCAGCGGCACATAATCGGTGATCAGCCGGCCGACGACATCGCCAACCCCGGACAGCGCGAACACCGCGCCCAATGCGGCCAGCATCTGCGGCAGGATCGCCACCCAGCCAATCGAATCGAGCAGGCGGCGCGCTTCCTGCACCGGGGCCGCGGTCGGCGGTCGCAGCCAAAGCACGGCGACCAGCAGCGCCAGCAAGACGCCAAGGCCGAGCGATATCAGCGTGACCTGCTTAGGATCGACCCAGCCGCTGCCTTTGAGCAGCAAAGTACCGAGCAGGGCCGCGGCGGGGATAATCAGGGCCGGCAGGAACAGCGCATTACCGAAGCGTCGCGCACTTTCGCTGCGCGCCGCGGGCGCGGTGGTGGTGGGCCTGCCCGCGCGCAAGCCGCCGCCACCGGCGATCAGCACCAGCACGATCACCAGCAGCCCGTTGCCAAGATCGCCGAGCTGATCGCCGGCCAGAAAACTCAGCGCCAGCCCGGCCCAGAACAGCGCCGTGGTCCAGCGTCGCGGGTTGGCGCGATCGCTGAGCGAGGCGATGGCGACCACGGCAAACATCAGCCCGGCGAGCACATACACCGCGGACAGTGTGATCACCTGGATGCTCCCGGTTTGAAGCGCAGCAGGCGGGTGCCGTGTACCAGCAGCGCGACCAGCGCGGTCGGGATCGCCCACAGCGACAATTCCAGTGGACTGACCAGCACGCCATTGGCTTCCAGAAAGCCCTTGATCAGCAGGATCGAGGCGATCGCGAGAAAGATGTCCTCACCGAAGAACAGCGCGATATTGTCGCTGGCGGCGGCCATCGCACGTACCTGTTCGCGCTCGGCGGTGGATAGGCTGCGCTCGCGCTCGGCGGCGGCTTCCGCCATCGGCGCGACCAGTGGTCGCACCGTCTGCGCATGCCCGCCGACCGAGTTCAGACCGACCGCCGCGCTCAATTGGCGGATCAAGAAATAAGCGAGCAGCAAGCGTCCGACGGTGGCGCTCTGGATGCCGCCGATCAGCAATTTGGCGCGCTCCTGCAAGCCGAAGCGCTCGAGCAGACCGATCACCGGCAGCACCAGCCAGATCGCACTGACGTAGCGTGCGTCATTGAACGCCTTGCCGAACGCCGCGATCACCGCCAAGGGTTCCAGGCCGGCGGCAAGCCCGGTCACCAAGGCCGCCACGGTGACCACCAGCAGCGCGTTCTGGCGCAGCATGAAACCCAGCACAATGACCGCGATTCCGAGCAGGGTCAGCATGATCCATAGCCCCCGCCACCCGGTGTTTCGATGACGAAAACATCGCCCACCGCCATCGCCACCTCGGCAGTCGGCCCCAGTTCCTCGACCGCGCCATTGCTGCGCTCGACCGCATTGCGGCCGGGCATGCCGGGGCCGCCGCCGGCCAGACCGAACGGCGCAACCCGGCGCCGGTTGGACAGAATGCTGGCGGTCATCGCCTCGCGAAATCGCAGTCGCCGAACCGCGCCGTCGCCACCACGCTGCGCGCCGGCGCCGCCCGAACCGCGACGCACCGAAAACGCCTCCAGCAATACCGGGAAGCGCGTCTCCAGCACCTCCGGGTCGGTCAGACGGCTGTTGGTCATATGCGTTTGTACCGGCCCTGCGCCATCGAAGTCCGGCCCGGCGCCGGAGCCACCGGCGATGGTTTCGTAGTATTGCCGTGCGTCATCGCCGAAGGTGAAGTTGCTCATCGTCCCGGCGCTGGCCGCCATCACGCCGAGCGCGCCGTACAGCGCGTCGCAGATCGCCTGGCTGGTCTCGACATTGCCGGCAACCACCGCCGCCGGATAGCGCGGGTTGAGCATGCAGCCGTCGGGCACGATAAGTTCGATCGGCCGCATGCAGCCATCGTTGAGCGGCAGCTCGTCATCGACCAGGGTGCGAAACACGTACAGGGTCGCGGCGCGGGTGACCGACAAGGGCGCATTGAAATTATCTGGCTGCTGCGCGCTGGTGCCGGTGAAATCGACGCGCGCCGTGCGCGCTGCCCGGTTCACCGTCACCCGCACCAACACCTGCGCGCCGTTGTCGAGTTCGCAGGCGAACGCGCCATCGGAGAGCCGGTCGATTGCCTGGCGCACCGCCTCGGCGGCGTTGTCCTGCACGTGGCCCATGTAGGCGGTGACCGCGGCGCGGCCGACTTCGGCCACCTGCCGCTGCAACTCGGCGGCGCCGGTCGCGCAGGCCGCCACCTGCGCCTTCAGGTCGGCGATGTTCTGTTCGGGATTGCGCGCCGGCCAGCGGCCCGAGCCGAGCAGCGCGCGCGTTTCCGATTCAAGAAATCGCCCGCCATCGACCAGCAGCACATCGTCGATCAGCACGCCTTCTTGTTCGACGGTTGTGCTCGATGCCGGCATCGAACCGGGCGTAATCCCGCCGATATCGGCCTGATGGCCGCGCGCGGCGACCCAGAACAACAGCTCGCCGGCATCGAACACCGGCGCGATCACGGTGACATCGGGCAGGTGGGTGCCACCGTGGTAGGGCGCGTTCTGCATGTAGGCGTCGCCGTCGCGCACGCCGCGCGCCGAGTGTTCGCGCGCCATCGCCACCCGCACACTGTCGCCCATCGAACCCAGATGCACCGGCATGTGCGGCGCATTGGCAATCAGTGCGCCGCCGCGATCGAACAGCGCACAGGAAAAATCCAGGCGCTCCTTGATGTTCACCGAAAACGCGGTCGCCTGCAGCGCCGCGCCCATGGCTTCGGCGATGCCCATAAAGCGATTGGCGAACAACTCCAAGCGCACCGGATCGACCTCGGTACCGATGGCAACACGGCGATCGAGCGGCGTACTGCGTTCGAGAATGAGATTGCGTGCGGCATCGACACGCGCGCGCCAGCCGCGTTCGACCACGGTGGTGGCGGTGGCATCGGTGATGATCGCCGGACCGTCGAGCGCGGCCAGCGCCGGCAGTGCCGCGCGCGAAATCACCGGCAGCTTGCCCTCGTCCGCTGCCGGACGCGCGACGGGCTGTGCGTCGGCGACCGGTTTGTTATCGGCCCCCGGCGCCACGACTCCACCACCCGCCTGCGAACCGGCTTGGCCGATGGCGTCGGTCACGATCGCGTCGAGCGTGACCGCCCGCGCCGGATCACTGAAACCGAAGCGGCGCCGATGCAGCGCATCGAAGGCCGCGCGCATGTCCACGTCCAGCGGCAGTTCCAACGCGGCATCGGTGCCGGCGTATTTCAGACGCGCCCGCTGCTCGACGCTGATAGCGGCGAGCGGCACGTCCTGCGCCGCCAACGCGGCGCGCGCAACTTCGGCGGCGCGCGCTGCACATTCCGCCCAGCCGCCGA
>JBFXKH010000002.1:0-77674 GCA_050173995.1 Lysobacterales bacterium | reverse complement strand
GCGCGCTGGGCTTCGCAACCCGGCCGCCGCCACCAGCCAACAAAAAGGCCACCGCAAGGGTGGCCGTTTTGTTGGATGGTGGAGGCGGCGGGAATGATTCGGGCCATCCCTGGCCCTCACCCCCAGCTTGGCGCTGGGGGCCATCGGCCTGCGGCCGATGTTCGCTCCGGCATCCTGCCTCTCGCGTGCCCCCGGCGCTGCGCGCGCTGGGCTTCGCAACCCGGCCGCCACCACCAGCCAACAAAAAGGCCACCGCAAGGGTGGCCGTTTTGTTGGATGGTGGAGGCGGCGGGAATTGAACCCGCGTCCGAAAGCTCTACGTCCCAGGTACTACATGCTTAGCGCTTCTTTGATCTCGTGATGGGAATGCCGAAACGCGCGCTTAGCCCGCCACCAGTCTGTGGATTTTCGTCGTTGCGACCCAGACACACGCAACGCTTATCTGGTGATAGTGACCCGGCTTTTGCGAACACCAGTACAAGCGCAGTCGGGGCTTAGGCCTTAAGCGGCCAGTGCGTAGTTGTCGTCGTTGGCAACTAGAGTTTTGCAGCTGGATTAACGAGGGAAGCTACCTCCTCGGCATGCACCCAGCGATTTCGAGTCCCCCGTCGAAGCCGATCGCCCCCGGTTGAACTGGTAACGCTGAAGCTCGATCAGTATAGGGTCGGATGCGGCGAAAGCAAGGCCGCGGGTGAACGTGGGCTGGATCGATGGTTGCACGCGGTCGGGTTCTGGAACGGGGGGCGTTGCTAATGGCTGCCGAGCTGGTGGTCGGCGTTCCCAGCCGGGGGCGGTCAGGCGTCGCGGTTTTTGGCGTTCATAACGCGGGCCTTTTCGATTTGCCATTCGCGGTCCTTGATGGCGGCGCGCTTGTCGTGATCTTTTTTGCCCTGGGCGAGGCCGAGTTCGAGTTTGACGCGGTTATTTTTCCAGTACATGGCGGTCGGGATCAGGGTGTAGCCCTTGCGTTCGACCTGGCCAACCAGTCGATCGATTTCTTCGCGGTGCAAGAGCAGTTTGCGGGTGCGGCGCTCGTCCGGGTGGATGTGCGTGGAGGCCGAGATCAGCGGCATGATCTGCGCGCCGAACAGGAAAATTTCGTTGTTCTTGATCATCGCGTAGCCGTCGGTGATGTTGACCCGGCCGGCGCGCAGCGATTTGACTTCCCAGCCGTGCAGGGCCAGGCCGGCCTCGACCCGTTCGTCGAAGCGGTATTCGTGGCGCGCGCGTTTGTTCAGCGCGATCGTGCCCTGGTGTTCGTCCTTGTCGGTTTTCTTGGCCATGGTGTCTGATCCGTAAAGCTACAATGGTGGCGGCTGGCGTGGGCCGGTTCGAAGGGTTGGCAGCCCGCGCGCGCTAGGCGCCGTGGCCGCCGCTGGGAGGTGGAGTGAGTCGCATCGATCGCAGTGCCCTGATCGCCCGCCCGGTCGAAGCGGTGTTCGATCTGATCAACGAGGTGGAAGGCTACCCGCGCCTATTCAACTGGTGCCGGTCGGCCAGCGTAGTCGATCGTTCGGAGCACGAACTGACCGCGCGGCTGAACCTCCAGTATGCCGGGTTTCAGTCCGAGTTCACCACCCGCAATCGTGTGCTCAGGCCTTCGCTGATCGAGATCAGCCTGCTCGAAGGCCCGTTTTCCAGCCTGCGCGGCCGTTGGTCGCTGCACGCGCTCGGCGATCTGGGCTGCCGGGTGGAACTACTGCTGGAATTCGAATTCGCCGGGCGCCTGCTCGGTTCGGCGCTGGCGATCGGGTTTCAGGGGCTGGCCGATCGCATGGTTTCGGAGTTCGCACGGGCGGCGCGGACCTTGCCGACGGCGTCGCTGGCACCGCTGCCCGGCGGCGATCCATCGATATGAATAGAGTCTCCGCGACGATTACCGTGGAAGTCGCATTTGCCCGGCCCGAGCAGCAGTGGCTGCGGTCGGTCCGGCTGCCGGCGGGGAGTGTAGTGGCCGATGCCATTAGCGCATCGGGTATTGCCGCGTTGTGCCCGGAGTTGGCGATCGGTAACGACAACGTCGGCGTATTTTCACGCTTGGTCGGACTCGATCAGTTGCTGGCCGATGGCGACCGGGTGGAGATCTACCGGCCGCTGACCCGCGATCCCAAGGAATCGCGGCGGCTGCGCGCGGCCAGCCAGCGGCGCGGTTGAGGGTGGGGGGAATGGGGAACGGGGAACAGGGAACAGGGAACAGAATCCCGCCATCGCCCCGGTGCAGACTGGGGCAAAGCGGTGACCATAACGGCAGGTTCGGGCACTGGGTCCCGGCTTCCGCCGGGACGACGCCCTCCACGTTCCCCGCCCCCCGAACGCCAGCCAGCCGCGCTCAGGGCTTCTGTTCCGGTGCCTCGACCTCGACCTCGGCCTCGGCCTGCTGCTCGGCCTCGACCTCGGCCTCGACCTGCTGCTCAGCCTTGGCCTTGGCTTTTTCGGCCTTGCGTTTGGCCTTTTCTTCGCGTTCGGCCTGCTTGGCCTTGGCCTTGGCCGATTTCTTTTCCGCCTTGGCCAAAGCGCGGCGCTCCTTCTTGCTCAGCTTGCCGCCTTCCTTTTCGGGAATCTTGGCGCGCTGGCCGGTCGGGCGCAGCGCCTGCGATTGCGCCAGCAGCGAATCTTCATCCTGCGGCTGCCAGTCGCCCTCGATACGCGCCAGGGTGTCGCCTTCGAAGTACAACGAAAGATTCTTGATTTCGGCCTTGCCGCCGCGAAGGCTGGTCGAGGTCAGGTAGTTCCATTGGTTCTGGTCGAACGGCGAGGCGATCAGGGGTGTGCCCATGGCCACTTCGACCTGGCGCTTGGTCATGCCGGGCTTAAGCTTGTCGACCATTTTCTGGTCGACCAAGTTGCCCTGCGAGATGTCCATCTTGTACACCACCGAACCGCATCCGGCGGCAAATACCAGTGCCAGCAATAAAAGGAAACGCATTGGCCGTCCCGCATCATGTGGAAAACCGGGATGATACAGGGGAGCGAGTGGCGCGCACCATGTCCGCAGGTGCGCCGATGGCCGCATGTCGGTTCGGGTTCATCCTTCGGTCAGAGCGTATCGTCAAGCGCTGCGGCTACAATGCCACTCTGGCTGCGGAGGAAAAGTGTGCCGTGAAAAACCTGCTCAATCGACCGCACCTGCGCGATAGCGACAAGGGCGGCAAGCTGGACACCGAAGACCTGCGCAAGGCCGGTCTCAAGGTCACTCTGCCGCGCATGCGCATTCTGGAAATTCTGGAGCAGGCCGAGGGCAAGCATCTGACCGCCGAGGAGATCTTCAAACATCTGCTCGATCACCACGACGAGATCGGTCTGGCCACGGTGTACCGCGTGCTGTTGCAATTCGAGGCCGCCGGTATCGTGGCCAAACACAATTTCGAAGGCGGGCAGGCGGTCTATGAGCTGGACCGTGGCGAGCACCACGATCATATGGTCGATCTGGACAGCGGTAAGGTGATCGAGTTCGTCGAGCCCGAAATCGAACGTCTGCAGCAGGCGGCGGCCAACCGGCTCGGTTACGAGATCGTCGACCACAGTATGGTTTTGTACGTGCGCGCCAAGGCCAAGGCCAAAACCAAGGCCTGAGTGCTTGAGCCATTCGCTCCGCGGGGCGCGCCTGGCGATGTTCTCGCAATGCTGGTCCCGGAGATGGATCCGTCGATTGAGCGGTATTTCCCAGCGGTTAGCTGCTACGGCTTCGGATTCAATCGGCCTGTGCGGCTTTTTTCAGCATTTGTTCGGCATTGGCCCGGGTCTCGCGGGTGATCTGCAGGCCGCCCAGCATGCGTGCGAGTTCCTCGATCCGTGGCTTGCCGGCGACCACCTCGAAGTCGGTGCGGGTGCCGCCCTGGTGATGCGACTTGCTGACTGCGATCTGGGTGTGCGCCTGGGCGGCGACCTGGGCCAGATGGGTGACGCAGAGCACCGCGCGACCCTGACCGAGCTGGCGCAGCTTGCGGCCGACCACCTCGGCGGTGGCGCCGCCGATGCCGGAATCGACTTCGTCGAAGACCATCACCGGTACCTCGTCGCTGCCGATCGCGGCGACCTCGATGGCGAGCGCGATGCGCGCCAGTTCGCCACCGGAGGCGACCTTGCGCAAGGGCCGCGGCGGTTGCCCGGGGTTGGCATTGATCAGGAATTCGATGTCGTCGCGGCCATCGGCTCTGACCCCATCGGCGGCGGTTTCGATCTGCACGGCAAAGCCTCCGGCGATCGCCAGTTCGTGCAGGACCGTGGTGACAGCCTGGCTGAGTACCTGGGCGGTTTCGCTGCGCCTGCGGCTGAGTTCGGCGGCGACGTGTTGGTATTCGGCGGCGATCGCCGCCTGCTCGGTCAGCAGTCCGGTACGGCGGCTGTCGGCGTGCTGCAATTGGTCGATCTCGACCGCCAGTTGCTGGACCCGTTGACCAAGCTCGGACGGCGGCGTGCGATGTTTGCGGCCGAGTTCATGCAGGGCCGCCAACTGCTGGTCGAGCTCGGCGTAGCGCGCCGGGTCCAGGTCGGCATGGGCGAGGTAGCGCTGCAAGCTGCTCGCCGCCTCGTCGAGCTGGATGCTGGCCGCTTCGAGCAGTTCCAGCACACTGCTCAGACTCGGGTCCAAGCTCAGCAGGCGCTGGGCTTCGCTGATCAGGCGGTGCAGCCGCGGCGCGATTGCGGATTCGTCGGCCAGCCCCTGTTGCAGTCGTTCCGCGCCCTCGATCAGCGCGCCGGCGCTGGCCAGCCGGCGGTGCTGATCGACCAGCGACTGGAAGTCTTCGGGGCGAAGGGCTAGCCGCGAAAGCTCGGTGTGCTGAAAGCGTAGGTAGTCGAGGCGATCGGGGTCGCCACGCGCGGCCTGGTCGAGATCGGCCAGCAGTTGCCCGATCTCAGCGTGACGCCGGGCCAGCGCGGCCACCCGCGTGCAGCAGTCGCCATGCTGACCGAAGGCATCCAGCAATTCGCGCTGATGGTTGCGCTGCAGCAGCGCCTGGTGTTCGTGTTGACCGTGGATTTCCAGCAGTTGTTCGCTCACTTCGCGCAGCTTGCCGATCGAGATCGGCGCATCGTTGAGCCAGGCGCGCGAGCTGCCATCGCTGCGCACCACCCGGCGCAGGACCAGGCTATCGCCGCCATCGAGTTCGCCATCGCTCAGCCACTGTCGAACACGGGGCAGGGCGCTGAGGTCGAATTCGGCCGAGAGCTCGGCGCGTTCGGCGCCGTGGCGGACCATGCTCGCCTCGGCGCGGGCGCCGGCCAGCAGCAACAGCGCATCGACCAGCAACGATTTGCCGGCGCCGGTCTCGCCGGTGAGCGCGGTCAAGCCGGTCTGGAAGTGCACTTCGGCGCGATCGATGATCGCGAAGTCCTTGACGAAAAGCGTGCGCAGCATGGTCGCGCCAAAGTAGCAGGCGGCGCTGGCGGCGAACAGGGGGGGCGACTGGTGGGAGGCGGAAGCCGGGAGTTCTCGCCGCACGTCGTCCCGGCGAACGCCGGGACCCAGTGCTTATGAACCTTTAGGCGCGTCCACCACTGGGCCCCGGCGTTCGCCGGGGCGACGGCTGTTGCTGTCCTCCGTCCTTCGACCGCAGTCCTCAGTCCTCAGTCCTTTGAAGGCAGCCATTGCCCTTACAATCGCCGTTCCTAACCCGAGGCCGTGGTGACATGTCGTCAACCTTCCAGATCGGCATCGTCGGTGCCCGCGGCCATGTCGGCACCGAGTTGCTGCGTCTGCTCGATCGCCATACGGCGCTGCGGCTCGGGCTCGCGGTTTCGCGGGCGCATGCCGGCAAGGCGCTGGCCGCGGTCGATGCTTCGCTGGCGAGCGATTTGCATTATCAGGACCTGGACGCCGGGGCGATCGCCGGCCTGGGCCTGGATGCGCTGATCCTGGCCTTGCCGAACGGTCTGGCCGCGCCCTATGTCGAAGCCGTCGAGCGCGCCGCGCCGGCGACTGTGGTGCTCGATCTGTCGGCCGACCATCGTTTCGACCCGGATTGGCATTACGGCCTGCCGGAACTGACCCGTGCCAGCGCGCCGGGCCACAAACGCATCAGCAATCCGGGCTGCTATGCCAGCGCCATGCAACTCGCCATCGCTCCGCTGCGTGCCTTGTTGGCCGGCCCGGTGCAGTGCTTCGGCGTGTCTGGTTACAGCGGCGCCGGCACCACGCCGTCGGATCGCAATGATCCCGAGTTGCTGCGCGATAACCTGATGCCCTACGCGCTGATCGGGCATGTCCACGAACGCGAGGTCAGCCGCCAACTGGATTGGCCGGTCGAGTTCATGCCGCATGTCGCTGCGCATTTTCGCGGGCTGTCGGTGACCTGCAACCTGCACCTCGGCGCGCCGGCCACGCAGGCGGCGTTATGGCAGCGTTATCGCGACGCCTACGCCGATGAGCCGCTGATCCGCCTGTCGGACGCGGCGCCCTGGTTGAGCGCGGTCGCCGGACAGCACTGGGCCGGGATCGGTGGCCTGAGCGTGGCTGCCGATGGTCGGCGCGCGGTGGTGGTGGCGACGCTCGACAACCTGCTCAAGGGCGCCGCGACCCAGGCGCTGCAAAATCTCAATCTGGCCCTGGGCCTGCCGGAAACCATGGGAATCCCGCAATGACTGAGCTGCTCTGGCAAAAGCCCGGCACCCGCATCGACCAACGTATCCAGCGCTTTCTGGCCGGCGCCGATGTGCTGCTCGATCGCGAACTGATCGGCTACGACCTCCGCGCCAGCCGCGTGCACGCCGAGGGTCTGGCGCGGATCGGCGTGCTCACCGCCGAGGAATGCGCGGCGCTCTGCCAGGAACTGGACCTGCTCGCGGCGGATCTGGGCGCGGGCCGTTTCCTGCTCGATGCGCGGTACGAGGACATGCACTCGGCGATCGAGGCGCGGCTGATCGAACGTCTCGGCGATGTCGGCCGCAAGATTCACACCGGGCGCAGCCGCAACGACCAGGTGCTGGTCGCAATCCGTCTGTACTTGCGGGACGCACTGGCCACGCTCGGGCAGACCTGTCGTGCCATCGCCGAGGTCGCCCTCACGCGGGCCGGCCGCGAGGCGGATCTGCCCATGCCGGGTTATACCCATATGCAACGGGCCATGGTCAGCTCGGCCGGGATGTGGTGGGCAGGTTTCGCCGAGGCCTTCATCGACAACGCCGAGCTAGCCGCGTCCAGCGCCGCCTGGGTCGACGCCAACCCGCTCGGCAGTGCCGCTGGCTATGGCGTATCGCTGCCGCTGGCCCGCGAATTCGCCACCCAGGCGCTGGGCTTCGGCCGCACCCAGATCAATCCGGTGTACGCGCAATTGTCGCGCGGCAAGTTCGAATTGCAGGCTTTGTCGGCGCTCGGCCAGAGCCTGCTCGACCTGCGCCGGCTGGCCTGGGATCTCAGTCTGTTCACCAGCCAGGAATTCGGTTTCGTGCGGCTGCCGGCCGAATACGCGACCGGATCCTCACTGATGCCGAACAAGCGCAATCCGGATCTGGTCGAACTGCTGCGCGCGAGCTATGCAGTAGTCGCCGCGGCGCGAACCGAGATCGAGCAACTGCTATCGCTGCCGTCCGGCTATCACCGCGACCTGCAATTTTCCAAGGCGCCGCTGCTGCGCGCCTTCGCCCATGGACTGGACGCCCTGGCCCTGGTGCCCGGCCTGCTCGCCGGCATCGAATGGGACCGGCCGCGCATGTTGTCAGCCATCGAACCGGGTATGTACGCCACCGACCGCGCGATCGAACTGGCCCGCGCCGGCGTGCCGTTTCGCGAGGCCTACCGGCAGGCCGCCGAACAACCCCTGCCCGCGGCCGGGGCCGACCCGGCCGCCAGCCTGACGGCAAGAGTCTCACCCGGCGCCGCCGCCGATCTGTGTTTGGACAGACTGGCCGCACGGCTGGCCGCGCTGGCACCGGCTTGATCGGCGCCGAGCGGACCCAAGCCCACAAAAAAACCGGCGTGGGGCCGGTTTGATTGCTGGTCGCTGGAAAGTGGTCGGGGTGACAGGATTCGAACTTGCGACTTCTACCTCCCGAAGGTAGCGCTCTACCAGGCTGAGCTACACCCCGATTGCAGCCGCGCATTCTAGTCAGGTGGCGGCCGTCTTGCAATACGCAGGATGCTGGTTTCGCATGAAGGCGGGTATGGCGGTCTGCTGCACCGCCGCTGTCGAGGCGGCACCGGCGGGAGCGCCGTTGTGGGAGCGACGGGCACGTCGCGACTGGGCGACCGAAGCGACAGTCGCGACGTGCCCGTCGCTCCCACAACATCTCCCGTATTCCACTTCCCGCTCTGGTAAATTGCCCGGTCAACCGTTCGCTGAAGAAAATCCGATGAGTTTGACCAAAGCCCGCACCATGCCCGGCGTGATGGAGTTGCTGCCGCTCGACCAGATCGCCTTGCAGAGCATGCTGGATACGATCCGTCGCAACTTCGAGCGGTTCGGCTTTCTGCCAATCGAGACCCCGGCGATCGAGTTCAGCGACATCCTGCTGACCAAGAGCGGCGGCGAGACCGAACGTCAGGTTTATTTCGTGCAATCGACCGGCAGTCTGAAACAGGGCGGCGATCCCGAACTGGCGCTGCGCTTCGACCTGACCGTGCCGCTGGCCCGCTATGTCGCCGAGCACGAGGGGCAGTTGATCTTTCCGTTCCGGCGCTACCAGATGCAGCGCGTTTATCGCGGCGAGTCGGCGCAGCGCGGGCGCTTTCGCGAGTTCTACCAGTGCGACATCGACGTGATTGGCAAGGACGCTCTGTCGATCCGTTTCGATGCCGAGATTCCGGCAGTGATCCACAGCCTGTTCAGCGAGCTGGCGATCGGTCCGTTCACCATTCAGATGAACAATCGCAAGTTGCTGCGCGGGTTCTTCGAGCGTTTGGGTATCGCTGACGGAGAACGTCAGACCCTGATCCTGCGCGAGGTGGACAAGCTCGACAAGCGCGGCGAGCGCTATGTCCGGGAGACTCTGACCGGGGAGCATTTTCAATTGGCCGACGCGGCGGTAGCCAGCATCCTGCAACTGGTTGGCAGCCGCTCGACCAGCCACCAGGACGCGCTCGACCGGCTGGCGGCGATCGGCGGCGGCAATGCCACGCTGGAGACCGGCATCGCCGAGTTGCGCGAGGTGCTGGCCGGCGTGCGTGCCTTCGGTGTGCCGGAATCCGCCTACGCGCTCAATTTCTCGATCGCGCGCGGACTCGATTACTACACCGGCACGGTCTACGAGACCACGCTCGACGATCATCCCGAGATCGGCAGCATCTGCTCGGGCGGCCGCTACGACGATCTGGCCAGCCACTACAGTCGCTCGCGTCTGCCCGGCGTCGGCATCTCGATCGGCGCCACCCGGTTGTTCTGGCAATTGCAGCAGGCCGGGCTGGCGCGGCGCGGACAGAGCCATGTGCAGGTGCTGGTGGCGCAACTCGACGAGGCCCAGTTGCCGCATTATCTGGAACTCGCCATGTTGCTGCGCCGCGCCGGGATCAATACCGAGGTGCAACTGGAGTCGAAGAAACTCGGCCGCCAGTTTCAGTACGCCGACCGCGCCGGCATCCGTTTTGTGGTGGTGGCCGGCGAAGACGAAATCGCGCGCGACACCGTGTCGGTCAAGGATCTGCGCCGCGGCGAACAGTTCGAAGTGCCACGCACCGAGCTGGTCAAGACGTTGCGGGTTGAGATCGAGCAGAGCGCCGCCATGGGCGACCGGATCGAAGCATGAGCAGCAAAGCCACGGTCGAACTCGATGGTCACTCTCTGACCCGGAACCAGGTGCTGGCAATTGCCGCCGGTGCGCCGGTGACCTTGGCACCCGCGGCCCTGCAGAAAGTGCAGCGTGCCGCCCGGTTCCTGGAAGAAAAGGTGCACAGCGGCGAACCGATCTACGGCGTCACCACCGGCTTCGGCAGCAATGCCGACAAGCTGCTGGGCGCGCGCCGTGCCCGCGACGATCTGCCCGGCGGCAATCCGGAGGCGCGCAGCGGCTCGTTGTTGGAGGAGTTGCAGCACAATCTGATCATCACCCACGCGGTCTGCGTCGGCGAGCCTTGGTCGGACGACGTGGTGCGGGCGATGCTCGGTCTGCGCATCAATACCCTGCTGCGCGGCCATTCGGGGATCCGCGTCGGCACCGTGCAGGCGCTCGCCGACCTGCTCAATGCCGGCGTGGTGCCGGTGGTACCGAGGCTGGGTTCGGTCGGCGCCAGCGGCGATCTTGCGCCGCTGTCGCATCTGGCGATCGTGTTGCTCGGCGGCGGCGAAGCGTTCTATCGCGGCGAACGCCTGGCCGGCGGCGAGGCGCTGCGCTGCGCCGGACTCGAACCGGTGCGGCTATCGTTCAAGGAAGGGCTGGCGCTGAACAACGGCACCACCCAGATGCTCGCCTGCGCGACCCTGGCGCTGGCGCGGATCGAGACCCTGCTCGCCACTGCCGAGCTGGCCGCAGCGATGACCCTGGAGGCCTTTGCCGGCCGCAGCAGTGCGTTCGCGGCCGAGGTGCATCAACTGCGTCCGCACCCCGGTCAGGTGGCGACCGCCGCGCGTCTGCGCGCATTGCTCGAAGGCTCGACCCTGGTCGATATCGCCTATCACCTGGTGCCGCGTTTCCGCACCTGGCAGGCCGATAGCTGGCAGGTCGCCGAAGATCAGGCGCAACGCTTCGATATTTGCTGGGAGCACGTGCCGGCGCACCAGCGCCACGGCCGCGAGCGTTTCTACACGCGTTTCCTGCCGTTCAAGGGCGGCAAGAAACACCAGCCGCAGGATGCCTATTCGTTGCGCTGCGTGCCGCAGGTACACGGTGCGGTGCGCGACGCCTTCGACCAGGCGTGCCGGGTGATCGACATCGAATTGAACGCCGTCACCGACAATCCGCTGATCTTCCCGGACCGCGCCGATGCCCAGGAAATCGAGGACCAGGTGATCTCGGCCGGGCATTTCCACGGCATGCCGCTGGCGCTCGCGATGAGCTATCTCAAGGCAGCGATTCCGGTGCTGGCCTGCATTTCAGAGCGCCGCCTGAACAAGCTCACCGATCCGGCCACCAATGATGGCCTGCCGGCTTTCCTGATCGGCAACGAGGACGCCACCGATTCCGGCTTCATGATCGTGCAGTACACCGCCGCGGCGATCGTCAACGACCTGGCCACCCGCGCGCACCCGGCGACGGTGTATTCGCTACCGACCAGCGCCAACGCCGAAGACCACGTGTCGATGGGCGCCAACGAGGCGCGCCACGTGCTCGACATGTGCGCCGATCTCGGCCATGTGCTGGCGCTCGAAATCTACACCGCCGCGCAGGCGCTGGAGTATCGCCAGGACATGCTCAACGCCGCCCGGCGCCTGGCCCGGCGTGGCGATGTCGAGGCGTTCATCGGCAAGATCGGCAATCCGCCGCGCGGCGATGCCGCGGCGGTCGCGGCGTTCCGCGGCGAAGTCCAGCAGTTGATGCAGGCGCTGGCCGCGAGCGCCGAATTCACCCCGGCGCCGCGCGTGCTGGCTGCCTTCAGAAAAGTTCGCGCGCTGATCCCGTTCATGGACCGCGACCGCGCCATGGACCAAGACATCGCCCGCATCACCGCCATGATCGCGAGCGGGGAATTGCTCGGCTGAATCCGACGCTTCTGGATTGGGCGGGTTTGTGAGAGCGACAGTTGTGAGAGCGATAGTTGTGGGAGCGACGATTGTGGGAGCGACAGTTGTGGGAGCGACGGAACGTCGCGACATGCTCACCGAGGCGACAGTCGCGACGTGCCGCCGCTCCCACAAGTGCCGAGTACCGACTCCCGACGCCTGATACAGCAGTAGGTGCCCGATGTGCGGCCGCTTCACTCAGATCAGTTCGTGGCCGGAAGTCTGGCAGTTCATGCAGCCGGTCGAACTCAGCCCACCGCAGCGCCGGTTGGCGCCGAGCCATAACCTCGCGCCTTCGCAGGCAGCGTTAGTGTTCGCCGCGACCGAGGGCTCGGGCTTGCGCGCTTTAACGCCTACTTGGGGGCTGCTGCCGTCCTGGGCGCGGGATTCGCGCCTGCCGCGGCCGATCAATGCCCGCCTGGAGACAGTTGCGAGCAAGCCGTATTTTCGTCACGCCTACCGACACTCGCGCTGCATCGTCCCGGTCAACGGCTGGTACGAATGGAAGCACGGCGCGGCCGGCAAGCAGCCCTGGTACCTGAGTGCGGCAGCGGGGGGATTGTCGCTGCTCGCCGGCCTGCTGGAGCGCTGGCATCCAGGTCGCGAAGACGAAGTGTGTTCGTTTGCCATCCTGACCACCATCGCCAACACTGTCGCGGCACGTGTGCACGACCGCATGCCGGTGGTGCTGGATCGGGCTCAGGCGCTGGACTGGCTGGCTTCGGGCGGCAAGGGTGCGATCGCCAAACTGCCTACGCTCGGGCCTTGTCCAGAACACTGGCTGCGTACCTGGCAGGTGAGCACGCGGGTCAATACCCCGCGCAACAACGATGCCGGGCTGATTGAGCCGGTCCCAGAACTTGCGTGATCGCAACCAGTGTGCTGACGGATGTCCGTAGTGTGGTGAGCCGCGCCAGCCGCGTAGCCACGTAGGATGGACAACGGCCCAGCCTGCCGATCGCTCTGCGCTCGGTGTTAGCGGCGGTAATGGGCATGGGCTTCGGCCTCCGCCGATCCTCCATCCGGACGGGGAGGAGGTTTTTCCAATCGAACGCAGATCAGATCCGAGTTTTCGTGGTTTGTGAACATTGGTGCTTCAGCGATCCAAGCCCAACCAAAAAACAATTCGATCAATCTTCGTAGCCAGTAACCACTGTTACAGACACGGTATGGGGTACCTGTGGCAATTTGCCGCACGTCTTCAAAAGTGCCGCTTGGGTCTGATCCAGAATCAGCCACGGCGGACCACCCGAGTGGACGGATCGGTTCCGGCATCCCCGGAGTCGCTCCGAATTCTTGATGGAGCTTTTGGGGGACATCGGGTACCGCGGATGTTGTCAGCTTGGGTTCTGGGAATGACGGGCAGGCATCGACGTCAACTCCTCAATTTTTTCAACTGACCGGCCGTGGGTCGTTGGGTAGTGGTCCGGTTCGCCAAGACCGTTGGCATTCCGGGAATCGACAATCAGGTAAGGGGTTAATCACGCATGAAGACCATGGCCAGAAGAAGAGATGTCCTCAAGGCAGGCATGGCGGTTACGCCGGCCATCTTTGGGGGAGCGATGCTGTCTGAGACAGCACGCGCGCAGTTGTGTCGCCCCGAGGGCTTGCGCAACCAGACAACCGAGCCCGACAGTCCACCCGTTCCACTGTTCACCCAACCGGTGTACATCCCTCCGGCCTGGCAGTCGGTCAATCCGAACCTGTTCAACCCGCCGATCGATCCGGCCCGGCATCAGCGCTACAACGAATATCTTCCGAGAAAGTTCTATACGCAGACCTTGCGTGAAGGCTTCTGGGACTACCACCCCGCGCTTTCGGCACTCAACCCCAACGGCGGTTCGCTGGCTTGGTTGCTGAATGGCAAGCTGCCCGGCGACACCCTGGTCGCCCGCTACGGCGAGCCGCTGTTCATTCGCCGATTCAATCGCCTGCCGACGGCCGAGAACGCGCAGATTCCGTTCGGCTATCCGGCCACCACCATGCACTTGCACAATTCGCATAGTGCGAGCGAGAGCGATGGCTATCCGATGGACTTCATGGAACCGGGTGGGTTCTGGGACCACCACCATCCGATGTCGTTTGCCCGCGACGATAGTCGCGAAGCGCTGGGCAGCCTGTGGTACCACGACCACATGATCGACTTCACCGCGACCAATGTGTACGCGGGCCTGTCGGGCATGTCGATCTTCTACGACGATATCGACTCCGGCAACGAAAACGACAACCGCCAGGGCGCCCTGCGTTTGCCCAGCGGCTACGGCCGGTTCGATCTCTATTTCATCCTGCACGACGTCCGTTTCAACACCCAGGGTCATCCGACCTACAACGTGTTCAATACCGATGGCCATCTCGGCGATGTGATCACGGTCAACCGCAAGGCCTATCCGTTCCACCGGGTCGAGCGGCGCAAATACCGCATGCGCTTCCTCGATGGCGGCCCATCGCGTTTCTATGAACTGGAATTGGCCGACAAGAGCAATATGGTCGCGATCGCCAACGACGGCAACCTGCTGGAAGAACCGGTCGATATCACCAGCATCGTGCTCGGCCCAGCAAACCGCACCGATGTGATCATCGACTTCTCTCGCTACTCGGCCGGCACTTCGATCGTGCTGTACAACGTGGCCGAACAGGTCAATGGCCAGGGTCCGACCGGGCGCAGGCTGGAAGGCAGCCAGCGCCAGCCGGTGATGCGTTTCGACGTGATCCAGAGCAATGTCAATGATCGCAGCCGGATTCCGGACACCCTGCGCCCGTTCCCGCCGATCGATCTGAGCAAGGTCGCCGCCGAACGCAGTTGGGTCTTCGACCACGACCTCGGTCTGTGGACGGTCAACGGTTCGTTTATGGACCCGACCGTGGTCTCGGCCGCGCCCAAGCAGGGTACCGCCGAAATTTGGACCTTCCGTAACGCCGGCGCCACCTGGTCGCACCCGGTGCACGTGCATTTCGAGGAATGCCAGATCCTGTCCTGGAACGGTCGGGCGCCGACTGGCGTCGGCAGATCGCGCAAAGACGTGATGACCATTGGCCCGGGCGATGAAGTGAAGGTCTATTACCGCTTCGACGATTTCCTCGGCCGCTATCCGATCCATTGCCACAACAACACCCACGAAGACAACGCGATGATGTTGCGTTGGGACATCGTGCGCTGAGCGTTGGCACTTCTGCCGTTGGTGTTGAACCTTTCAAGAGGATTTGTTTATGAATAGCAGACGATCGATTTTGGCGGCCATGGGTATGGCCCTGCCGGCCGCGGCGGTTCTTGCCGCCGGGACCAAGGTGGACCCGAGCAACCCGGCACTGCTGCAGTGCAGTCGACCGGGTACCGGCCCGCAGGCGGCGCGCATGCCGCAGGTACTGGTCAAAGACCAAGACAACCGCCAGTTCTGGTTCTATGAAAACCTCGTTCAGGACAAGCTGGTCCTGATCAGCTTCGCTTCCGTGGATGGCGAGAAGCACTACCCGGTGATCGACAACCTGGTCAAAGTGCAGGAGATGGTCGGCGACCGCTTGGGCAAGGATGTGTTCATGTACACCGTGACCACCAAGCCCGAGATCGATGGGTCCGAGCAGCTCAAGGCCTTTGCTGCCAGCAAGGGCGCGAACTGGCAGTTCCTGCACGGCGATCCCGATTCGGTACGGCAGATTCTGCGTACCTTCGGGGTGATGGGTAGCGCCCATGGCGTGGCCTGGGTCGGCAACGAGAAGATGGGGCGCTGGCTGCGCAAGCCGGCCCGCTTGCATCCGATCTTCATCGCCGAAGCGGTGTCGCGGCTCAGCATCGGAAAGGCGCATAAGCCGTTCCTGCTGGACATGCGCTCCGCGCGGGCCTGACGCAAGACACTCAATCCAGCCACATCACCCGGTCGCGGGCGGCCAACCGCCGCCGACCGGGCAACGGAGACTAGACATGAACACCATCAGACAGCAAACACGGGTCGCTGCCGCAGTGCTTTTGGCACTGGGGCTGGGCAGTGGCGGTGCCGCGTGGGCGGTTTCGTCCTGCCCGCAGGGGCCGAATTCCAACACCACCCATCCGCAGTCGATGCCCAAGCCGGGCCCGTCCTGCGTGACCCGCTCGGACGACGGTTCCACCACCTTCGTGGTAACGCCCGAGGGTCGGCATCCCGCGGTCAACAACGAACAGAACCCGCCGGGTTCGAACTTCTTGATGACCGTGTACGAAGACTATCGGTTACCTAATGGCACGGTGCTGCCGAACACGCTGCCTTCAACCCCGGATGGTCGGTACAACCTGCACGATGGCCCGGTGTTGACCCGTGACATCAATCCGGCATCCCCGGAGACCGACATGGACGCGGCCATCGCCGCGATCGAGGAGGGCTTTACTTCGGAGTTGGCTCGCAAGCGCCTGCGCCGTCAGGCGATCAAGAATGCCATCGACATTCTCGAAGGCAATCCGCTGACCGGCGCCGCGGTTCGCAATCGCGCCTACGAGGGGCTGGCCATGCTGCACTACAACGGCCCGCTCAAGAACAAAAAGGTCGTGCCGATCTTCGATGAAAATGGCGTGAAAATCGGTGGCAACGTCGATGTCTACGCCGCGTATTTCGGCGAGAACATCGAGGCCGACACCGCCCTGATCGACCCGTCGGACGTGCTGGAAGTGCCGTGGACCATCACCTACCACCTGAACATTCTGCACAACGGTATCGAGGATTTCTCGCCATCGACGATGTTTCTTGACACCCCGACCACCGAATTCCCGATGGGTGCGGTTGGTGCCGGCGGCATCTCGATGGACCAGAGCTTCTTCCCGATGCTCAAGGTCGGCACCCGCTACACGATCAAGATCAAGGAGCCACCGGGCAAGCATTACAACCTGACCTACAACTGGGGCTGGCGTCTGCACCCGGGCCGGGTGCAGGTGACCGAGAACTCGACCAAGGGCATTCCGCAAGAAGGCGGTCCGCGCAGCCTGCTGCAGTTCGAGCAGGACGTGTTCGGGGTTAATCCGCGCGCGAACGAAGCGGCCAAGCTGGCGGCGATCGGCAAGATCGGCAATCTGGCACCGGCCAAGCGCATGTGGAACGCCTTGGTCAAGCTGCGCGACATGATCGACAACCACGCCGTGCCCTTCGATGTCGAAGCGGCCCGTCCCCTGGTCGAGGATCTGCGTCCGTCCTACCTGGACTGGCTGACCCGAACCCGCCTGCCGCGTGGCGTTGAGGAAGATCCCAATGCCGACGTCACTCTGTTCTACGCCAACAACACCATCTACGGCAACCGTCGTGGCAAGGGTGGCGAGGGCAGCGGCCTGGGTGCCGAGAGCTTCAAGGGTACGCAATTCGGCTTTCTGCTCGACTGGAATGAGCGGCCGTATAACTTCAAGGCGCACCTGATCAATGGCGATTACTTCAAGCATGGTTACGTCAACGTCGACTTTGGCGGTTCGCGCGGCTGGGAGAACCAGTTCCAGTTCACCGATCCGACCACGGTGATCTACGAGGGCGACGAGACCCTGTTCCCGATCGATCGCGGTGGCACCGACGAGTTCCTTGAGCCGACCCCGCGCAACCCGGATATCAATGCCGATCCGCAACTGGGTTCGGGTTGCTTCTTCACCTTCGGGCGCTACCACTGGTGGGTGAATGCCGGCGGTCCGTGGGGCCTGATCGATATTCCGCCGGCTAACGAAATGAGCGGCGCTTTCGGCACGCATAACGTCGAGATCGAGTACAACTTCGAGCACTCGATGCGCTTGAGCGTGTACCAGTTCGACCCCTACCACCACGACGTGGCGGTCTGGTCGATGCATTGATCCCTTGCTGTTAGGGACCGGAAACCTCTCCGCGGTCTGGGAGAGGTTTTCGTTTTGGTAAAACATGGCCACATCGGCTGTCCGTGTAGCTTGGGTCGCACGGAGGCCGGTGGGGTTCTGCTAGCTTGACTCTTTTGCTTTACCCTTCGAATTTCGCGTTGCCGGTTCGGCTGCAGCCCTGTTTCTGCTGACCGTAGTCGTATCCGGCTCTTGGAACCCACGGCCTGGCACTGATCGAACCATGCGCATTGATCGAAAATCCGCGATCGTTATTGGACTTGCGCTACTGATCGGCTACTTCGGTTTCCGTGGATCCGGTGACGCCGTACCGGGCGGCAGCGAACAAGCGACAACCGACACGTCGATGGCGGTAACAACCGATACCCACGGCGTCGTGGATGAGGCTGGGACGGAGACGCTCTACGTCTGCCCGATGCACTCGCATATTCATAGCGACCATGACGGCAGCAAGTGCCCCATCTGTGGCATGGCCCTGGTGGCCAGCAAACAAAAGCCCAGTGCGCCCGGGCCGAGGCCTGGCGCGCCCAAGACCGCAGCTTCCGTCAGACCTTCGACGTCTTCGCAGCCGGAGTCCGCGGTGCGCTCGCCCGCCGATGGCGAGCGCATTCGCCCCGATGCCAGGGCCTCACGCCTGCTCGGCATCCGCACCGCGCAAGTGGGCCGCGGCGATCTATTGCGCGACCTGCGTACCATCGGCAAGGTCACCCGAATCGATTCCATGGGCAGGCGTTATGTCAATGCGCCCACCGCGGGGCGCCTAGCCTATCTATCGGATCGGGTCGAAGACGAAGCCGTGCGCGCGGGCGAATTGCTGTTCACCATCGAGTCGGATGGGGTGCTGCAGTTGGAACGGGATTTCCAGAACGCAAACCAGATCAACCGTCACGACGACATCGCCAGTCTGATGACTGCGTTGCGCGGCGCCGGGATCAGTCCCGGCCGGATCGCCGAACTGCAGCAGGGCGCGGTGCCGAGTAATCGCGTCGAGGTGCATGCCGAGGAAGACGCCCACGTCTTCGAGCGTCGTGGCGCGGTGGGCGACCTGGTTACGACGGCCAGCACCATCTACAACCTGGGCAGCAAGAACCGCGACGTTGAGGTGACCGTCGAGATTTTCGAGCAGCAATGGACCTGGGTCGAGAGCGGACAGGAGGCGGAGATGGAAATCCGCAACTTGCCCAATAAGCGCTTCAGCGGCAAGGTAAGCCGGGTCGAGCCGCCGGTCGGCTATGCAACACGCAGCCTGCAGGTGCAATTGACCTTTGCAACCGATGATCCGGGCGTAAATCAAAGCACGTTCGTGAAGGTGCTGATCCGCGGCAAGGCAAAAACCGATGTGCTGATGGTGCCAACCGATTCGGTGATCCGGACCGAGGAAGGCGATCGCGTGGTGCTGGTCGACCCCGATGGCGGCATGCGCTCGGTCGGGCTGGTGATCGGCGACGAAGCCAACGGCATGACCGAGGTGGTGTCCGGATTACAGGGTGGCGAGACGCTTGTGGTCTCCGGTCAGTTTCTGATCGACTCGGAAAGCAACCGTCTCGCGGCGCTTCGACGCCTGACGTCGGACTGATGCCGATTCCCTGGGCTCGTTTCCGCGTATCGCGGTATGCGCGAGGGCGCCGAGTGGGCAGGCGATCGGACTTGCCGGCGGTTCTCGGCCGCTGGCTGCTACTGGCAGTAGCGCGGCCAAGCTTTTGGGTCGGTGCGCGGATCGAAGTGGCTGCTGCGTTGGGGTGGCGGTGCAGTGTTAAGTCATGGGGCGACCGGGCGCAGCCCGGCTGGCTGGCCCTTGCCGCGCTTGACGCAGGGCAATGCGAATTGACCGGGCCGTCGGCCCTGGTATTTTTTGCGCAAGTTTTCAGGACGGAAGAGGTGCCAGGGTGATTGCGCTGCTGATTCGTTGGTCGATCGAGAACCGGATACTGGTATTGCTGCTGGCAGCCGCGCTGGCATTGGTTGGATTGCAGGCGATGTGGCGGGTGCCGGTCGATGCCATTCCCGACCTTACCGACGTTCAGGTCACCATCCGGGTCGGCATGCCCGGGCAGTCGCCGCAGGTGATCGAAGACCAGGTCACCTATCCGCTCTCGACCGCGATGCTCGCCGTACCGGGCGCGGTGGCGGTGCGCGGCTATTCTTTTCCCGGAGACTCCTACGTCTATGTGATCTTCGAGGACGGCACCGATTTGTATTGGGCACGTTCGCGTGTGCTCGAATACCTGAATCAGGTTGCATTGCCGGTTGGCGCCGAGGCCACGCTCGGTCCCGATGCCACCGGGGTCGGCTGGGTCTACCAGTATGCCCTGGTCGACCGCAGCGGCCGCAGCGATATTTCCCAACTGCGCAGCCTGCAGGATTGGTTCCTCAAGTTCGAACTGGAATCGGTGCCCGGGGTGGCCGAAGTGGCCAGCGTCGGCGGCATGGTCAAGCAGTATCAAGTAGTGGTTGATCCCGATCGTCTGCGTGGTTACTACGTAACTCTGGAGCGGGTGCGGCAGGCGATCAAGGACGCCAACCGCGAAATGGACGGCTCGGTGATCGAACTGGCGGGCGCCGAATACATGGTGCGTCTGCGCGGCTATCTGAAGAGCATCGAGGACATCGCCCTGATCAGCGTGCCGACCTTGCGCAGCCGGGTCGCCCTGACTGAAGTGCCGCTTGGCGATCTGGCCCGTGAGATTCGCATCGGACCGGCCGCCCGTCGTGGTGTCGCCGATTTGAACGGCGAGGGCGAGGTGGTCGGCGGAATCGTGGTCATGCGCGCCGGTGCCAATGCCCGCGAGACCATCGATCGGGTCAAACAGAAATTGGCTTCGATCAAGGCCAGTCTGCCGGCGGGAGTTGAACTGGTCGAGACCTATGATCGATCCGCCCTGGTCGCCCGTGCCAGTTCGACACTGGGGAAGCGGTTGATCGAAGAGTTGTTGGTGGTGATCGCGGTTTGTGCGCTGTTCCTGCTGCACTGGCGCTCGTCGCTGGTTATCGTGGTGACCCTACCGATCGGAATTCTGGTGGCGTTCCTGGTGATCCATTTGCAGGGGATCAATGCCAACATCATGTCGCTGGGCGGTATCGCGATTGCGATCGGCACCATGGTCGATGCCGCTATCGTAATGATCGAAAACGTGCACAAACACCTTGAGCGTCTGGGTGCGCAGGCCGCCGGACGCGTGCAGGCGATCACCGATGCCCTGGTCGAGGTTGGCCCGGCGCTGTTCTTCTCGCTACTCATCATCACCCTGAGCTTTTTGCCGATTTTTGCTCTGGAGGGGCAGGAGGGCAGGCTGTTCGCGCCCTTGGCCTACACCAAGACCTATGCCATGGCAGCGGCAGCCGGCCTGTCGATCACACTGTTGCCGGCGTTGGCCGTCATGTTGATCCATGGGCCGATCCGTCCCGAGTTCGCCAACCCGGTCAATCGCTGGCTGGTCGCGCGCTATCAACCATTGATCGGCTGGGCACTGGCCTATCCCTGGCGCCTGCTCGGTGGTGCCGCCTTGCTGGTGCTGTCGATGGCCTGGCCATTGCTGCGCATGGGCACCGAGTTCATGCCGGAGCTGGACGAAGGCGATTTCCTGTACATGCCCTCGGCGCCGCCGGGGATTTCGATCGACAGCGCGCGCAAACTGCTGCAGGAGGTCGATCGCCTGATCAAAACCGTGCCAGAGGTGAAATCGGTATTCGGCAAGATCGGCCGGGCCGACAGCGCCACCGATCCGGCCCCGTTGGCGATGATCGAGAGCACCATTCGCTTGAAGCCGGAGAGCGAGTGGCGATCCGGAATGAGCATGGCCAGGATCCGCGACGAACTGGACGCCACGGTACAGATTCCCGGACTGAACAACGCCTGGCTGATGCCGATCCGGGCGCGCATCGACATGCAGTCGACCGGGATCAATACGCCGCTGGGATTGAAAATCGCTGGCGCCGACCACCAGGTTCTTCAGCGACTCGGCTCCGAGGTCGAACGGATTCTGCATGATCTGCCGGGCACCCAGACGGTATTTGCCGATCGCACCTTCGGTGGGCGCTATGTGGATGTCGATATCGACCGTGCCGCCGCCGCGCATTACGGGCTCAGCATTACCGAAATCGCCAGCGCGGCGGCGATCGCCATCGGTGGCGTCGATGTCACCCGCACCATCGAAGGACGCGAACGCTATGCGGTAAATCTGCGCTATCCACAGGAGTTTCGCGATTCGGTGGACAAGCTGCGCCTGCTGCCACTGGTGGCGACCGACGACGTACAGTTGCAACTCGGCGACGTGGCCGAAATTCGCGTGGTCGATGGGCCGGACATGATCAAGACCGAGAACGCGCGTTTGAATGGTTGGGTCTACATCACCACCAACGAGCGCGATATGGCCGGTTATGTGGTCCGCGCCCAGCGCGCGCTCGAAGCTGGGTTGGTGCTGCCGCCCGGCTACACCTTGAGTTGGGCCGGTCACTATCCGATGTTGCAACGGGTGGCCGCACGCATGCAATTGATCGTACCGCTGACCCTGGTCGGTCTGCTGTTGCTGCTGTTTCTCGGTCTGGGGCGAATCAGCGAGGCGCTGATGGTGATGGTCGCGGTCCCCCTGTCCCTGGTCGGGTGTTTCTGGCTGTTGTATTTGCTGGGCTACCAGCTATCGGTCGCGGTTGCGGTCGGTGTGATCGCGCTGGCCGGCGTTGCCACCGAATTCGGCGTGGTCATGCTGATCTATCTGCGTGAGTCGGTGCTGCGCAATGCGCCCAGCGACCGCACCGGACTGGTCGCGGCGGTGGTCGAAGGCGCGGTTCTGCGGGTGCGACCGAAGGCGATGACCGCGGCGGTCGTGGTGGCCGGGTTGGCGCCGATCATGCTTGGCAGCGGCGCCGGTTCCGATGTCATGCGGCATATCGCGGCACCCATGGTCGGCGGCATGATCACCGCGCCGGTGGTATCGATGATGGTGATTCCCGTGCTGTTCTACCTGTGGAACCTGCGGCGGCTGGGCGGGCCACCTACGCCTTGAGCTCGAGCGCGCAGCGGCGCACAGGTGGGTGGGGCGGGAAAAGCCCAGTTTCGTAGGATGGGCAAAGCGTATTGTGCCCATCGGAGGGGTGCTGTTGCACGCCGCGTCGATGGGCACGGCCCCGGATCAGGTACGGGGCAGGCCCTGCGGCCTTTGCCCATCCCACGCCCTACCGGTTTGCCCCGCGTTGCCAGCGTGCAAGGCGCGAAGCGCTATGCGAGCGCGCCCGCACGCCACTGATGGCGAAGTAAGATTTATCCACGTCTCCGGGCCGGTACCGCGGCCCCGCCTTGACGTCTGGGTTGCTGCTGTAGCGTGATGGTGCCGCGTCCCAGTCGCAGCACTCCCTGACGTTCCAGCGTCTTGAGAATGCGGCTGATGACTTCGCGGCTGCTGCCCAGCTCGTTGGCCAGTTGCTGATGCGTGGTATCGATCGCGTCCAGGCCCGACAGCCGCTGCAACTCGGCGATGTGGCTGAGGATGCGCGTCTGCAGGTCGTCGAAATGCGCCTCTTCGATCAAATCGAGAAGCTTGACCACATAACCCGACATCATCTGCATCATGTATCCACGAAACGTTGGCGACTGCGCGACCAATTTCTCGAACTGCTCCTGCGGTATCTGCATGACCGTTGCATCCCGGTCGACCGACATTTCGGCATGCAACCGTCCTGTGGCGTGCATGAAGGCGACGCTCAACATGCACAGCTCACCTGGATTGATCCGGTAGATGCTGAATTCCCGGCCGTCTTCGGAATGCGCCCGGACCTTGATCGAGCCCTCTAAAACGACCGCCACGGCCTCGACATCGTCGCTGCACACATTGAACGTGCATCCGGCGGGCATCCGCATCAACACCGAATTCTGTACTGCTTGCTGCCATACCGGATCCTGGATCGAGTGCAGCGCCGGAGACTGACGTATCAGTTCGCGCGCCTGTGCCAATTCGGTCATGCTGTTCATGGATGGCTCTTTGATTGGATAGGTTGGGGTGGACTACGTTTCGGAAGCGAACATCGGCGGCTCGTCGGATCGGCGAGACATCCGCAGCATGAGCGATGGCGACAAAAGATCGACTGACCATCAACGTACGCATCAGTATGCAAACTAAGGACAGCTTTACGTACCGAAAACGGCGCCAGCCATGTGAATAATCGTCCTACAGCCGCCGAGCGTTTGGCCGCACCGGTAATGCATGAAACGTCCGCCCAGGTCGCGGTGATGACGGCCCGGAGCCGGCATGCGATTCATTGCCGACGCGAAACGTCTGCGGTCGGTCGCGGAGCGCTGGTTGCTGCGACGCGGTTCTCCAACCGGTCTCAGTTTGCCGCAGGCTGGCACCAGGGCTCGCCCTCAGCGCTGCCCGGATGTCGGGCATACCCGGCCTTGACCAATGCGTCGGCGAGGTTGCCCTGGTTGGTCACGATCGGCGAGGAGGCTTCGGTGGCGACCGAGCTCAACATTTTGAGCTCGCTCAGCTCGATTTTCTCCGCGGCGCGCAGATAGTCTTCCGCGAACGCCTTGCCGGCTGCGGCGAGCTCTCGCTCGCAGGCTGGTGTGCCGGGCCGGTTGCTGGGAACCACCAAGCCAGGCAGGGTTACCAAAAAGCTGCGGTCCTGATCCCAGATGTTGGTCTGTAGCCGAATCTGATTGCTGGCCTCCACGGCGATCAGGCTGGCTGGCCAACTGCCCGGAAAGGGTACGAAGGCGCCCAGCTTTTTGCCGGATTCGGCCAGGGCAGGGCTAAGCAGCGTGGCGAACAACGCTACGCGAAGAACGGTGGCGGTGGATTTCGGTAGGGACAGTTGCATGGTCGGTCGGAGCTCCCCATAAGACGAATCGAGAGGCGGCGATGCAATACCGAAGCGGCGCATTGTTCCGGTGGGAGACAGTCGATCGGTAGGCCCGGTCCAGCGCTCCCGACACTTGCTCCCAGCGGAAAAACACAGCCTGACATTGCGCGCCAGTGAGCGGCCAGTCTACGGATTGGCGAGAACGTCGGTATGTGACGATAGTCACGACTACTGCGGCGGGTATACGTACGCCCCTGAGCGGTCACGCCAGCGCAGCGCGCAAGCGATTCTGTCGCCGCTGTGGCTTGTACCCCGTAGAGTATTTGGGCAAAGTCGTTGCGTGGCGGGGTTGCCGGCCGTCAGGCGGCAACGAGGGCAGGGTCGACGATACGCCCGCGCAGTGAATTGCTCAGCGCCTCGGTGATCTCCACCTGGACGAAACGACCGGTGAGTCCGGCATTGCCATCAAAGTTGACAGTACGGTTGTTTTCGGTTCGGCCGCAAAATTGGCCCGAGTCCCGGCGGCTCGGTCCCTCGACCAGCACGCGTTGTTGGCTGCCGATCATGCTCCGACTGATCCGGGCGGCATTGGCATTGATGATCGCCTGCAATTCGGCCAAACGGGCGTGTTTGGTTGCCGCTTCGGTGCTGTCGTCCAGGCTCGCCGCCGGTGTGCCGGGTCGTCGCGAATAGATGAAGCTGAAACTCTGGTCGAAACCGATCTCCTCGATCAGCCTCAGGGTCGCCGTGAAATCGGCATCGGTTTCGCCGGGAAAACCGACGATGAAGTCCGAGCTGATTGCGATGTCCGGGCGGACCGCACGCAAGGCCCGGATACGCGCCTTGTACTCGATGGCGGTATGGCCGCGCTTCATCGCCGCCAGAATGCGGTCCGAACCGGACTGCACCGGCAGATGCAGATAGTTGGCCAGCTTGGGCACCCGCGCGTAGCAAGCGATCAGTCGGTCGGAAAATTCCAGCGGGTGCGAAGTGGTGAAGCGGATCCGACCGATCCCTTCGATCTGGGCGATGGTTTCGATCAGCAGCGCCAGGTCGGCGATGCTGCCATCATGCATTCGGCCGCGATAGGCATTGACCGTTTGTCCGAGCAGGTTGACCTCGCGCACGCCCTGGTCGGCCAGTGCCGCGACTTCGTGGATCACGTCGTCGAATGGCCGGCTCACTTCCTCACCGCGGGTGTAAGGCACCACGCAGAACGAGCAATAGCGACTACAGCCCTCGATCACCGATACGAAAGCGGTCGGCCCCTCTTTGCGCGGTTCGGGTAGAGCATCGAATTTTTCGATCTCAGGAAAGCTGATGTCGACCTGGGGCTGCGCAGTCGCCCGCCGCGCCGCGATCATCGCCGGTAGCCGGTGCAGGGTCTGCGGGCCAAACACCAGATCGACATAGGGCGCACGCTGGATGATCGCCGCGCCTTCCTGCGAAGCGACACACCCGCCAACGCCGATCAACAGCCCCGGTTTGGCCAGCTTCAGTTCGCGCCAGCGGCCGAGCTGCGAAAACACCTTCTCCTGCGCCTTTTCCCGAATCGAGCAGGTGTTGACCAGAATCACATCGGCCTCGGTTTCGTCGCTGGTTGGTTCGAGGCCATCGGCAGCACGCAGCACGTCGAGCATCTTGGCCGAGTCGTACTCGTTCATCTGGCAACCGTGGGTTTTGATGAATACCTTGCCGGACATTTCGAAGGACCTTGGACGGGCCGCGGATTATAGCCGCTGGCCACTGTCGGTTGAGCAAAAGGTGGCTTTTTGCGGGCAGCTGCCGCACACTTGACGCCAGGGACGGTGCTGCCGTCGGAGCCAGTTGGAGTTGCGTGATATGTCGCGTGGTTTTTCTTTGCTGTTGCTGCTGGCACTGTTCGGACTGGGTTTCGCCAGCCCGGCCCAGGCGGGCAAGGGCGTGCACACCTGCCGCGGCAAGGGCGGTGTGGTGACCTACACCAATCTGCCCTGCAACCGCCAGCACGCCGTCAGCGGCGTCGCCAGCGGTGGCACCAACAGTGGCGGTGTCGCCAGCGCCCGCCAGGAGGTCTACTACAAGCATCGCCAGAATGGCGTGGTGGTTTTTTCCAGCCGTCCGCCGCGTGGTCGCACCTATCAGACGGTGCTGGTCGGTTCCTGCTTCGCCTGCGGGCGCACCTCGCCGATCAACTGGAACAGCATCGTGCTCAACACCCGGGATTATGCGACCGAGGTGTCCCAAGCTGCGGGTGAGTACGGAGTCGATGTCGCCCTGGTGCGGGCCCTGATTCACGCCGAGTCCGGTTTCAATCCGCTGGCAGTTTCCAACAAGGGCGCCCAGGGGTTGATGCAACTGATGCCGTCCACCGCCAGTGCGTACGGGGTGACCGACGCGTTCGATGCCGCGCAAAACATTCGTGCCGGGGTGCGCCACCTGGCGGGACTTCTGCGGCGCTATGGCGACGACATCGATTTGGTTGCGGCGGCGTACAACGCTGGCGAAGGCGCCGTCAGCAAATACAAGGGCACGGTGCCGCCCTATCCAGAGACCCAGGTCTACGTGCAGCGTGTGGCGATCCTGCACCGGCGTTACCAGGCGGCATTGGCCGGTCTGTCCACAGGTTGATGCGGGCGTAGGGGCGACCCGCCGGGTCGTGCCGATACGTTGGTAGGGGCGACCCGCTGGGTCGCCCGAACCATGCGGATACATTTGTGCGGGCGACCCGCCGGGTCGCCCCTACCGCCCGCGCACGCCGTTCGGTCGACGGATCAGCGACACCTCGGTGTCGAACGGTACCCCGGAACGCGTGCCGGTGACCTTGACCTTGGCGCCGGGAGGTAATGCCGCCTCACGGGTACGTAGATCCGAACCGTCCATGACCGGCTGACCGTCGAAGCGGGTGATGATGTCGCCAGCCCGAATACCGGCGGCATCGGCCGGGCCATCCTGCAGCAGCAGAGCGACCTGCGCACCGCGCTGGCCGATCGTGCTGCCGACTGCGGGAGAAAACGGTGCGTCGGCGTATTCGGCGCCCATCCAGCCACGCACCACTTCGCCGAACTGGATGATCTGATCGAGCACATCGCGCGCCGCCTGCGCCGGAATCGCAAAACCAATGCTCAGACCGTCGCGCAAATTGCCGGTATTGATGCCGACCAGCTCGCCGCGGGTATTGACCAGGGCGCCGCCGGAATTGCCGCTGTTCACCGCGGCATCGGTCTGCAGGAAATCCTCGAAGCGGGTGCGGCCCAGATTGTTGCGTTTGGTCGCGCTGATGATGCCCATGGTCACGGTGCGGTCGTAGCCATACGGGTTGCCAATCGCCAGCACCACATCGCCGACCGCGACTTGGCTGGCATCGGCAAAGGTCGCGGTGGGAAACTGATTGCCATCGATCTTGAGCACCGCCAGATCGGTGTCCAGATCGCCGCCGACCAGGCTGGCCTGGGTGACACGCTCGTCCCACAGCCCGATGCGGATCAATTGTGCGTTGGCGACCACGTGGTAGTTAGTCAGCACATAGCCATCCTCGGTCATGATCACGCCCGAGCCCAGGCTACGTTCCAATTGTCTTACTGGCGAGTTACCGGATTGCGGCGTGCGCCAGGCCGGGTTGCCGAGCAGGGCCGCTTGCGGCGCATCGAGCAGTCGCTCAGCAGAAATGCTGACCACCCACGGCCCGGCGCGACGCACCGCTTCGGCGTAACTGCCGGATGCGGTCGGCGTCGGCGCGGCAAGCACGGGAGGCGGACGCGGGCCGAACCGCTGCGGAAACAACTGCGTCAGCACAAACGCCAGCGCCAGCCCGAGGATCGCGTAGCGGCCAAGAAACAGCAGTGCATCAACCAGCCTTTTCATCGGATTTCCATGGTTGGCCAGGTGTCATTGTGCCAAGGTCGAGATGGTCGCGGGCCGCTGGATGCCGTGCTTGACGGCTGCAGCAAGCCCACGGTTCAGCCGATCATCAGCGGGCGCCCGTGCGGACGCATCGAATGATGCCAAAACGCATGCGCGCCGGAGATCAGCCTTCGACAGCAAGATAGCGCTCGACCCAGGCTGCCAAGACCTCGGCAACGTAGGTCGCGTCGCGTGGTTTGCGCAGGATGTGGTCGGCGTCGTCCAGCGATACGAAGCTCTTCGGGTGGCGGGCGGCTTCGTAGAGTTGCCGGGCCTGATCGATTTCGACCACGTTGTCGAGAGGTGAATGCATCACCAGCAGCGCGCAATGCAGTTGCCGCACCTTGTCCTTCAGGCTGAAGCCGGCAATGGCGTCGAGGAACTGCTGACGGATGCGGAATTTGCGGCCGCCGATACTGACCTCGGCTTCTCCCCGGTCGGAGAGTTCATGCAGGTGATCGGCGAACAGATGGGCAATGTGCAGCGGTTCGCTGGGTGCGCCGATGGTGGCGACCGCGCGCACCTCGGGCAGATCGCCGGCAGCGGCCAGCACCGCCGCGCCACCCAGGCTATGCCCGATCAACAGCGACGGCGCCTGCTGGCGTTCACGCAGATAGCCGGCGGCGCGGATCAGATCGGCGACATTGGACTGGAAGGTGGTCGCGGCAAACTCGCCGCCACTCATGCCGAGCCCGGTGAAGTCGAAGCGCAATACCGCGATGCCGCGCTCGCCGAGCGTGCGCGCAATGCGCGAAGCCGCCGGCAGGTCCTTGCCGCAGGTGAAGCAATGCGCGAACACCGCATACGCCCGCGGCGCGCCGTCCGGCATATCGAGCAGGGCGGCGAGCGGGTGGCCATCGAAGCCGGGGAATTGGAGGGTTTCGCTGCGCATGTCAGAGGACAGAGGACAGAGGACAGAAGACAGAAGGCAGAAGGCAGAAGGCAGAAGGCAGAAGCTGGGCGGATAAGCGCTGCTTAACCGCTGAACTGCGGATAGCATACAGAAGGCTTGGCGGATTCGCGCGGCGCATTATCTGCCCAGAAAGTGCGCTGCACCCCCTTGGTTAGCGTTGTTCCTCAGCCAGTCTTCAGTTGTAGTGCGGTTTCGGCGAGCAAGTCTGGCCCCTGATCCATGCGCATGGGCCGGGCGGGATAGGTCCGGCACGAAGCAATGCGCAGCTCAGGGCGCGGTATTTCCATTCGGTAACTTGCTTTTGCTATTCTGCAAGGGCTAACTGAAGCCTGTCAATTATGCTCACCAAGGAACCACTTATGCAAAAGCCGGCCAGCGGCAGGCATTCCCGACAGGGCAAGGCGGCGATACTTCGTCGCCGACCGCTTGCGTTGGGCATCTCAGTGTTGTTGTTCGGCGGTTCACTCAGCACCCAGGCAGTGGCGCAAGCGTTTCCGGACAGTATCAATCTTGGCAGCCTGGATGGCGCCAATGGCTTCCGCATCGATGGTGTGGGGGCGGGCGACTGGTCCGGTATTTCGGTCAGCGCCGCAGGCGATATCAATGACGACGGTCTGTCCGACCTGATTATCGGGGCACGGCATGCCGACCCGAACGGCATCATCTACGCCGGCAGCAGCTATGTGGTGTTTGGCCAGAGCACGCCGTTTGCCGGGATCGTGGCGCTGTCTGGGCTGGATGGCAACAATGGCTTCCGCATCGATGGCATGGCACTGGGTGACCAATCCGGCATTTCGGTCAGCGCCGCCGGCGATATCAATGGCGACGGTATTGGCGACCTGGTCATTGGCGCGTGGGCCGCCGACCCGAATGGCCTCGACACTGCTGGCAGCAGCTATGTGGTGTTTGGCCACAGCACGCCGTTTGCTGCAACGCTGGCGCTGGGCAATCTGAATGGCGACAATGGCTTCCGTCTCGATGGCGAGGCGGCGGGTGACTACTCGGGCCAGTCGGTCAGCGCCGCTGGCGATGTCAATGGCGATGGCCTGGCCGACCTGATCGTCGGTGCTTGGGCCGCCGACCCGAATGGTCTTATCGCTGCCGGCAGTAGCTATGTGGTGTTTGGTCAGCAAACGCCGTTTGAAGCCACGGTTGCGTTATCTGGCCTGAATGGTACCAATGGCTTCCGCCTCGATGGCGTGGCGGAGTTTGACCACTCCGGCCGCTCGGTCAGTGCTGCCGGCGATATCAATGGCGATGGCCTAGCCGACCTGATCGTCGGGGCATACGGTGCCGACCCGAACGGCCTCAGCGCTGCCGGCAGCAGCTATGTGGTGTTTGGTCAGACGACGCCGTTTGAAGCCACGGTTCCGCTATCTGACCTGAATGGCGCCAATGGCTTTCGCCTCGATGGCGTAGCAGGAGTTGATTTTTCCGGCAGCACGGTAGGTGCCGCCGGCGATATCAATGGCGATGGCATCGGCGACCTCATCGTCGGGGCTTTCCTGGCCGACCCGAAAGGTATCAGTAATGCCGGCAGTAGCTATGTGGTATTTGGCAAGAACACGCCGTTTGCTGCCACTGTGGCGCTATCTGACCTGAATGGCGCGAATGGGTTCCGCCTCGATGGCGTGGCGGCGTATGACTACTCCGGCCGTTCGGTGAGCGCCGCTGGCGATATCAATGGCGATGGCCTGGCCGACCTGATCATCGGGGCTCGGGGAGCTGACCCGAGCGGCCTCAGTCACGCCGGCCGCAGCTATGTGGTGTTTGGCCGGCGAACCTCGTTTGCCGCGGCGGTAGTGCTATCCGACCTGGATGGCGCCAATGGTTTTCGCCTCGATGGCGTGGCGGCGAATGACTACTCTGGCCGTTCGGTGAGCGCTGCCGGCGATATAAATGGCGATGACCTGGGCGACTTGATCGTCGGGGCTTTCGGTGCCGACCCGAACGGTCTCAATGAGGCTGGCAGCAGTTATGTGGTATTTGGCCGCAAACCCGAGCTTATTTTTAGCGACAGCTTCGAGTAGCTAACTCGTATCCTCGCCGCCGACCCCGCAACCCGGGTGGCCGCGCCCGGCTCCGCATGCCGTCTGGCATCCAGTCTGCGGCGGACGGATAGATATCTCTCTCGGATCGCTCTGCAGTCTGTCCTCTGTCCCCTGAACTGGCATACTGGGGTTCGACATGAGTGCTCGATCGACGCCGGGAGGCCGCAATGAAACAGCGATTGGTTGTGGTGCTGGGACTGTTGTTGGCCGCTTGCGCCAACCAAACCACGGTGACGCCGGTGGCGGATTCGGCACCGGTGAGCGCAGCCGTTGCGGTCGCGCCGGGCGACTCGCTGCGGCAGATGTTTGCCGATTACTGGGAAGAGACGCTGCGGCTCTATCCGCTGCGGGCGACTTTTATCGGCGACCGGCGCTACAACGATCAACTGCCGAATTCGCTGGCGCCGGCCTTTCGCAAGATCGAGCAGGAGTTCCTGCAGCGCTGGCTGACCGCGGTGCAGGCGGTCTCGGCGGATGCGCTTGACGCGGAGGATCGGCTCAGCCGCGAGGTGTTTATCGACCGGGTCGGCACCGAGCTCGCTGGTTTCGCGTTCCCGGACGCGTTGCTGCCGCTCAACCAGTTCAATAGCCTGCCCGGCCAGTTCGCCCTGCTTGGCTCGGGTACCGGCGCGCAGCCGTTCAAGACCATCGAGGATTACGATAACTGGTTGCGCCGCGCCGCCGGGATTCCGGCGCTGTTTGCGCAGATGCAGGAAAACATGCGGGTTGGCATCAAGGCCGGGGTTACCCAGCCGCGGGTGCTGATGGAAAAGACCCTGGCCCAGCTCGACGCATTGATCAAGGCCGATCCCGAGCAAACGCTGTTCTGGCAGCCGGTCGCGCATTTTCCGGAGGCGTTCGACCAAGCGCAACGACAGCGTCTCGGCGACGCCTTTCGCGCCCTGATCGGCGAGCAACTATTACCGGCCTATCGCGGCTTGCGCGACTACGTGCGCAATGACTATTTGCCGGCGACCCGCACCGATAGCTACGGGCTCGGCGCGCTGCCCAATGGCGCGGCCTGGTACCGCTATCAGGTGCGGCGCATGACCAGCACCGACCTCGACCCCGAGACCATCCACCAACTCGGGCTATCCGAAGTCGCCCGCATCCACGGCGAAATGCGCGGCGTGCAGCAGCAACTCGGCGTGGCCGGCGATCTGCCGGCGCTGTATGCCTACCTCAAGGCGGCGCCGACTTCGTATTTTTCCAGCGAAGCCGAGATGCTCGACGCCTATCGTGGCTTTCGCGCCCAGGTCGATGCGCTGGAGCCGAAGCTGTTTTCGATCCGACCCAAGGCCGATTTCGAGGTGCGTGCGGTCGAAGCGTTCCGCGCCGAATCGGCGTCCGGTGGCTCCTATCAGCGGCCGGCCCAGGATGGCTCGCGACCGGGCATCTTCTATGTCAACACCTTCGATCTCAAGGCACGGCCGCGTTTTGCGCTGGAGTCCCTGTACCTGCACGAGGCGGTTCCCGGGCATCATTTCCAGATCGCCCTGCAGCAGGAAATGACCGGGCTGCCGGCGTTCCGCCGGTTCGGCGGCGAAACCGCGTTCTCGGAGGGATGGGGACTCTATGCCGAATCGCTGGGCAAGGAAATTGGTGTGTACCAGGATCCGGCGATGTATTTCGGCGCGCTCGACGCCGAGTTGTGGCGGGCAATCCGGCTGGTCGTCGATACCGGTATTCACGCCAAGGGTTGGAGCCGTCAGCAGGTGCTCGATTACATGTATGCCAATTCCGCGGTCGAGCCGACCCGGGCGATTTCCGAAGCCGAACGCTTCATGGCCATGCCCGGCCAGGCGCTGGCCTACAAGATCGGTCAGCTCAAGATCCGCGAACTGCGCGATCGCGCCGAGGCCGCCCTTGGCTCGCGCTTCGACGTGCGCGCCTTCCACACCGAAGTACTCAAGGACGGCACCATTCCGCTGGCGATTCTGGAGCGCAAAATGGATCGTTGGATCGCTGCGCAGCGGGGGGTCGGGAGTGCGGAATCGGGAGTCGGGAACCGGTATTAGCTTGTGCTGAGCGCAATGATGTTTAGCGGCGGAGCCGGTCAGCGCGACGCTGAGGAGCATGGAGCTTGGAGCATGCGCGCGCATGGCCAACGGCAGAAGTGAATCTCCGAGCGAGCGCGAACAGCGGCGTGAGCTGGGCGGCTACTCGGATGCGGAATTCGAAGCGGCGATGCTGCGTTCGCAGCGTGGCGACCGTGCCAGCCTGGCGCTGCGGATTCTGACTTTGGCCCTGGTGTTCACGCTGATGGCGCGGTCGATTCTGCATCACCACACGCCGGCCTGGTTGCTGGTGTTGCCCTTGATCGTCGAGTGGTTGGTGATTTTCTGGCTCGGGCAGGCCCTGGCCCGCTGGCGGATCGATTGCAAGGCGTTCCGCCGGAGCGCTGGTGGACTTGGCCTGACCTTGGGCTGGACGCTGGCTTTCGCCCTGCTAGCCCTGGGATTCGCCGGTTACGATGAGGGAACTTCGACCTGGCAGCTGGCACAGATCGGTGACGGTCTATCGAGCGGCCGGCAGCAGGCGCTGGCGGCCGGTATGCACTGGGTGATTCTGGTCGCGGTTGGCGGCCTGGCGCTGTCGACCTGGGTCGAATGGCGGCAATGGCGGCGTGTGCGCGGCGTGTTCGTGTGGACCTCGATCATGCAGACCGGGTTTCGGCTGGCGGTGATGCTGTTGCTGGGCATCGTCGCGGTGTTTCTGCTGGCGATGTTCGGATCGTCCCTGCCGGCCGGATTTTTCGGCCGTTCCAGTCCGGCGTTGGCCTGGGCGGTATTCGCTTTCCTGCTGCTCTGCGAACTGCTGACCCTGGTCATCGCCACCCTGATGCTGCGCGAAGCGGCCGCCAAGGCCAAGAGCGGCCGCTCCGCGGTGCATTGAACCGGCCGGGGCTCGATCGGGCGGCGGGCTGCCGCCGGGATTACAGCCGCTCGAAAATACCAGCCGCGCCCATGCCGGTGCCGATGCACATGGTGACCATGCCGTACTTCTGTTTTTCGCGGCCGAGGCCATGGATCAGGGTGGCGATGCGGATGGCGCCGGTCGCGCCGAGCGGATGCCCAAGCGCGATCGCTCCGCCGAGCGGGTTGACCTTGCCGGGATCCAGTCCGAGATCGTTGATCACCGCCAGCGATTGTGCGGCGAAGGCTTCGTTGAGTTCGATCCAGTCGAGGTCGTTCTGGTTGATGCCGGCCTGCTTGCAGGCCTTGGGGATCGCGGCGATCGGGCCGATGCCCATGAGTTCCGGTTTCACGCCAGCAACCGCAAAGCCGACGAAACGGGCGAGCGGGGTGAGGCCGTAGTCCTTGATCGCCTGGGCGCTGGCCAGCAGCACCGCACCGGCGCCATCGGACATCTGCGAGCTGTTGCCGGCGGTGACCGAGCCGCCTTGACGGAACACCGGTTTGAGCGCGGCCAAGCCGGCGATCGAACTGTCGGCGCGCGGGCCTTCGTCGGTGCCGGCCAACTTCTGCTTGACCACGATTGCGCGGCGGTCGAGATCGGGGCTCTTGTCGTCGATCGGGTAGGGCAGGATCTCCTGCTTGAACGCACCGCTTTCGATCGCCTTGATGGCTTTCTGGTGACTGCGCAGGGCGAACTGGTCCTGGGCGTCGCGGGTGATCTTCCATTGCTCGGCGACTTTCTCCGCGGTGATGCCCATGCCGTAGGCGATGGCGATGTTGTCGTCCTGGAAAATCGCCGGATTCATCGCGACCTTGTGGCCCATCATCGGGATCATGCTCATGCTTTCGGCGCCGGCACCGATCATCAGGTCGGCCTCGCCCATGCGGATGCGGTCGGCGGCCAGGGCCACCGCCTGCACACCAGAGGAACAGAAGCGGTTGATGGTCATCGCCGCGGTGCTGTCCGGCAGCCCGGCGAGCAGGGCGGCGATGCGCGCCATGTTCATGCCCTGCTCGGCTTCCGGCATCGCACAGCCGACGATCACGTCGTCGATGCGGGTTGGGTCGATCTGCGGAAACGGCTTGAGGATGCCGCGCAGGCAGTGCGCGAGCAGGTCGTCCGGGCGGGTGTGGCGGAACATGCCGCGCGGCGCCTTGCCGACCGCGGTGCGCTGGGTGGCGACGATGTAGCAATCTTGAATGATGCGGGACATGGGTTCTACCTCGTGGGGTTCGATGGCCAGGCGACGGTCGGTCTGGCTGCGCATCAGTTGCGCAGCGGCTTGCCGGTCTTCAGCGTGTGCAGGATGCGTTCCTGGGTCTTCGGCATCTGCGCCAGCGCAACGAAGTGGCGGCGTTCCAGATCGAGCAGCCATTGCTCGTCGACCAGCGATCCGCGTTCGATCTCGCCGCCGCACAGGGTGTCGGCAATGCGCGTCGCCACTTCCATGTCGTGCGCGGAAATGAAGCGACCCTCGAGCATATTGACCAGCAGCGCCTTCAGCGTGGCGGTGCCGGTATCGCCGGCGACCGGTGTGGTCCGTGTCGGCAGCGGCGGGCGATAGCCGGCTTCGGCCAGGGCGCGGGCTTCGACTTTGGCGACGTAGAGCAGTTCGAACGGGTTGAACACCACCCGGTCGCCGGCCCGCAGCAGGCCGAGTTCGCGGGCCTCGACCGCGCTGGTCGAGACGCTGGCCATCGCCGCCGCCTGAAAGCCCTTCTGCAGGAACGGAAACAGATCGCCGCCCTCGGCCTTGGCCGCCGCGCGCAGGGCCAGTTCCTTCAAGCCACCGCCGGCCGGCAACAGGCCGACCCCGGCTTCGACCAGACCGATATAACTCTCCAAAGCCGCGACCGTGCGCGCGCTGTGCATCTGGATTTCGCAGCCGCCGCCCAGGGTCAAACCACGGATCGCCGCCACCACCGGCACCAGCGCGTATTTGATGCGCTGGGTGGTCTGCTGGAAGCGGTCGATCGAGGATTCGAATTCGTCGAGCTTGCCGGCCTGCAGCGCGCCCATCGCGGCACTGAGATCGGCACCGGCGCTGAAATTGTCGCCGGCCTGCCAGATCACCAGGGCCTTGAAGCCGCGTTCGGCTTCGTCGATGGCGCGCTGGATGGCGTCCAGCACGCCGCCGTTGACGGTATTCATCTTGGTCTTGAACGAGAGGATGCCGATACCGTCGTTCTGGTGCCAGAAGCGCGCATCCGGGGTCTCAAACACGGTCTCGCCCGGGTGCGGCAGTTCGCCGAGCAGGGCATCCGGAAATAACTGGCGCTGATACACCGGCAACTTGGAGCGCGAGCGAAAGGTGTTGTCGCGCGGCGCATAGGAGCCGTGCGCGGCGTGCACGCCAGCGCGGTTGGGGTCGGTCGCCCAGGCCGGCAGCGCGGCTTCGCTCATGGTCTCGCCGGCGGCGATATCGCTGGCGATCGCGGTGGCGATGGTCTTCCAGCCGGCCGCCTGCCAGGTTTCGAACGGACCGGCGCTCCAGCCGTAGCCCCAGCGGATCGCAAAATCGACATCGCGGGCGTTGTCGGCGATATCGGCCAGGTGGTAGGCGGTGTAATGGAACAGATCGCGAAAGCAGGCCCACAGGAACTGCGCCTGCGGGTGGGTCGAGGCGCGCAGCGCGGCCAGCTTCTCGGCCGGGTTCTTGATTTTCAGCACCGCCTCGATATCGGGATCGACCTTGCCGGTCTGCGCTTTGTAGCTGCCGCTGGCCAGGTCCAGCACCAGGATATCGTTGCCGACTTTTTTATAGATGCCGGCCTTGGTCTTCTGCCCGAGCGCGCCCTGCTCAACCAGGCGCTTAAGCCAATCCGGCGTGGCGAAATACTCGTGCCAGGGGTCGTCGGGCAGGGTATCGGCCATGGTCTTGATGACGTGGGCCATGGTGTCCAGGCCGACCACGTCGGCGGTCCGGTAGGTGGCGCTCTTGGGGCGACCGATCGCCGGCCCGGTCAGCGCATCAACCACATCGAAGCTGAGGCCGAAACGCTTGGTGTGGTGCATGGTACACAGCATCGAAAACACTCCGATGCGGTTGCCGATGAAGTTCGGCGTATCCAGGGCACGCACCACGCCCTTGCCGAGCACGCTGGTCAGGAAGTTTTCCAGGCCCTCGACGATCGCCGGCGCCGTGGCCCGGGTCGGGATCAATTCGACCAGGTGCATGTAGCGCGGCGGATTGAAGAAATGCACGCCGCAAAAGCGGGCGTGGCGCGCCACCGGCAAGGCATCGGCCAGGCCATTGATGCCGAGACCGGAGGTATTGCTGGCCAGCACCGCGGTGTCTTTCAGATGCGGCTCGATCTTCAGATACAGATCGCGCTTCCAGTCGCTACGTTCGGCGATCGCCTCGATCACCAAGTCGCAGTGCGCGAGCAGCGGCAGGTGCTGGTCGTAATTGGCTGCCTGGATCTCGGCGGCGACCGACTTGATCGCCAACGGGCTCGGGCTCAGCTTGCCGAGGTTGGCGATCGCCTTGTTGACGATGCCGTTCGGGTCGCCGTCCTTGGCGGCCAGATCGAACAGGATCGTTTCGACATTGGCGTTGACCAGGTGGGCGGCGATCTGCGCGCCCATGACGCCGGCACCGAGTACGGCGACGCGGCGGATGAGTAGGGGGGACTCGCTCATGGCATGATTTCCTTGCTGGGATCGTATGGGCATTGGGGTGGATGGCCGAGACCGGTTGCCGGCGCCTCAGCGCGCGCGCAGCCCGGCTGCGGCAAAGCGGATGAACTGGGCTGCGGCATGTTTGCGGTGGGCGTCGTCGGACAGCCCGGCCGGCTTCTTGATCATGCCGAAATCGCTCATCGTGTAGGTCAGCGCGCCGCTGATGAAATCCAGCCGCCAGTACAGGTCTTCCTTGGGCAGCGCCGGCAGCAGGCCGAGCAGGGTCCGGGCGAACTCCTTCAATACATGGCCGTAATTGTCGGATACGAAGCGGCGCAGGCGCTGGTCCTGCTCGGCAAAGGCACGCGCCAGCAGGCGTACGAAGCTCTGCCCGCCGTGGCGGTCCTGGGCCAACGACAGGGCCGGGGCGACGAAGGCATCGAGCACCGCTTCGACGGTCACCGCGTCGCGGGCCAGCACCTGTTCCAGGGCCTGCATGCGCTGCGCGGTCAACTCATCGAGCCGGCGCTTGAACAGCTCGTTGATCAGGTTTTCCTTGGAACCAAAGTGGTAGTTGACCGCGGCCAGATTGACATTGGCGGTGGACGTGACCTGACGCAGCGAAGCACCGGCGAAGCCGGCCTTGGCAAACAGATCCTCGGCCGCACTCAGGATACGGTCTTTGGTAGAGAATGGCTGATTAATCAAAATGATTTTCTCAATACTTCAAGTGAAGTATCACGACGAATCCGAGGACTCCATGCGCTCGTTCCCGGTCCCGGCAATGCGCATCAAACAAGTGTTTGAATGTTAGCGCCATGCCCGCCGCGGGTCAATCGGGAGTCGGGAGTCGGGAAGTGAGAGGCGACGTCGTCCCGGCGAATGCCGGGACCCAGTCCAGCAGAACACGAACAGTTTAAGCCAATCGTCATCGCCCAGGCCCAGGCCGGGCGCGGATGCCCACCGTTGCGGCGGTTCCAGGCACTGGGTCCCGGCGTTCGCCGGGACGACGCCGGGTTCGGAGGACGGGCCGTCGCCGTCGCCTGCCTTCGCGTACCGCGTCCTACCGAGGCGGCGAGCTGTCGGCCGGCGATTCGGTCGTCCATTGCAGGCGGCGATGATCGAAGCCGGGATCGAGGCTGGGCTTGACGATCTGGAAATACGGGGACACGTCGAAATCCCTGGGTGCGAACAGGCTGTGGTGGCGGATGCGGTGGATCTCCTGCAGACAGTGCGGGCAGTCGGGCAGGTTGGCGTTCTGCTGGTGGATTTCCGGCAGCACCGGATAGTTGATCGACTGGAAGGCGCTGGCGATCAGGGTCGAGCAGATCGCCCGGGTCGGGTCGCCGCTGCCCAGGGCCAGCAACCGACGGCGGAAGCGTTGCGGTACCGGCGGCACCGGAAACAGATAGCGAGCCAGATCGAATACGTTCTTCAGGTCGTACTGCTGGCCGATGCGGGCGATCGCCTGGCCGGTCAGCTGGCGAATCTCCTGCTCAGTCAGGCCGACCGGGCGGCAGATGCGGGTGTGCATGCCGTGAAACTCGGCAATGCCGACGCTGCGCACGCCGAGCACGCTGTCGGCCTCGACAAAGCAGTGGTTCGGGTCGCCGCCGGCTTCGGCCAGGTGCGTGCCGACATACAGGGCGGCGTGCGACCAGGTCGATTGGGTCAGGTACTTGATGACCGTGCTGAAGCGGCTGTGGCCTTCCACCAGCAACACGTCGCCCGGCCGTAGACAGGCCAGCAAGCGTTCCGGCGCGGTGACCGGATTGGCGCTGTGCACGTGCAGCGGCTCGGCCAGATAACGGGCCAGGGCACGACCAAGCCAGCGGCCGATCCGGTTCAGCATGGCAAGCCGCCGCGTCTGCACAGCGCCGGCCGGAGTCGATGCGCCGAAGTCACGGCGACCGGCTCATTTGCTCCAGCGTTCGCTCTCGAACTGCGGATTGATCGGGGTTTCAAGCAGGTGGTTGGCATAATTGCTGAGCGTCTTGTGGGTGACCCCAAGGATAACTTCCAGCGCCTGCTGCGGCGTGTAGCCCGCTGCCAGAAATGCCGACAGCGCCGGGTGCCCAGCGACCCAGCCGCGCTCGCTCACCACGGCGCGGGTGAATGTTGCCAGCGCGGCCAGCCGGGCGTTGGCCGGGTCGCTGGCAGAGCGCAGCGCGTCGACGGTATCGGCGGGTACGCCAAACATCTTCTTGGCGATCATCGAATGCGCGGCGACGCAAAACTCGCAGCCATTGGCGACGCTGACCGCGAGCCACACCACTTGCTTTTCGTTGGCGCTCAGACTGGTCTTTTCGAAGAACCCGGTCAAGGCCATGTAGGCCTCCAGCACCGCCGGTGCATTGGCCATGCCGGCGTACAGATTGGGCACGAAGCCCAACTGTTGGCGGGCCTTTTCCAGGATCGGTCGGGCCGCTTCGGGCGCGCTTTCCGGGGTGTGGAAGGTGTATTCGGGCATCACGGTGCTCCTTTGGACGGGTAATCCCTATCGCTGACCGGAATCGGCGATGGGAGATGAAGTGCCTGGGACTGGATCCATTCCGCCCCCCGGCGTCGGATAGTGCTGCAGACAGGCAAACCCTGCCATCCATTTCGCGGTGCGCTGGTCTGGTGGACTGTAAAATCGCCCCCACGCTGTGGGCAACGGGTGCAATACGCTTCGGCACCATCGAAGCGGACATGCGCACCCGGTTTTGGTCCTACGGTGGATTCCGGGTGGGTGGATAGTAAGGCCGGCTATCATGACCTTCGGCCGGCGGACCTTCGGCGAACTATCGGGAGTCTTCTACCATGCCAGCGGCATCGATCAATCAGGGGCGGCTGATCGAAGGACTGATCGGGCTGGCCGATATTTCCGGCTACACCGATTTCGTCCGCCACCGAGCGCTCAGCCTGCAGCATGCCGAGATGATCGTGACCGAGCTGATGAGCGGCATCATCGACGCGATCGAATCGCCCTGGCGGGTCAACAAGCTGGAGGGTGACGCAGCTCTGGTCTATGCGGAACTGCCGCCAGCGGTTGACGATAGCAAGGTTGAGGCCGCGATCGGCTCCTTGTCTCGGGTGTTCGACGCATTCGACCGCATGCGGTCGCGATTGACCGAACAGCGCAAGAATTGCGGCTGCGGTGCCTGCACCGACCTCGGCCGTTTGCGCCTCAAGGTGCTCGGCCACCGCGGCCAGTTGGTGATCAAGCAGGTGCGTCAGTTCGAGGAACTGGCCGGAGACGACGTGATTCTGCTGCATCGTCTGGCCAAGAACGATGTGCCGGTGCACGAATACCTGCTGCTGACCGAACCGCTGATGC
Organism: Lysobacterales bacterium; assembly: GCA_050173995.1. Classification (GTDB taxonomy): domain Bacteria; phylum Pseudomonadota; class Gammaproteobacteria; order Xanthomonadales; family Ahniellaceae; genus 0-14-3-00-62-12. The sequence continues at coordinate 36,780 of JBFXKH010000002.1, read as the reverse complement.
AGGCGTTGGCGGCGCATCCGTTGCCGGCGCTATCCCTGGACCAGCGGGTCGATGGATGGGATCAGCCGGTTACGGTCTGGTACCTGGCCGAACCGCAGCGTTGTGCCGCACTGGTCGGTTTGCGCCGCCCCGGAATGACCACCGCGTCCGCGCCACCCGGCCAGCGCAATCGTTTGTTCCATCATTTACCGTTGGGACGACACGGTCGGATTCGGGCCTGGCTGGATGGTCTGGCGCTGATGTTGAGGCGCCGTGTCGGCCATGTCTGAACGGTGAGCGATGATGCGTACGCACTGCCAACTGTCTTCGCGTCATCCGGCCTGGTCGCTGCTGCGGCGGTTGCTGCCGATGCTGCTGCTTGGCGGCTGCGCTTTGATGAGCAAGCCGGACCTGACCCGCTTGTACGCCGGCAGTCAGTCGGCCACCGACCAGGCGCCGGTGATCCTGATCCCCGGCATCATGGGTTCCCGTCTGGCCGATGAGCAGGGCAGGGAAGTCTGGGTGGGCTCGACCTGGAAGCTGCTGTTTTCGGACTTCAATCGACTCGCCCTGCCGATGCCGGGCGTGGTCAATCCACCCTTGCGCGAGCTGCACCCGACCTCGCTCACCGACAAACTGGCCGGGCGGGATTTCTATGCCTCGATCACCCGGGTTCTGCGCGAGGCCGGCGGCTACACCCTGGCCAAGCCCGGCACTGCGGTCGCCAAGGGCCAGCGCAGCTACTACGAATTTGCTTACGATTGGCGCGAGGACAATGTCACCAGCGCCCGCAAGCTGGGCGAACTGATCGAGCAGATCCGCAGCGACTACGCCAACCCGGCGCTGCAGGTAGATATCATCGCGCACAGCATGGGCGGGCTGATCACCCGCTACTTCCTGCGCTATGGCGGTACCGACGTACTCGATAGCAATGATCTCGAGCGCAATTACACCGGCGCCGGCCGGGTGCGCCGGGTGGCCCTGCTCGGCACGCCGAACCTGGGTTCGGTCGAATCCCTGCATGCCTTTTTGACCGGCGAGCGGGTCGGCATGGGGCGGCTATCGACCGCGGCGCTTTCGACCTTTCCCAGCGTCTATCAGTTGTTTCCGCACCCGATCAACGTGTGGGTGATCACCGCCGACGGGCATCCGCTCGATTTGGATCTGTTCGATCCGGCCCTGTGGCGGCGATTCCGCTGGTCGATCTTCAATCCCAAGGCGAAGGCGAAGGTGCTGTCCCAGTTTTCCGACGCCGAGGACGGCCGGGCTTACTACCAGGCACTGGTCAGCAATTTCGACCGGAAGTTGGAACGCGCGCGGCGCTTCGTCTGGTCGCTCACCGTTCCGCTCGAAAAAACGCCTTGGGACATCCGGGTTTTCGGTGGCGACTGCACCCTGACGCCGGCCCGGATCATGGTCGAGGAAGACCAGGACGACTGGGTGGTGCGATTGCGGCCACGCGACGTCAAGTGGCCGTTACCCGGCATCGACTACGACCAGCTCATGCTGGAACCGGGCGACGGCAAGGTCACCAAGGCCTCGTTGCTGGCGCGCGAAAGCCTGGACCCGGCGGTGCCCAGGCACCGCTATAGTTTCTTCCCGGTCGATAGCGAAATGTTCCTGTGCGAGCGCCACTCGCAGCTCAGTACCAACATCACCTTCCAGGACAACCTGCTGCAGTACCTGCTGAACCGCGATCCGGCCGCGGACCGCGAGTAGCCCGGAAGAAGCGCAACGTCGTAGGGGCGACCCGGTGGGTCGCCCGATCGGAACATAGGTTGTGCTGGGCGCAGCGAAGCGCAACGCTTCGGAGCGAGGTTTCGGAAGCGCCTGTTGCGCTTCGCTGCGCTCAGCACAACCTATGGTTTCGGTTTGGTGTTGCGCTCAGGCCGCGGCCTGGACCTCGCCGCTGGCCAGGCGTGGGCCATGCAACAGGGCGTCGCGCACGCCGGCGACGATCAGATCGACCTCGGCGCTGGTGATCGCAAAGTGCGGGGTGAAGCGCAGCGAATTGACGCCGCCATGTATCACGCCCAGGCCGTGTTCGCGCAGGTATTCCTCGGTGCTGCCGGCGCCGTAGCATTTGTACTGCTTGCCGAGCTCGCAGGAAAACAGCAGGCCAGTACCCTGCACGCCGGTGATCATGCCGCCGCCGAGTTCATTCCTGAGCGCGTTGAGCTTGCTCAGGAACTCGGCCCCGCGCTCGCGGATATTGTTGCGGATCGCCGGGCTGAGTTCGGCCAATACCGCCACCGCCACGTCCATCGCGCGCGGGTTGGTGGTCATGGTGTTGCCGTACACGCCCTTGCGGTACAGGCCTTCGGCGTGGGCATTGACGGCCAGCACCGACAACGGATACTGACCGGCATTCAGGGCTTTGGAATAAGTCTCCAGATCCGGGGCATCGAGGCCCTCGTAGCCTGGGTAATCGACCACCGACAGCACGCCGTGTGCGCGCAACCCGGCCTGGATCGAATCGACCAGCAACAGCGCGCCGTGGGCGCGGCTCAGCTCGCGGGCGGCGGCATAGAAGGCCGGTGGCAGGGCGCGGCCAGGATCGCCTTCGCCCATCACCGGCTCCAGGAACACCGCCTCAATGAACCAGCCCTTGCTGTCGGCGTCGGCAAACACCTTGCGCAGTTGTTCGATCGAATAGGGCTCGACGGTGAGCACGCTGTCTTCGTTGCGATAACTGGCCAGATGCCGGGCGTAGGTCTTGCGGCTGGAATCGGAATACAGCGCCGGGCGGTCGGTGCGGCCGTGAAACGCGCCCTTGACCGCGACCCGCTTGATCGTGCGACCAGCGTGGCGGGCTCCCGGATCGGTCAGCAACTTGGCGTTGACATCGGCGATGCGGCAGGCCAGAGAAACCGCCTCGGAACCGGAGTTCAGGCACAGAAACCGGGTGTATGGGCATGCGCCACGGGTATGGCCGATCTCTGCGCGCAGAGCGCGGGCGACGCGCAGATGCGAGACGCTCGGGGTCATCACGTTGGCCATCACCTGCGGTGCACCCATCGCCTGCAGCACCCGTTCCGGCGTGTGGCCGAACGGCAGCATGCCGTAACCGCCGGAATCGTGCACCACCGCGCCCTTGAGCGTTACGATCCAGGGGCCGCGGGCGGCCAGCGCGACGTAGGGGTTGACCGCGTCATCGGGATAGAAATTCACGAAACCGTCCTGGGTCGCGCGGATCTGCTCGATCTCGTCCATGGCGACCAAATCGGGAAACTCGGCGGCAACCGCGGCAAAGCGTTCGACCGCCGCGTCGATCGCGGCCAATAGTTCGGAATTAGGCTGCGCAAAGCGCAGGATTTCGGCGTCTGACAGGCCGCGGGTACGGATCTCGCCGCCACTGCTGCGCAGTGCGTCGAGTTTGCTGATCGGGTTCATGGATGGCTCCTTGGCTGCGCCTCGAGCGCAGGACAGACGGACAGGATTCGCGGCGCGCCGGCCCGATTGGGACGAGGGCAGTCGCGGCGTTGTGCTGGGAAGCCCATGTTATCAGCGCGGTTTCACCGCCGTAACCCCCTGCCGGAATGGCACCTGCTACGAATTGCGCCACAAATCGCGGCCGGGCCGGGCCGCCTGTCACGCCTATCTGGGCACCCTGGGCGCGCGCCGCAGCTTGAGCAGCACCGGCACCATCGATAGCAGGGCCAGCGCCAGCAGCGGCAGCAGAAACTTGGGCTGGCTGAGCAGGGACAGGTTCACTTCCTCGTTCTGCGCCAGGGTGTCGGCGAGTCCGGCGCCGAGCGCGGCGTAGACGATCGAGGAGGGCAATACCCCGAGCATCGAAGTAGCGACGAACAGCCGGTAACGGCAGCCGAGCCAGGCCAGCGCGACGCTGACCGCACCGAAAGGAAACACCGGCACCAGCCGCAGGAACAGCGCGTAGCTCAGCGGATGCTCGGCAAAGCCGTCGCGCAGACGGGCGACCAGGGCCGAGCGTTGGCTGCCGCCGTTGTCCGGCATGGCCCGACGCGCGGCCAGAAACAGCACGGTGGCGCCGATGCCATCGCCAAGCACCGACCACAGCGCGCCTTCGATGGTGTCGAACAACATGCCGCTGGCGACCACCAGTACGATGCCACCGGGTACACCTATGGACACGATAGTGGCCAGCGCCAGCACCAGGGTCGCACGGGCCAGCAGCGGGTGTGCCGCGGCCCAGCTCGACAGCGCCACGAAATTGCTGGCCAATTCGCGGATATGCAGGTTTCGCCAGGCGCCGCTGGCGACGAAAACGCTGGCCGCGAGCAGGATCAGCGCCAGCGGCCAGAAGCGCCGCACATGCTGCCAGGGACTGCTCTGGCGGGCGACGACCAGCAGCGGCTCGAGCTGCCGCACTTCAGAGACCGCATCGGCGACCTTGCCATCGGCGGGCGCGTCCGGTCCGGGGGCCTCCGGTGGCGTGGAAGACGGGTCGCTCGACATCGACGGGTTCGGCGGACAGCGGCGGGGTCGAACGAGGTCGACGAATCCCGGCAGTGTAGCCGATGGTGGGAGACGGGAGTCGGGAGTGGCGGGCTGTAGGTCGGGTCAATCGCCGCAGGCGCGGACCCGACAAACGGGGATCCGCGGCAGGGTTGATGCGTGCGGTGGGCGGGTCGATGTCGGCTCCACCGCTGCGCGGCTTGAGCCGACCTACGTAGTCATGGACTGACGTGGATGCGGCCTATTGCAGCTTGCTTCCGCGGCGACTGAGCAGGGTAGCCGGCGCGGCGAAGCTGTCGGCGCGGGCCGCCGCCCAGAACACCTGGAACACCGGGTGCGCCGGGATGCCGCTCAACAGTTCGCCGGGCTGCACCCAGAAGTGCAGGTTGGCAAGCGATCGCACCTCGGTCGAGGAAACCCGCCGCACGATGTGTTCCGGCCCGAGCTCTTCCGGGTGCGACAGGCCGGCGGCGCCGATCAGTTCGGCCAGGGCGAGCAGGGTATTGCGATGGAAGCTGGCCACGCGGGCCGCCTTGTCCGGCACCACCAGGGCACGCTGGCGCAGTGCATCCTGGGTGGCGACGCCGGTCGGGCAGCGGTCGGTATGGCAGGACTGCGACTGGATGCAGCCGAGCGCGAACATGAAGCCGCGCGCGGCATTGCACCAGTCGGCGCCCAGCGCCAGGGTGCGGGCAATGTCGAAGGCGGTGATGATCTTGCCGCTGGCGCCGATGCGGATCTGCTGGCGCAGGCCGATGCCGACCAGGCTGTTGTGGACCAGCATCAACGCCTCGCGCAGCGGCGCGCCGACATGATTGGCAAATTCCAATGGCGCCGCGCCGGTGCCACCCTCACCGCCATCGACCACGATGAAGTCGGGCAGGATGCCGGTGGCAAGCATCGCCTTGCAGACGCCGAACCACTCCCAAGGGTGGCCGATTGCCAGCTTGAAGCCGGTCGGTTTGCCGCCGGAGAGTTCGCGCAGGCGGGCGACAAACTGCAACAGCTCGGTCGGCGTCGCGAACGCCGAATGCCGCGCTGGCGAGAGGCAGTCCTGGCCTTGCGGCACCCCGCGCGCAGCGGCGATTTCGGCGCTGACCTTGGCTCCCGGCAGCACCCCGCCGTGGCCGGGCTTGGCGCCCTGCGACAGCTTGATTTCGATCATCCTGACCTGATCGCTGGCGGCATTTTCCTGAAATCGTTCGGCACTGAAACTGCCATCGCCGTTGCGGCAGCCGAAATAACCGCTGCCGATCTCCCAGACCAGATCGCCACCGCCCTCGCGGTGGTAGCGCGAGATCGAGCCCTCGCCACTGTCGTGGTAGAAACCGCCGAGCCGGGCGCCGGCATTGAGCGCATGGATTGCGTTGGCCGACAGCGCGCCGAAACTCATCGCCGAAATATTGAACACGCTGGCCGCGTACGGCCGGGCACATTGCGGCCCGGCGATGGTAATGCGGAAATCGGCATTGGCCACGTGCACCGGCGCCAGCGAATGGTTCATCCATTCGTAGCGCGGTTCGTATACGTCGAGCTGGGTGCCGAACGGACGCTTGTCCAGCTCGTTCTTGGCGCGCTGGTAGACGATCGAGCGCTGCACCCGCGAGAACGGCAACTCTTCGGCGTCGCCTTCGAGCAGGTACTGACGGATCTCTGGGCGAATCTTCTCGAAGAAGAAGCGAAAGTGGGCGAGCAGCGGATAGTTGCGACGGATGCTCTGGCGTCGTTGGCCGAGATCGCGCAGTCCGACCAAGGCAAGCAGCCCGAGGGCCGTTGCCGGCCACCACCAGACTGGCGACCGGGTCAGCGCCAGTCCGATTGCCAGCAGCCATCCCAGCAGAACCAGGGCGAAAGCCACAAAGCGCGAGGGCAGCATATCGGCTCCAAATCCTGGCAAAGCGCGATCATAGCCCGCTGCGGATGCTCAGGCGGCCGTGGCTTGGCCGGACCGGCTCGACCGATTTTCCGACACGATCCGCTGCACCCGTTGCAGCCCACGGATGCCCATGATGGCGAACACCAGCCCGGCGATCGCCAGGGCTTCGATCAGCAGGTAGGGATTGACCAGCGTCAGCGGACGCGGGTAAAAACCGAACGAAATGCCGGTGAAGGTGAGCAAAACGGTACCGACGACGAGCAGCAGGGCGGATTCCAAGACCTTCATGCGCGACTCCTGTTTGCGTTGGGTGGGTTGGCGGTAGGGGCGATGCCGCAGCGCCTGTCGTGGGGACTTTAGAACAGATCGAACGCCGATTCCATGCGCAAAGAGGGCCGCTGGCCCTGACTTGCGGCGCGTGGGACAGATTCAGCGGTCTTGCCAGGTCAACAGGGGCGGCGCCGAGCCCGCCAGTCGCCGTCCATGCCTTCGGGGTTGGGGAAGGACACGGATCGGCTCGGTGCCGGTGTCGGCACGGGTTCGGTCCATTCGTGACTGCGCTGAGCGGGATACGGCGAATGTCGGCGGGCCAGCCGATTGGCATCGCCGGTGGATCGATCTGCGCAGTGCTCAGTTGCAGCGAAAAAGCCGCCCGCCGACCGTGCCCAGATAACCGCGGTCGCGGGCGTATCCGCTGCTGTTACCGTAGCCGGTGCCGATTTCACGCGGACGGTAACGTTCCGCCAGACGCAATCTGGGCGGCAGCGACCGCACGAGGTTCGAATCGGAAGCGATGCTTGGGGCAGGGCGAGGGGTCTTGAAGGTCATGGTCTTCTCCGTGAGTTAGTGTGCTGGTAATGTACCACACCAATTCAATTCCACCATAGGCCATTGGTCATACCCCAACGACAGGTGGGTCAGACGGCGGAAAGACCGGATCACGGTTGCCTACGGTTGGGTCTGTCGGCTGGCATCTGCTAGCTTGCTCGGCCCCGATTGCTTGAGGTTGCCGGATGTGTTCTGACGATTGCGATACGCCGCTGGACGCGCGGTGGCTGGATGATTTGCACGCCGCGTTCGTGACCTTGGAGCAGATCGCCGCCGATGGCAGCCTGCTCGGTCGCCTGCCCGCAGCCGATCGGCGGCGGCTGCACGAACTGGTCGGGCAGATTTACCTGCCTGATCCACGCGCCCGCCGGCAGCAGCGCAAGGCGGCGGCACGCGGACGGGTGCAGGCGCAGAACCGCAGCGACGATGCCGTGCTCGATGCCACCGGTATCCGCGCACTTCGTCGGCGACCGGTGTTCACCACGCCCAATGTCTTCCCGCCGTCGGATTTCGTGTTCGAGGACACGGATGCAAACAACCAACAGTCCGTACCTCGCGAGTCGCTGGCGCCCCGACATTGTTATGTGTGCAAGCAGAAGTACAGTCGCATTCACCACTTCTACGATCAGCTTTGCCCGGACTGCGCTGAGTTCAACTTCGCCAAGCGCAGCGAATCGGCCGACCTGCGCGGACGGGTCGCCCTGCTCACCGGCGGACGGGTCAAGATCGGCTATCAGGCCGGTCTGAAGCTGTTGCGCGCCGGTGCCAGACTGATAGTGACCACGCGCTTTCCTCGCGATTCGGCGAGTCGTTATGCCGCCGAAGCGGATTTTGCCGAGTGGAGCGAACGCCTGGAAATCTTCGGTCTGGATCTACGTCATACCCCCAGCGTCGAAGCGTTCTGCCAGCAATTGCTCGGCCGCCGCCAGCGCCTGGATTTCATCATCAACAATGCCTGTCAGACGGTGCGCCGGCCACCGGCGTTCTACGCGCACATGCTGGCCAATGAAACTTCGTCCTGCGATCAACTACCGGACACGGTGCGCCGCCTGCTGGCGCAAGTACCTGGCGCGACCAGTAGTAGCGGCTCAACCCAGGCGTTGGCGGCGGAAGCGCAGGCGCGAGCCCTGCCGGATCCGGTCGAACTGTCGCAACTGCGTCTGCTGGAAGAAGATTTCATTGTGTCCGCGGAATCTTTCCCGGACGGGCGGCTGGACCAGGACCAACAGCAGGTCGATCTGCGCCAGAAGAATTCCTGGCGGCTGCAATTGGCCGAGGTGTCGGCAGTGGAATTGCTTGAGGTGCAGTTGGTCAATGCGGTCGCACCGTTCATCATCAATGCCCGACTGAAACCGTTGCTGCTGATCGGCCCGGAACGCGACAAACATATCGTCAATGTGTCGGCGGTCGAGGGCCAGTTTTACCGCAATTTCAAGACCACCCGGCATCCGCACACCAACATGGCCAAGGCGGCGCTGAACATGATGACGCGTACCTCGGCCACCGATTATCACAACGACGGCATTCACATGAACAGCGTCGATACCGGCTGGGTGACCGACGAAGACCCGGCGGAGCTGGCGGCACGCAAAGTGATCGAGGAACGTTTCCATCCGCCCTTGGATATTGTCGATGGCGCCGCCCGCATCGTCGATCCGATCATCCATGGCTTCAACACCGGCGAGCACGTATGGGGCAAGTTCCTCAAGGACTATCGCCCGACCGACTGGTGAGGCCTGGCCCGTGATGTGCCGAGCCGTAGCGGGCATGATCTTGGGTGGCGGCGGGCCACGACGGCCGCCGGGCATGGCGGCGGCGATCTGATGTCGCTCCGGCAGGTTAACAATCGCTCCGCCCCTGGTGCTGCCGGTACGCCTCGCTGCTCTTGGCAGCCAACGCCGCTAACCGAGGTGCCGCAGACGTCGATCAGATCCTCCCGCCAAACTCGCCAGTCTCGGTGTTCACCCAGACCTTGGCGCCGTTTTCGATGTAGTCGGGCACCTGGATCTCGATGCCAGTGCTGAGCCGGGCCGACTTGCTGCGTTTGGTAGCGCTGCCGCCCTTGAGTTCGGGTGGGGTCTCGACCACTTCCAGCGCCACCGATTGCGGCAATTGCAGGCCGACCGGATTGCCGTCGATCAACATTACCTGGGCCTCGGTCAGGGTCTCGCTGATGTAGCCGGTGGCCTCGCCGAGCTGCGCCGGATCGAGCAGATACGGAGTGTAGTCCTCGTTGTCCAGGAACACCCAGGCTTCGCCGTCCATGTAGGAGAAACTGGCCGGGCGGCGCAACAGCTCGATTTCCTCGACACCATCTTCGGCGCGCAGGCTCAAATCGAGCTTGCTGTTGCCGGGAATGCTGTACAGCACGAAGCGGAACGTGGTGTTGCCGCCGCGCGCACTCGGGGCGCTGCGTTCGACCAGATGGACACGATAGGTCTGGCCGTTGTGGGCGATCACATTGCCCTTCTTGATCTCGTACGCCTTCAACATGGACTGCCTCGTCTGGAAAAGTTATTTGGCTTGCAGGCGGATCGCGCCGTCGACGCGCAGGGTGCCGCCGTTCAAATAGCGGTTGTGCAGGATGAACGCCACGGTCTCGGCGAATTCTTCCGGCTTGCCCAGCCGCGACGGGTAGGGCACCTGGGCGCACAGCGATTGGTAGACCGCTTCCGGCATGCCATCGACCATCGGCGTATGGAACACCCCCGGCGCCACGGTCATCACGCGCACACCGATGCGGGCGAACTCGCGCGCCATCGGCAGGGTCATAGCCACCACCCCACCTTTGGAAGCGGCGTAGGCGCACTGGCCGACCTGACCTTCGAAGGCGGCGATCGAAGCGGTATTGACGATTACCCCGCGCTCGCCGTCCTCCATCGGTGGGTTGTGTTGCATCACCGCGGCCGCGGCCTTGGCCAGGTTGAAGCTGCCGAGCAGGTTGACCCGCACGGTCGTCTCGAACTGGCTCAAGGGCATCGGCCCGTCACGACCGAGCACCCGGCCGGCGCCGAGGATGCCGGCACAACTGACCGCGACATTGAGCCCGGCCATGGTCGCTGCCGCCGCGTCGATACACGCGGTGAGCGCGGCCTCGTCGGCGACATCGACCTTGAAAAAGTGCGCGTTCGCGCCCAGCGCCGCAGCCGCCGCCTGGCCCTTGTCCTGATTGACATCGAACAGGCTGACCCGGCCGCCATCGGCGCACAGGCGTTCGGCCACCGCCAAACCCAAACCCGAAGCTCCACCGCTAATCACTGCGCGAATCTGTCTGCTGTCCATGGTTCGCTCCACAAAGAAGCCCATTATGCCTTGTGGCGGGAGAGGGGAGAGGGGAATGGGGACCGACGTCGCCCCGGCGCAAGCCGGGGCCCAGTGTTCGGGTTGGCCGCAGTGCTGAGAGCGGGATCCCGGCTGGGGCAAAGCTTGTCCTGACCTGGTCCGGTCGAAGCGCCGGAATGACGGAGGGGTTCGGCTCTGCCGCAATCTCCGACACTGGGTCCCGGCTTGCGCCGGGACGACGCCTTTTCCCGACTACCGACTCCCGCTTCCCGACTCCCTCAATCCTGCAATTGCCGATACAGCCACTCGCTGAACTGTCCATACGACATCGCGCCACTGTGGCGGGCGAGTTCCTTGCCTCCGCCGAACAGCAGCAGGGTCGGGATGCTCCTGATCTGGAAGCGCGCCGCGGTCTGCGGATTGATTTCGGTATCGAGCTTGGCGAAGCGAATGCGCGGCTCGAACTCGCGCGCGCCCTGGGCGAATACCGGTGCAAACTGCTGGCACGGTCCGCACCAGTCGGCGTAGCAATCGACCACCAGCGGAAGGTCGGTGCGCCCCAGCACACGTTCGGCATTGGCGTCGGTCAACGCCACGGGCGCGGCGGTGAACAGCGGACGATGGCAACTGCCGCAGTTGGGCGACTGGTCGAGTCCGGATTCGCTAATGCGATTGACCGCATCGCAGTGTGGGCAGGTGAGGTGCAGGGGATGGTCCATGGTTGGTTGCCGGGGATGTGGGGAACGGGGAGCGGGGAGCGGGGAGAGGGGAACAGGAAGTGCGGGCTCGGTGGGAGCGACGGAACGTCGCGACGGTGTCGAGTGGCCACAATCAAAACGCAGGCACCGAGCGGATATCAGCCGTCGCCGATCCGCATCGCCAGCAATACCTCACGGCCCTCGGACAGCAGCACATTGAAGGTGCGCGCGGCAGCGGCGTTGTTCATCACTTCCAGTCCGACGCCCTGAGTCAACGCGGTTGCGAGCACCGCGGGCGCGGGGAAAATCTGCTGCTCGCCGGTACCGAGCAGGATCAGGGTCGGCTGGCTGGCCAGCAGCGGCAACAGGTCGTCGGGCCGCAGCTCGCGCCCGGCGTCGATCGACCAGGCACGCAGGCCTTGCGCTCGGTCCAGAAGAAAACTATGGCAGCAACTTTCGCCGGAGCTGAGTACGACCCGGTCGGCGGCGACCGCACGGATGCCGATCGGCGATTGCAGCGGGTCCAGGTTCAACAACATGCCCGAACCACTCAGCGCGGGCGCGGCGGCCGGGTGACGCGGCCGCCGGGCGGACCGGGACGGCGCGGGCGATCACTGGCGTCCGCTGGCGGGCGTCGTGCGCCGGTCGGCGCGGCGCTGTCGGCGCCCTTGCCAGCGCCGGACCAGGCCGAATACGGGTTGCCCCCGGCACGCCGCTGACCGGATTCGGACGGCTTGAGCGCGCCGCGTTCGCGCCGTGGTGCGCCGACCGATTCACGCAGCACGCCGGTGCTGGCACCCACACGGCGCGGCGGCTTGGCGGCGGCGTCGCGCTCGAAGCGCTGCGCGGCACCGGGACGGGCGCGCGTGCTGCTTTCGCTGGCGTCGCGGCGGAGCGGACGGGGTGCGGCATCGCGTTCGAATCGTGGCGCGGCGCCCGGGCGGGTGCCAGGACGCACACCGGGACCGCGTTCTTTGCGGTCAGCACGAAACGGTTTGGCGGTAGCGTCACGTTCGAAGCGCTGGCCGGCACCGGGAGGGCGGAGCCGTGCGCTACCCTCGCTGGAATCGCGGCGATAGGGACTGGCTTCGGCACCGCGTTCGAATCGCGGCGCGCCGCCGGCTCGGGCCGGGCGACTGGTCGGGCCGCGTTCCGCGCTGTCGCGGTGGAACGGTTTGGCGCTGGCATCGCGCCCGAAGCGGCCAGCGCCCGGTTGCGCCCCTGCGGGACGTTCCGAACCCTCTCTGCGAGCCGGTCGGGCGCCTACGTCCCGCTGGAAGCGGCCGGCGGTATCGCGTTGGAAGGGCCGGGCGCTGGCGCCGTCGCGTGCGAACCGGGCGGCGCCGGGGCGCGCCCCTGGGCGCGTTCCCGGGCGAGCTGGTGCCGGCGAAAATCGATCGCGCTCGGGGCGCTCTGCGCGCGCCGGGCGGGGGTCGGCATCGCGGGTGAATCTTCCCGCGGCCGGCCGGCCGCTCGGCGGGCGCTCATCGGCGTCGCGACGAAACGGTCGATTGCCGTCGTGTCCGGCGCGCGCCGCGGCCGGCGCGGTCGCATCGCGGCGCGGGCGTGGCGCGGTGCTGCGCTCGCTGGAGCGTACGCCCGAACTCAGGCCTTTTGGACGGTCGCCAGGCAGCGCAATCTTCGGCCGGGTCGGGTGTTGCCGGTACAGGGTGGCGGTATGGCCGACCCGTTGCACCAGTTCCGCGCCGGTGTGCTTCTGTACCGCGACCACCAACTGGTCGCGCTCCTCGCGGGTTTCGGCCAGTACCCGCAGCTTGACCAGCTCATGGCGGTCCAGGGCTTGCTTGAGTTCGTCCAGCAGATTGTCGCTGATGCCCTTGTTGCCGATCAGCACGATCGGACTGAGTGCATGCGCAAGGCCGCGCAGGTAACGCACATGATCGGTGGCGAGTGCCATGGAAAATCCCGGTGGAAAGTGGCGCGCAGGGTATCATGCGGGCTTTCCCGAGGTGCTGTTCACGTGAGCCGAAGCCGATCCAGCAGCCGCTGGCTGCAAGAACATTTCAATGATCCGTATGTCAAGCGTGCACAAAGCGAAGGGCTGCGTTCGCGGGCGGCATACAAGCTTGAGGAGCTGATCGAGCGCGGGCATTTTCTCAAGCCGGGCATGCTGGCGGTCGATCTGGGCGCGGCGCCCGGGGGTTGGTCACAAATGTTGCGCCGCGAGCTGGGCCGGCACGGACGGGTGTTCGCTCTCGATATTCTGGAGATGGCCAGCATCCCCGGGGTAGAGTTCCTGTGCGGGGATTTCCGCGAGGACAAGGTGCTCGCCGCGTTTGAGGCGATGCTCGACGGCGCCCGGGCAGACCTTGTGTTGTCCGACATGGCCCCCAATATGAGCGGCGTGGAATCGGTAGATCAACCGCGGGCGATGGAGCTTGCCGAGCTGGCCCGCGATTTTGCTGAAGCCCATCTGAAGCCTGGCGGCACTTTTCTGGTCAAGTTGTTCCAGGGTGTAGGATTCGACGTGTACCTTAAGGACCTGCGCAGCCGCTATTCCCGGGTGGCCATGCGCAAACCCAAGGCCTCGCGGCCACGCAGCCCGGAAATCTACGCATTGGCCACTGGTTTCAAGGCCAGGCAACGCTCAGAAGGAAATCGATGTGTTGAATGATTGGGTCAAGCAATTGCTGGTCTGGTTGGTGATCCTGATGGTGCTGCTCAGCGTGTTTCACTCGCTGAGCGGTGGCAGTGGCACCAACAGCGAGATCGCCTATTCCGAATTCATGAGCGAAGTCCGCAACGACAATATCGCTGAGGTCAAGATTTCGGCGGACAACAGCACGATCATCGGCACCCGCAAAAGCGGCGGCCAGTTCGTCACCAATGCGCCGTTCGACCTCAAGATGATGGACGACCTGCTGGCGCATCGGGTCAGCGTCAAAGCCGAGCCCAAGCCGCGCGATAACATCCTGCTCAGCATTCTGATCAACATCCTGCCGGTAGCGCTGTTCCTCGGCGTGTTCATCTACTTCATGCGCCAGATGCAGGCTGGCGGCGGTGGCCGCGGCGCGATGAGCTTTGGTCGTTCGCGCGCCCGCTTGCAGGGCGAGGATCAGGTCAAGATCACCTTTGCCGATGTTGCCGGGGTCGATGAGGCCAAGGACGAGGTCAAGGAACTGGTCGAGTTTCTGCGCGATCCGGGCAAGTTTCAGCGCCTGGGTGGGCGCATTCCGCGCGGGGTGTTGCTGGTCGGCTCGCCCGGCACCGGCAAAACCCTGCTGGCCAAGGCGATCGCCGGTGAAGCCAAGGTGCCGTTCTTCACCATTTCCGGTTCGGATTTTGTCGAGATGTTTGTTGGCGTCGGCGCGAGCCGCGTCCGCGACATGTTCGAGCAGGCCAAGAAACACGCGCCGTGCATCATCTTCATCGACGAGATCGACGCGGTCGGTCGCCATCGCGGCGCCGGGCTCGGTGGCGGGCACGACGAACGCGAGCAGACCCTCAATCAGTTGCTGGTCGAGATGGATGGCTTCGAGGGCAACGAAGGCATCATCGTGATCGCCGCGACCAACCGCCCGGACGTACTCGACCCGGCGCTGCTGCGTCCGGGCCGCTTCGACCGCCAGGTGGTGGTGCCGTTACCGGACCTGCGCGGCCGCGAGCAGATCATCAAGGTGCATATGCGCAAGGTACCGCTGGGCGACGACGTCGATCCGAGCAAGATCGCCCGCGGCACTCCCGGCTTTTCCGGTGCCGATCTGGCCAACCTGGTCAACGAGGCCGCCCTGTTTGCTGCGAGGGAGAACGCCAAAGGCGTGCGCATGGACCATTTCGAGCGCGCCAAGGACAAGATCCTGATGGGTGCCGAGCGCAAGTCGATGGTGATGAGCGACAAGGAAAAGAAGCTCACCGCCTACCACGAGGCCGGCCACGCCATCGTTGGCCGTCTGGTGCCGGACCATGATCCGGTTTACAAGGTCTCGATCATCCCGCGCGGTCGCGCGCTTGGTGTGACCATGTACCTTCCGGAGAACGACCGCTACAGCCACAGCAAGCAGTTCCTGGAAAGCCAGTTGTGCAGTCTGTACGGCGGCCGTGTCGCCGAGGAACTGATCTTCGGCAGCGATATGGTGACCACCGGCGCATCCAACGACATCCTTCGCGCCACCCAACTGGCGCGCAATATGGTCACCAAGTACGGACTGTCAGCCGAACTCGGACCGATGACTTATGCCGAAGACGAAGAGGAAGTGTTTCTCGGCCGTTCGATGACCCAGACCAAGCACGTCTCCGAAGCCACCGCATTGAAGATCGACGCCGAGGTGCGCAAGCTGATCGACCGAGCCTATCATCGTGCCACCGAACTGATCCAGGCCAATCTCGACAAGATGGAAATGATGGCCGATGCGCTGCTGCAGTGGGAGACCATCGACGCCGAGCAGATCGATGCGATCATGGCTGGCCGAAAACCAGGCGCACCCAAGGACTGGATCGACAAGCCGTCGAGCCCGGGACCAGAAAGTCCCGGTGCCGGCACCATCGGCGGGCCGGCGGCGCAGGTCTGAACTGCCGGTCGGTCACGCGCGTGCCAGCGCCGCATTTCGCTGATCCCAGCATCCGCCGCATCGACTGCGGCGGCCGTGACCTGGTCCTGGACCGCCCGCGGATCATGGCGGTGTTGAACCTGTCCGCGGATTCGTTCTCCGGCGATGGCGGCTTTGTCGATACCGAGGCGGCGGTCGCGCAAGCACTGCGCATGGTCGAGCAGGGTGCCGACCTGATCGATATCGGCGGTGAATCGACCCGGCCCGGTGCCAGCGCGGTCGGCGTCGAACAGGAACTGCGACGGGTGATCCCGGTGATCGACGCGCTGGCCGGGCGGATCGCGGTGCCGATCTCGATCGACACCAGCAAACCCGAGGTCATGCGTGCCGCGGTCGCGGCCGGCGCCGGCATGGTCAATGATGTTCGTGCCTTGCGCGCTGAAGGCGCCCTCGAAGCTGCCGCCGAACTGGCGGTGCCGGTGGTGCTGATGCATATGCAGGGCGAGCCGGCTGGAATGCAGGATGCGCCGCACTACGACGACGTGGTCGCCGAGGTCCAGCGGTTTCTGGCCGAGCGCGTGTTCGCCTGCGAGATGAACGGCATTGCCAAGTCGCGCATCCTGATCGACCCGGGCTTCGGTTTTGGCAAGACACTGGACCACAACCTGGCCTTGCTGGCGCGGCTCCCGGCGCTGGCCACGCTGCAATGCCCAATCCTGGTCGGGCTGTCGCGCAAGCGCATGATCGGCGAGATCACCGGACAGGAACTGACCGAGCGCGCCGCCGGTTCGGCTGCCGCCGCCCTGATCGCGGTGCAGCGCGGCGCGGCGATCGTACGTGTACACGATGTGCCGGCTACCCGCGATGCGCTGTCGGTGTGGACCGCACTGGCGCCGCTGATACCGGCGCAGGTATCGGCAGTGGCTGCCGTCGCCGGCTCCCGGCGCTGGGGCGAAGACGATTGAGCCGTAGCCCTGGCCCTAAAACCTAAAGCCCGTTTCCGCCTTGCGACCTTAATCGGTACTGGCGCATCCTTGGCTTCGTGAACACCGAATCGACCTTTGCCATCGACCTGCCCGCGGCCCTGATCCGCCGCGCCCAGGCGGGCAATCGGGCGGCGTTCGAACAGATCTATCGGCGCTTCGAACGGCCGGTATTCACCCTGGCGCTGCGCATGCTGGCCGACCGCGGCGAGGCCGAAGACGTGTTGCAGGACACCATGCTGCGACTGTTCGATCGGGTCGGCAGTTTTCGTGGCGAGTCGCCGTTCTGGGCCTGGCTGCGCCGGATCGCGGTCAATGAGGCATTGATGCGGCTGCGCCGCCGGGGTCTGATCGAATACACCGATACCCTGGTCGAATCCGAGCTTGCCATCGACGAACAACGGCTGCCGCCGGCCGCGGCCGACCATGCCTGTCTGTTGCGGGCGATGTCCGAGTTGCCGGCGCTGACCCGCAGCGTGCTCTGGCTCTATCACGGTGAAGGTTTCACCCACGAGGAAATCGCCACGGCGATGGACCGCAGCCTCAGCTTTTCCAAATCCCAGCTCGCCCGCGGCACCCGCCGCCTCAGGGCGCGGCTGGCCGAACCGGCGCCGCTTGGCGCCCTGGAGTTGGGCCAACATGCGTGACTTTTCCAGTGATTTTCGTGACCGCGAGTTTTTCGGTTCGGGTCTGCCCGGACCGGAGATCGGCGAGGCGCTGCGGGCGCTGCCATTGGACGCCCCGGATGCCAGCCTTTGGTTGCGGCTGTCCGGACGCCTGCCGCCCGAGCGCAAGCCGCGCTGGCCGCGTCTCACGGTCGCGGCATCGTTCATCGCCGCACTGCTGCTGGTCGGGGTATACGCAGGCTTCCAGTCACCCGCACCGCCTTCCGCGCTCGCCGACCATGAACCGGCGTTGCCCGAGCTGATTGCCGAGTCGGCGCAGCTCGAGGCGTTGTTGGCGGCGACCACGATGCCGACCGCGAGCGGCCCGGCGCTCGCCCTGGGAGCCGATCTGGAAGACCAATTGGCTGGCGTCGACGCTGAGCTGACCGGCGTCGCGCTGGATCCGGCCCGGCAAATGCAACTATGGCGACAGCGGCTGGCGCTGCTGCGCGAACTGGCCGGACTGCAAACCACCCAGCAGTGGTTGGCGGCGCGTGGCGAGCAAGGCGAAGACGGCATGCTGGTGCTGGCTTACTAATTCGATCGACCTGACCACCGAGGAGTACACCATGAAAGTTCCCACTGTGTTTGTTGCGCTGCTGATCCTGGGCGGGTGGCAGTCGTCCGCTTTCGCGGCCGAAACGCCCAAGGCCGATGCGCCGCAGGCCGAAGTCAGCGCGGCCCGCGCCGAACTCGATCGCGCCCGCGCCGAGCTGCGTCGCGCCGCCCGGCACCTGGCCGAAATTTCCGGACAATTCGAACTGGACGCCAACGCCGGAGAGCAGCGCGAAGTCATCGAAATCCGCAAGTTGCGCAGCCAGCGTCCGATGATCGGCATCATCCTCGCCGAAGGCGAGCCCGCCGCCGTGCGCATCGCCGGGGTCACCCCGGACAGCCCCGCCGCCAAGGCTGGTCTGCGCGCTGGCGATCAAGTGCTGGCGGTCAATGGCCAGCGCTTCAGCGCTGCCACGCCAGGTGAACGCATCGAGCAACTGACCGGTGCGATGGCCAAAGTGAAAGAGGGCGATGCGATCCCGGTGGTGTTCCGTCGTGACGGCAAGGAATCGAGCGTCTCGGTAGTGGCAGTGAACATGCCGCGGATGATGCGCTGGCGCGATCGTGGCCCTGGTTTGGCGCCGGAGCAGCGCGGTGGCTTTCATCGCTTCCACGGCATGATCGATCCACAGGTAGAGATGGAGATCGAGCAGTTGGCGCCGCAGGCGGATTGCGCCAATGATCGCGACAACTGCCGCTTCAAGGTGCTGGCCCAGGCATTCCGCTGGAGCGGTCTCAATCTGGCCGAAATGAACGTCGGGCTGGGCAACTATTTTGGCAGCGACCACGGCGCCCTGGTGCTGCGCGACGGCACCGATGGACTGGCCGGTCTCAAGGCTGGTGACGTCATCCTGAGCGTGGATGGCGAGCCGGTCGATGGGCCGCGAGCGACTATGCGCGCGCTGCGCGGACATCAAGCCGGCAGCGTGGTGAAGCTCGAAATTCTGCGCGAACGCAAGACCCGATTCCTGGACGTGACCGCGCCCGAGGCGCGCCACTTCGAATTCTTCGCGCCACCCGCACCCCCCACACCACCGACACCACCCGCGACACCGAGCCCGCCAGCACCGCCGACACCAAGCGTGACACCAGCACCATCGGCTGCGCCCACACCGCCGGCGCCACCCCGGGCGCCGTCGCCGCAAGGCGCTATGGTCTGAGATGCAGATACTCCGCGGCCGGGCTGCATCTGACCGATACCGACGAGTTAGCTGGTCCGGAAAAGAAAAAGCCGGCGAAAGCCGGCTTTTTCTTGCAGAACGATTCGCGCTGGTGGGCGGTGCAGGGTTCGAACCTGCGACCACTGCCGTGTGAAGGAAAAAAAACGGGGTTTCAGGAAACACCATAGGCTTATAAATCAATGGGTTGATAACCCAGGAAAACCCACAAAACACCATCACTTTGCCGTATTCTTGCCGTACGGGCGAGCACTGCCCTGTTTTTGCCTTCGCAAAACGCATACGACAGGAGTACGACATGGGCATCGAAACGGTACGGCAAAGAGCGGCGCTGGCACCACGGCGCGAACCTTATTGGCAGGCAGTCGGAACGGGTCAGCACGTCGGCTATCGGCGCACCGGCGACGGCGGAAGCTGGATCGCGCGGCACTATGACCCGGCGACCGGGCAGCGTGTCTATCAAGCGTTGGGCGCCCTGGTCGAGTTCAGTCCGGGCGATCAATACACCGAGGCGATCAAGCGCGCGCGTAAATGGTTCGACCATGTTGCGTTGGGCGGTCGCAGCGAGACCCTGACCGTCGCCGATGCTTGGGTCCGATACATCGAGCATCAACGCAAGCGCAAGGGCGCCGCCGCTTGCCTCGAAGCCGAGGGAAGGTGTCGGCGCCACGTCTTGAACGATCCGATTGCCGGCCTGCATCTGGCCAAGCTCGCGCACCACCACGTGCAGGCTTGGCGTGATCGGATCGCTGGCGCGACGGCCTTGCCGCCTTGTCGAGGCCCGCGCTGTCGCAACAAGGCGCCGCTACCGCCACCACGCGCCAAGCTGCCGGCATCCGTCAACCGCGATATGGCGCCGATGCGCGCGGCGTTGAACCTTGCACTGCGCGATGGGTTCGTCGCATCCGACATGCCGTGGCGGCGCGCACTCGAACCGATGCCAGCGGCAAGCGGACGGCGCACGTTGTACCTGCCCATGGATCAGCGTCGCGCCCTGGTCGCTGCGCTACCGGGCGCCTTGTCCGCATTCGTGCATGGATTGTGTTTGCTGCCGCTGCGCCCTGGCGCCCTGGCTTTGCTGAAAGTTGCCGAACTCGATTCGCGTGCCGGCACGTTGACGGTGCCGACCGACAAGGCGGGCGCTGGGCGAAAGCTGCTACTGCCGAAAACGGCGCTTGATCTATTGCGCGCCCAGTCGAAAAACAAGCTGCCGGCTGCGCCGTTGTTTGCACGTGAAGACGGGCACGCTTGGGCGAAAGAGAGCTGGGGCCACGGCATCACCAAAGCGGTGACTGCCGCCGGCCTACCTGCGGGCACGACCGCCTACACGCTCCGCCATTCCACCATCACCGATCTGGTCGCCGCCGGCTTGGACCTCTTCACCGTTGCGGCGCTAAGCGGCACAAGCGTTGCGATGATCGAAAAACATTACGGGCACTTGCAACAAGACCGCGCGCGCGATGCTTTGGCGGGCCTTGCGCTATGACCCCGACCGAACGTGGCACCCAAGATGACGGGCAGAAGATCGATTTTGTGAAGCTGCTTGAGAGCGCCGAAAGCGGCGACCATGAGGCCGCGCGCAGGCTTACCGAAGTCGTGGATCAGATGGCGTCGGAAGGTTTTGGTTTCGGCGATGAGTTGTGGAATCGAATAGTCAAGTTGAGAAAGTCGAAGGCAGGCAAGGCGCGCAGTACACGCCGCCGCGCGATGGCCGACACTAAGAACGCGGTCGATGCTGCGAAGAAAAGTAGGGTAACGATCAACTTCCGGGAAGGCGAAGCGGTCGAGCGTGCCAAGCGTGGTGACCGCGAGGCCGCACGCATGTTGCTTGGAATCGGCGCCGTGTTTTTGAAGCAGGCGAGGCCGACGGCGGGACTGCTTGATGCGGAAGTCGGCTACTTGATCGAAGCGCTTGAACAAGCCTATCGCAGCCCTGAAAAGATCGCGCGGGCGTTCAATCTGCAAAGCAGTCGCAGCGGACGAAACGGGTTCAGCAACGAATCGCGGGACGCACGCATCATTCGCGCGGTCGAGGCGCTCCACAGTGAAGGCTTCAACCTGACCACGGCGCCAACGACGAGCGCGTACGCCGAAGTCGCAAAGCACTGGCCAGGACTAAGCGCTTCGGCGATCAAAGTCAATTGGGACAAGCGTGCAAGGCTGCGACCGCTGAATCCGCCGCGCTCGAAGCCGGATCCTGACCTGGAGCGGGTCCGCGCGGAAGGTTTGGCGTTGGCACGCGCCGAGCGGAAAAAGTGAAGTAATCGACCCTGATTGTTTGGGGCGCACGGATGCGCCGGCTTCTTCATGATTCGCCCCACACCAACAACGGAGGGGCATCATGAAAACCCACGAAGACATCCGCGA
Organism: Lysobacterales bacterium; assembly: GCA_050173995.1. Taxonomy (GTDB): domain Bacteria; phylum Pseudomonadota; class Gammaproteobacteria; order Xanthomonadales; family Ahniellaceae; genus 0-14-3-00-62-12. The sequence continues at coordinate 15,424 of JBFXKH010000002.1, read as the reverse complement.
GAACCGCCTAATCCGCAAGCCCGAAGTGCGCGCATGCACCGGGATGACCGCTTCCGCGCTGGACCGCGAGATTAAGGCCGGTCGCTTTCCAAAGCCAGTGAAGCTGAGCGGCTCGCCAGAGGCCCGAGCAGTCGGCTGGTCAATGCGACAGGTCCAGCAGTGGATCGCCGAGCGCGAAGCGCAGGTGGCGGCATGAACGCGCGAGGCTGTGATCTATCCGCGTTGGGCGCACTTTACGGCCCGACGCCGGACGAAACCCGCGCACGCATTCGCGAAGGAATTGCCATCGCCGCCGACATTGCCAACGGCGGACTGGCCGACACGTTTGCGTGCGATTCCTTGGGCGTGCAGGTGGCTGGCCTTGGCCGGGAGTTGCATCGGCTGCGCGGCATGGTCACGGAGGAAAACCGCCATGAACGGTCCTGAATCGCGCCCACAAAAAAACCCGCCGGGAGACGGGTCTTTCTGTAAAGCCGAACTGCACGCGAATATTAGCCCGATCGATACGCTGTTGCAAGCGCTCGAATCGGCCACGGGTCGCACACCGATCCGAACCGGCAGCGGGTGGCGAAGCCTATGCCCGTGTTGTGCTGGGCGCTCGGCGAAAGTGAGCGTTGCGGAAAGTTCGACCGGCGCGGTGCTGCTGCACTGCTTCGGCGGCTGCTCGGCGTCTAGCGTCATGGCAGCGGTCGGGCTGGAACTCGCGGACCTATACCCCGCACGGATTGCGGACCACTCACCACAAGGCCGACGGTTCGCCGCCGAGTTCCGCCAGATTGCCGGCTGGCGCTCGGCACTCGAAACGCTGACGCACGAAGCTGCCGTGGTGGCCATCTTGGCCAACGATACGCTCCGGGGTACGCCAGAACCCAATCACATTCAGCGCGCGGAGCTGGCAGTTGCACGAATCACCGACTGCCGCCGGGTGCTCCAATGATCCGGCCTCTTGCGGACATCGAGGCCGAGATCGCGGAGCAACACGAACTTGCGGCGAGCATCAAAGCGGCGCGCGCTGCGGCGTGTCCGCGCGTTGAGCTGATCCGCGGGAGCGACCTGCAACCGGAACCCATCGCATGGCTTTGGCCCGGATGGATCGCACGCGGCAAGTTGCACGTTTTCGGCGGCGCGCCCGGCACTGGCAAGACAACAATTGCTATGGCGTTGGCGGCGGTCATTACAAACGGCGGCTGCTGGCCGGACGGCACGCGATCAGCGATAGGTAACGTGCTGATCTGGAGCGGCGAGGACGACCCAGCCGACACGTTGATACCGCGCTTGATCCTGGCCGGCGCTGACTTGCAGCGCGTTCACTTCATCGCGGCAGTGACCGACGCCGGCGAGCGTCGCCCGTTCGATCCGGCGCGCGACACGGAACCGTTGGCCCGAAGGCTCGGCGAGATCGGCGGCGTGCGCATGCTGATCGTTGATCCGATTGTCTCGGCAATCGCAGGCGACTCGCACAGAAACGCGGAAGTCCGTCGCGGGTTGCAACCGCTGGTAGACCTGGCCGCCGCCGCCAATTGCGCGTTGCTCGGCATAACGCATTTTTCAAAGGGAACCGGTGGCCGCGATCCGGTCGAACGGTTGACTGGATCGCTGGCATTCGGCGCACTCGCGCGCATTGTCCTGGTCGCAGCCAAGCACCAGTCCGACACCGACCCAGGGCGCACGGATCGGCTGTTCTGCCGCGCAAAGTCGAACATTGGTCCGGACGATGGCGGGTTCAGTTACGCCATGCTGCAAGCGCCGCTGAAGTCCCATCCGTGCATTGTCGCGGCGATGATCGAATGGGGCGCGCCGGTTGCTGGGGCTGCCCGTGAATTGCTGGCCACTGCCGACGAGCCGGGGACCGATGGCGGCGCACAATCTGACGCGCGGCAATTCCTGTCCGACTTGCTCGCCGATGGCCCGATGCCGGCCAGCGACGTGTTCAAGACCGGTGAGGCAGCCGGGTACGCAAAGCGCACGATCCAACGTGCCGGCAGTGCGATTCCTGTCGCGCGAACCAAGCAGGGCATGCATGGCGGTTGGGTCTGGTCGCTCCCGAAGGTGCCAGAAGATTCCCGAACAAAATACCTTGGCGCCTTCGCGCCTTCGACAACAAAAGAAGATGCCAAAAAAAACACACTAAATACTGAAGGCGCCAAGAAAAACTGTTCGGCACCTTCTGGCATCTATGAACTATTGACGCACGGACAAGCGCACATTGCCGCATCGGCGCAGCCACCGAGCCAACCGACAGAGCCCGACCTTGTCGAGCGGGACGGTGTCTGGTGACTCGGCCACGGTTCGAAAAATGGCGATGCAAGCAAAGGCGCTTGCCCGCGCGTGCAGTGGCTTTCCACGCCGACCCGCGACGGTGCCACGGCATAGCATCGGATCGTGCGAAATACGCCCGCCTGGTCGCGCTCTTGGCCACGTATGGATCAACGGCACGCTGCAAGATTCCGACCGCGAACGCATGCAGTGGCGCGACCGCTCGCGAGTACATCGAACGGAAGGACGCGCGCGAATGATCGCGAACGCATCAAGCACCCAATCCATAGCTACGCACGTGAAGGAACCTGCATGCAGTTCAACGGAGCACGACGAATCATCCGCGCAGCTCACGCACGAACGACCGACGGCGAACCGCACCGCGCACGCACGGCACCCCACCCCCCGGCCTTTGGGTCCTTCCGGGGGAGTCAAAAGTTACCACGGGTCAAGAGGCGCGGTTAACGACTAATTTTCGCCCCGCTTACGGACAGCATCAACCCACATACTTGGAGCACGAAATGGACGAAACGACACGAATCCTTGAGCCGCAGGCGATCCGACCATCATGGCTTGTCGGCGACCTTCGCCGCCTGATCCTGGACACGTCCGGGACTACCCTGGTCGCCTATGATCCGGGCACCCGAACTGGCGGTTTGTACGTCGCCCACCCCGTGCCGTTTTGGTTTCAGGTTGGACCGTGCCCGTTCGCTGGATTCGTCGCCATGCTGCCCGCGCTTGGCGTGACTCTGCCCGACGGAAACGACTTGCAGCTTTGGCTTGACGCTTCAACCGGCGAACACGTTGGAGGTGTCCAATGAGCGCCCGCACCGAGCATGCCATTTCGCGCCTGCGCGTTGCACGAACGACCCAACGCCTGCCCGCCGATCTGGCGGAGGAAGTCGAGCAGTTGCTACGGTTTCGGGATGGCGACATCCTGCGCCAGCGCGAGGCCGCGCGAGTGCTGTCAGTGAGCGAGCGGACCTTGCGGAATTGGCAGCAGCGCGGCGTTGGGCCACCTTGTCGGCGTGCTGGGCGAAGCATTTTCTACAGTGCCGAATCGCTGCGCGCTTGGGCCAGCAATCGGGAACATGGTTCGGTCTTCGGCAAGTAGCGGAAATGTTGAGCGGCCTTCCGGCAATCTGCTAGATGGGTCGGCATCGCGCGCGTAGCTTTGCCGCCATGAAAACCCACACGCGCAAAGCCACATTTTCCCGCGCCGCTGCCAATGCCGGCTCGCGGACCTATCCGGTTTCCTTGTCGAGCGAGACGCCGCTGCTCCGTGATGGCGTGTTCGAAGTGCTAAGCCACGCGCCGGACGCCATCGACTTATCGCGCGCGCCCTTGCCGCTGATCGAATCGCACGACCAGACCCGGATCAACATCGGTCTTGTCGAAAACCTGCGCATCGAGAACCGCCGATTGGTCGGCGATATGGTGCTTGGCGAATCTGCCCGCGCGGCGGAACTGGATGCCGACATCGCGTCGGGCATCGTGTCCGGGCTATCGGTCGGCTACCAGATTCTCGAAGACAGTCTTTCGGATGATGGCCAGACACTCACCGCGACCAAGTGGCTGCCCTACGAGGCCAGTCTTGTTTCTATCCCTGCCGACAACACCGTTGGTATCAATCGGAGCTTTCCCATGAACGCCGCACCTGAAGTGACCGCCGAGCGCACCCGCGCGCTTGAGATTCAAACCTTGGCCACGAAGCACGACCTTGGCGACCAGTTCGCCCGCCGAATGATCGAGACCGGCGCCACCTTGGAGCGCGTGCGCTCGCTCGCCTTGGAAGAACTCGCCAACCGATCCAGCGGGACCATGCCGCGCGTGAGCGACGAATCTGGAAACTTCGGCGATGACTTTCGCGCTGCGGCGGTCGATGCCTTGCTGACTAGATCCGGCGTGCGTGTTTCGAATCCGCACCCTGGTGCCAAGGACCTTCAGCGAACTTCACTGGTCGAGCTTGCGCGCACCAGCCTATCGCGCACGTCCATTCGCCACGGCGGTCTATCGAACAACGAGATTCTTCAGCGTGCGATGAGCAGCTCCGACTTTCCGCTGATTCTGGAAAACGCCGCCGGCAAGTCGCTGCGAACCGGCTACCTGGAATCGCCGGCAAGTCATGTCGCGTGGACCCGACCGACCACCGCCAACGACTTCAAGCCGTTGTCGCGCGTGGTCCTTTCGACTGCGCCGAATCTCGAACCCGTCGCGGAAAACGGCACGTACGTTTTCGGCTCGCTTGACGAGGATCGCGAGCAGTTTTCCATTTCGAAGTTCGGCAAGGCGCTTCGCTTTTCTTGGGAGTCGCTTGTCAACGACAACCTGGACGCTTTCGCATCGGTGCCGGCGGCCATGGGCGCAGCGGCGCGGCGCGTTGAAAGCGACTTGGTCTATGCCTTGTTGACATCGAACGCGCTTGGCGGTCAATTCATGCGCGACGGCCTCCCGTTGTTTCATGCCAGCCACAACAACATCGCGGCTTCCGGCGCGATGGACTTGCGTACCGGTTTGATCGAAGCGCGCACCCTTCTGCGCCGACAGAAATCGCTCGGCGGTGCCGATCTTGCGCTGGCGCCGAAGTTTCTGCTGGCGCCGCCAGAACTTGAAAGCGAGGCCGAGCGTTTGCTTGCTTCGACCACGCGCGTAGTGGCCGGTGGGCTTGAGTCTGCGCCTGGATTCAGCACCGGCTTAACGCTAGTTGTCGAGCCAAGGTTGACCGACCCGAACACCGCCTATTTGCTCGGCGACTTCAATCAGATTGACACCGTTGAGGTCGCGCACCTTGCCGGGTTCGAAGTGCCGACGCTGACCGAGGAAGACAGTTTCCTGGTCGATGCCCGGACCTTCAAGATTCGGCACACCGCTGGCGCGCGGGCGCTTGACTATCGCGGCATGGTCCGCGTCACTCTGACTTAACCTCGCATCGGCCACCTGTCGAGTGCGTGGCACGCCTGCGCACTTCGGCTTGTCTGATCGCGATGCGTGCTAACGTTATCGCATGAACGTCCTGCACACGGTTCGCCCGAAGTGATCGCCGCTATTCATGGCGATGGCGTCTTCGGCGGTCTATTCGCGTCATGCTCGCGCGAGTCAGCGATGAGCCACGGCGATATCCTGCACGTAGTCGAATCACCGCGCCCGTTGTCGGACTTCACGCTGAACTATGAGCTGCCCGGCGCATGGGATACCGCGCTCGAACTCACGCGCGGCGACGAAGCGGCAGCGGATGCGATCATGTCGCGAAGCTGCGAATCGACCAACGGCGAGCAGGGTTGGGAATATCAGCGCCTGCGCGGCTTGCTAGCTTCGCGGCTTGGCTACACAAGTGTAGAAACGCGAGACGAGCACGGCACTGTATGGCTGTGCCTGCCCGGCTGCACGATCAGACCAGCGACCGGCGCGGACTGATTCGACCTTGCTGCCCGGCAAGGTGCATGCCGATTGCCGTCGCCGTGCATTGATCGCGGTGCGTTGATCGCGGTGCCGCTGATACTCGGCGCAGTACACCGAAACGACCCAGCCTTGACCTGGCCGGATCGTGGTCGCCGATGCCCTGCAGAACGTCGCTATATGCACCTTCAGCGGCGAAGGGAATCCGGTCGCACGTGACCGCTGCCTTTGCACCCGAACGGAAGCCATGCGACCTTTGCCTTGAGCTTTTTCAGCGACCACTGCCTTCGTAAATCGACAGGGTTCGGCACGCGCTTTGCCGTACGTGTGCCGTACTAGCAAGGGAATCGACCAGTAAAAACTAGGCTAAGTCTTTGTTTTTATTGGTGGGCGGTGCAGGGTTCGAACCTGCGACCCCTGCCGTGTGAAGGCAGTGCTCTACCGCTGAGCTAACCGCCCGTTGCGAAGCCGCACAGTGTAGACAAGCACGTTAGATCGGTCAATATCGGTTGGATCGGTTGGATCGGTTGGATCGATATCGGTTGGATCGATTGGTAGCCCAAAGCCGCAGCAAGCCGATGGGTGGGCGGTCGGCCTGTGCTGTGGATCATCCATGGGGCCGACGGGAACCCTTTGCAGGTAGACGGCGGCGCTTGTTGGCGGCGGCCGGGCTGTCGGTCTTGGTTTTCCGCTTAGGTCGGCCGGAGTTCTTGTCGCTGGCAGATGGTGTGGCCTGTCGCACGGCGCTGCTGCCGACGAACGTCGATCGTGCCCGGGCCCGCATCGGTTGTTCGTTTGTCTGCGGGTCCAGTGCGCGTGGCAGCACCTGCAAAATCTGCCTGCCCATGCCAGCGGCGACATCGCCGACCTGATCAAAGGCGAGCCGCAGCGAGCGCGTCGCCCACTCGGTCAGCGCACTCTGATCGATGCTGACCACGCGCTGGAATAGAGTCGGCCAGTCGCGCACGCGCGCATCGCGGATCTGGCACAGCGCCTGGGTACGCTTGCCGATGCTGTAGGTCAGGGCGACATGGGTGGCCGCGGCGGTGGCGATCTTGGCGATCGGCCAGGCCTTGTCCAACAACCGCGTGCCGAGCAGGCGGCCGGCGCGCTGGCTGATCCACAGCGAAGCTTGGTGGGCGATCTGGTCGGCGCCGAGATTGGTCGCGGCGATCGCCAACACGGCGATTTTCTCGCCGTGTTCGGGGATCGGCATGTCATACAGCGCAAAGGTCTCGATCACCAGTTCCGCCTGCAGCGCGCTGACCAGGGTGGTATCGACCAGCGGGCCCAGGGCGAAACGCGCGATCCGGCCGAGGCCGGGCACCGCGCCGGTAATTGCGGTCAAGGCACCGATCACCCCGACCTGGACGCACTTGCTGCCCAACAGTTGTCGGTGCAGACGCTCGCGGCTGGCCTTGGGCTGGCTGGCGCGCAACTGCCGCACCCGCTCGATCGCGGCCTCGCGGTCGGTCTGCAACACCGAATCCCACAACGACAGCGCGGTCTTCTTCATCCCCGGAGTTTAGCGGTCCTGGGGACCGAGGACGGAAAACCGACGACGGAAGCTGGAAAGAGCCGTTGCCCCGGCGAACGCCGGGGCCCAGTTCCGACCCATCCGAACCGCCCGGCACTGGGTCCCGGCGTTCGCCGGGACGACGGCCCTTGCCGTCCTCGGTCTTCTGGCCTCTGTCTCCTGAAACTGGCGTACGCCGGGGCCCAGCCGGAAGTAGCCCGGATGAAGCGCAGCGGGCTCTCAACAGCGGAGCTGGTCATCCGGGATGTTTGCAGGTTGCGCCGGATACTACGCGGTGCGCGCCAGCGACGCCCGTCCAACCAACCGATACAATGCCCGCCGCGTCCGAATCCGCGGACGCCTCACCCAGGGAAACCCGAATGACGACTGGCTATTGGTGTGTATTGATCGCGGCCTTCCTGCCGTTCCTGTGGACCGCGGTCGCAAAGTTCAGCGGACCCGGCTTCAACAACTACAAGCCACGCGACTTCCAGGCCGGCCTGACCGGTTTTCGGCAGCGCGCGCACTGGGCACACCTCAATTCCTTCGAGGCGTTCCCTCCGTTCGCCGCCGCGGTGATCATCGCCCAGCAACTGCAATACAACCAGGGCCGCATCGACCAACTGGCGATCGGCTTCATCGCCTTCCGCCTGGTCTACGGCGTGCTCTATCTCGCCAACCGCGCCCCGCTGCGCAGCCTGGCCTGGGCCCTCGCCGTCACCTGCTGGGTGGCGATGTACTTCATCGGCCCTTGATTCGCGAATTGACCTACAAACCCAGCGCACCGGCTCCGGCCCGGCCTGACTCTTTCCAATGGCAGGCTTGGCCTAGCCAAGAGGCCGAGCGGGTGATCGGCGCTCCCCGGTGCTCGGCGCACACAGGGTTTGGGTTTCCGATTGCGCAAAAAGGTGAGGCCAGCGATTGCTCGCTGGCCTCGGGTGGCGCCGCGCCGTTCCTGGGCGGGGAGGGCTCGTCGGAGTGTCGCGGCGCCGCCGCTACCGGTACGCGGTGTTACTTGGCCTTGGCGCTGGCCGGCTTGGTGCTGACGCTGTCGTTGGCGGCTTCGAACTCGGCCTTGACCAGGTTGGTCAGGGCTTCGCTGGTGCTGACGCCGACGTTGACCAGTTCCTGGGCGGTGGCATAGGTCTGTTCGGCGCTCTCGCGCAGCAGGGTCGAGCTCTTCGGCAGCAGCGCCTTGAAACCTTCCGGCTGCTTGATGGCGCTCGCTTCATCGACGAAATCGAAGGCGGCGTTGACGCTGTTCTCGAACGCCTTGAGCTGCAGGCCGAGGGCCTTTTCGAAGCCCTGGAAGGCAATCGTCTGCGCCTTGAAGGCGGCTTCGGCAAAGCGTTTGCCGGCATTCAACACTTGGGTATTCACCTGATCGGTCATGGCACTCTCCGTTGACTTGGCTCACCCACTATGGACGAGCTTAGGGTTCGCACTATACACGCCTCAATGGTGCAATGCAACAATTTTCTTTTGACAGAAAACCTGTAGCCAATTGCCATTGACTAACAATGGATTAGCGTACTTTCTTAAAGTCTATTCGCGATACTATGCGGTGGCGAATGGCGCGCTGCGTCAAAGCGCTTCGCCGGCATAGCTGCAACCTGAGGTGCAGGTCTCGTGGATCACCACGCGGGCCAGTTGCGGCAGTTCCGGCTTGAGCCGGTCCCAGATCCAGATCGCCAGGTTTTCGCTGGTCGGGTTCTCCAGCCCTTCGATTTCGTTGAGGCAATGGTGGTCGAGCTGCTCGAACAGCGGCTTGAACGCCGCGCCGATATCGGCGAAGTCGAGCACCCAGCCGAGGATCGGATCGACCGGCCCCTCGACATGCAGTTCGATCTGGAAGGAGTGGCCGTGCAGGCGGCTGCATTTGTGTCCGGGCGGCACCCGCGGCAGCCGGTGGGCGGCCTCGATGCTGAAGCGTTTGAACAGGTCCACGAGCGGGGTCCTCGCTGGTCGGTGGTTAGCGACAGCGTAGCGCCCAGTCGCTGTTCTGTCGTCGCTGCTCTGAAACGGGTGGGGTGCGGCGCACGGACCGGTGCGCTGTGCTTCTGAAGTTATCGGTACATTACCGCACTGGGCCCCGGCTTCCGCCGGCTCAGAGGACAGACGACAGAAGACTGGGGACCGAGGTCAGGGAACAGACGACAGAGGACAGCAAGAGCGTCGTCCCGACGCAAGCTGGGGCCCAGTTTCCGACCCGGCGGCCTTCCCCGGCACTGGGCCCCGGCTTGACCAGCTTCGCTGTTGAAAGCTGCCAGGGCGACGGTTTTGACAGTATCCCTGTCTTCTGTCTTCTGTCTTGTGTCTTCTGTCGTCTGTCCTCCGATCTCAGTCCTCCGATCTCAGTCCTCCGTCCTCTGTCCTCCGTCCTCTGAACTTGACAGCTCTCCGATGTCGTGGTTTGCTCCGGGCCATGTTCGCTCCACTGCGCCAGCACGAAGGCACCGGTATCGTCGTTCCCAGGAACGCCGGCCGTGCGCTGTTGCTTGCGGTGCTTCTAATTACGCCCAGACAATGGTGCGGGTCAGGACGCTGAGCGATCGAGCAGAGTTCCCAGACAAAAACCCCGCACCTCCATCGTGCGGGGTTTTTGTTTTTGGGCGTTGCCTAAACCAATCGGAGGGATCGGTACCGTGCATAGCGACGAGATCAAATTGGGACCGGCCCGCGCCCCGGCGCGCGCCATGTTGCGTGCCACCGGGCTCGACGATGCCGCGATTGCGCGGCCGCTGGTGGCGGTGGTGCATACCTTCTCCGACGTATCGCCGTGCAATCTGACCCTGCGCGACCTGGCCCAGCACGCCCGCGCCGGCATCATTGCGGCCGGCGGCACACCGATCGAGTTCAATACCATCGCGGTTACCGATGGCATCGCCATGGGCACCTCGGGCATGCGCGCTTCGCTGGTATCGCGCGAGACGATCGCCGATTCGATCGATCTCGCGGTCAGCGGCCACTGCCTGGATGCGGTGCTGGTCCTGGTCGGCTGCGACAAGACCATTCCGGCCGCGGCGATGGCGCTGGCCCGGCTGGATCTGCCCGGGCTGGTGCTGTACGGCGGCACCATCCTGCCGGGCTGCCACAAACAACGCGCGGTGACCGTGCAGGATGTGTTCGAGGCGGTCGGCGCGCACGCCGCCGGACGCATGGATGCGGACGAACTGGCCGCGCTCGAGCGGGTGGCCTGTCCCGGCGCCGGCGCCTGCGGCGGCCAGTTCACCGCCAATACCATGGCCATGGTGCTGACCTTCCTCGGTCTGTCGCCCTTGCAGTTGAACGATATCCCGGCCCTGCACGCCGACAAGAACGCCGCGGCGCACCGTTGTGGCGAGTTGCTGATGGCGATGCTGGCGCGCGGTCAATCGGCGCGCGCACTGATCACCCACGCCGCGCTGACCCATGCCGCGCGTGCGGTCGCCGCCACCGCCGGTTCGACCAATGCGATCCTGCACCTGCTCGCGATCGCGCACGAGGCCGGGGTCGATTTCCCGCTCGATGGCTTCGACGCGCTGGCGCAGTCCACCCCGGTGATCGCCGATCTGAAGCCGGCCGGTCGCTATACCGCGGCCGAGATGTACGCCGCCGGCGGCACCGCCCTGGTGGTGCGCGAACTGCGCGCCGCCGGTCTGATCGCCGATATCGACACGGTGACCGGGCGCAGTCTGTTTGCCGAGCTGGACGCCCTGGAACTGCCCGCCGATCAGGACGTGGTACTGCCGGTGGCGCGCGCGCTCAAGCCGCGCGGCGGCTATTCGATCCTGTACGGCAATCTGGCGCCGGAGGGCTGCATTCTCAAACTGGCCGGGCAGGGCCGGCAGTCGTTCTCCGGGCCGGCGCGGGTGTTCGATTCCGAAGACGCCTGTTTCGCCGCAGTGCAGGCCGGCGCGATCCGCCCCGGCGACGTGCTGGTGATCCGCTTCGAAGGCCCGGCCGGCGGGCCGGGCATGCGCGAAATGCTGGCGGTGACCGCGGCCCTGGTCGGGCAGGGGCTGGGCAATGATGTCGCACTGATCACCGATGGCCGTTTCAGCGGCGCCACCCACGGCTTCATGGTCGGCCATATCGCGCCGGAAGCGGCCCGTGGCGGCCCACTGGCGCGACTCTGCGAGGGCGACCCGGTGACCATCGATGTCGCCGCGCGGGTTCTGCAAACTTCGGCCGATCTCGACGCGCGCCAACCCGCCCTCAACCCGCGGGCCGCGGTCGGCGGTGTGCTCGGCAAGTATGCGCGGCTGGTCGCATCGGCCTCGCGCGGCGCGGTCACCACCGCCAATGCAACCGTCGAGTCCGCACTCTAGGACAGACAGGGCACGCTCGAACCTTTCCCGCTTCGCTTGCTTTATCCCTCCAACCAAGGAACCACCATGAGCCAGACCCAAGCATCCGCACTCGCCGCCCTCAAGGGCATCACCGTCGCCATCATCGGTTACGGCAGCCAGGGCCGCGCGCACGCGCTCAACCTGCGCGACTCCGGCGTCGAGGTCGTGGTCGGTCTGCGCCCGGATGGCGCCAGCGCCAAGCTCGCCGCGGCCGATGGCCTGACCGTGCTCAGCCCGGCCGAAGCGGCCAGGCGCGGCCGCATCGTCATGCTGCTGACCCCGGACATGGTGCAGCCTTCGATCTATCGCGAGGCGATCGAGCCGAACATCGCCCAGGGCGCGCTGCTGATGTTCGCGCATGGCTTCAATGTGCATTTCGGCCAGATCGCCCCGCGCGCCGATCTGGATGTCGCGCTGGTCGCGCCCAAGGGCCCGGGGGCACTGGTGCGGCGCGAATACGAACAGGGCAAGGGCGTGCCCTGTCTGATCGCGGTACATCAGGACCCCAGCGGCCACGCCCACGAACTGGCGATGGCCTACTGCGCCGGCATCGGCGGTACCCGCGGCGGGGTGATCGAAACCAGCTTCGCCGAGGAGACCGAAACCGACCTGTTCGGCGAACAGGCGGTGCTGTGCGGCGGCGCCACCGAACTGGTGTTGCAGGGTTTCGAGACCCTGGTCGAGGCCGGCTATCAGCCGGAAGTGGCCTACTTCGAGTGCCTGCACGAGCTCAAGCTGATCGTCGATCTGCTGCACGAGGGCGGGCTGGCGCGGATGCACAAGTTCATCAGCGAGACCGCCCAATACGGCGATCTGACCCGCGGCCCGCGCATCGTCAACGAAGACACCCGTAGCCGTATGCGCGAGGTGCTGGCCGAGATCCGCGACGGCCGTTTCGCCCGCGAATGGGTGGCCGAATACCAGCAGGGCAACCCGCATTATCAGTCGCTCAAGCAGCGCGATCTCGCCCATCCGATCGAGCAGGTCGGCCGGCGTCTGCGCGCGCAGATGAGCTGGTTGCCGAAAGCCGACGCCTGAATACCTTGGCGATCGATCCTTGAACGTGCGAGGTGACAGATGAATGCGGTGGCGGTCGGCGGGTCAAGTGGGGCAGGGCAGACGATTGATCCCGGCCGCGTGCTGGTGTTCGATACCACCCTGCGCGATGGCGAGCAGTCGCCCGGTTGCAGCCTGCGGCCGCGCCAGAAACTCACCCTGGCGCACGCCCTGGCCGATCTCGGCGTCGATGTGATCGAGGCCGGCTTCGCGGCCAGCTCGGCGGTCGATCTGGAGGCGATTCGCAGCATCGCGCATGAAGTGCGCAACGCCCGTATCTGTAGCCTGGCGCGCTGCCACGATGGCGATATCGAGGCCGCGGTACGCGCGCTGGAACCGGCCGCCGCGCCGCGACTGCATGTGTTCATTTCGACCAGCCCGCTGCACCGCGAACACAAGCTCGGACTGGACCGGCCGGCGGTGATCGCGCGCGCGGTCGCCGGGATCGAACTGGCGCGACGGCATGTCGCCGACGTGGAGTTCTCGGCCGAGGACGCGCTGCGCACCGAGCCCGAGTTTCTGGTCGAAATCTTCAACGCCGCGATCGCCGCCGGGGCCACCACGCTGAACGTGCCGGACACCGTCGGCTACACCACCCCGGCCGAAATCCGTGCGCTGTTCGAGTATCTGCGCAGCCAGGTGAGCGGCGCCGGGCGCGTGGTCTGGAGCGCGCACTGCCACGACGACCTGGGGCTCGCGGTGGCCAACAGTCTGGCCGCGATCGAGGGCGGCGCGCGCCAGGTCGAATGCACCATCAATGGCATCGGCGAGCGCGCCGGCAATTGCGCGCTGGAAGAACTGGCGATGGCGCTCAAGGTGCGCAGCCAGTGGTTTGCGCTCGGCACCGGCATCGACAGCACACGGCTGGTGCCGACCTCGCGCCTGCTCGCGCGCAGCACCGGTATGGCGGTCCAGCGCAACAAGGCGATCGTCGGCGCCAACGCCTTCGCGCACGAGGCCGGCATCCACCAGCACGGCATGCTCAAGCACCGCGGCACTTACGAAATCATGCGCCCGGAAACGGTCGGCTGGCAGGATTCGCAGATGGTGCTCGGTCGCCACAGCGGCCGCCACGCGATCCGCGATCGGCTGGCCACACTCGGTTTCGAACTGGATGAAATCGCCCTTGAACGTGTGTTCGCAGCATTCAAGACCCTGGCCGAGAAGAAGCGCGAAATCTTCGACGCCGACCTGGAAACCCTGGTGCTCGGCATCGAACCCGGCCAGCCGCGCGGCTGGCAATTGGTGCGTTGGCATGTTCACACAGGCACCCCGCTGGGCAGTCTGCCGACCGCGACCGTGGAGTTGAGCTCGCCCGAGGGCCGCCATGTCTGCGAGGCCGCGGTCGGCGATGGGCCGGTACACGCGCTCTGCCAGGCGCTGATCCGCGCCACCGGGGTCGGTCTGGAACTGGCCAGCTTCCAGGTGCAAAGCGTCACCACCGGCGACGATGCGCAGGGTCAGGCGACCCTGAGCGCGCTGTTCGACGGCGAGGAACTGAGCGGCAGCGGCACCAGCACCGACATCCTCGAAGCGAGTGCGCTGGCCTGGCTGGACATGGCCAACCGCTGCCTGCGCCAACAGCAGAGCGTACAACGCATCCTGGCCGCCGAGCCCTTGACCGCCGCGCACAACGCGGACGATCTGGTCACCCAACCCTGAGCATCGAGAGCAATCATGGCCGAAACAGCGCAACCGCCGCGCACCCTGTTCGACAAACTCTGGGATGCGCACCTGGTCGAAGCGGAAAGCGCGGCGGCACCCGCCGTGCTGTATATCGATCTGCACCTGATCCACGAAGTGACCTCGCCGCAGGCCTTCGCCGAACTGCAGGCGCGCGGCCTGTCGCCGCGCCGTCCGGAGCGGACCAAGGCCACGCTCGATCATTCCACCCCGACCCGGCCGGCGGGTGCCGACGGAACACTGCCCTATCACAACACGGCGGCACGGCTGCAGGTCGAACGTCTGCGCGAGAACTGCGTACGCCACGGCATCGAACTGTTCGATTTCGATTCGGCCGCGCGCGGCATCGTGCATGTGATCGGCCCCGAACTCGGCCTAACTCAGCCCGGCATGAGCATCGTCTGCGGCGACAGCCACACCAGCACCCACGGCGCCTTCGGGGCGCTGGCGTTTGGCATCGGCACCAGCGAGGTCGGCCACGTGCTGGCCACGCAATGCCTGTTGCAACGCAAACCGAATACGCTGGCGATCACGGTTGAAGGCGAACTCGCCGCCGGGGTCGGCGCCAAGGACCTGATCCTGCACATCATCGCCAGCATCGGCGTGAACGGCGGCACCGGAAGCGTCATCGAGTTCCGTGGATCGACCATCCGCGCGCTGGACATGGAAGGCCGCATGACCGTGTGCAATATGGCGATCGAGGCCGGCGCCCGGGCCGGCATGATCGCGCCCGACCAAGTCACCTTCGACTATCTGGCGCGCTGCCCGCGGACCCCGCGCGGGACGGCGTTCGATGCCGCGGTCGATGGCTGGCGACAATGGGTCAGCGATCCGGGCGCGCGCTTCGACCGCGAGGTCCGCATCGACGCCAGCAAGGTGCGGCCCAGCCTGACCTGGGGAACCCACCCGGGTACCGCGATTGCGGTCGATGCCGCGGTGCCGGCGGCGGCCGATGCGGCGGCTCAGGCGGCGCTCGATTACATGGGTGCGCGCGCCGGAGAGGCCTTGCTCGGCCAGCCGGTCGACGTGGTATTCGTCGGCAGTTGCACCAATGGCCGGCTCAGCGACCTGCGCACGGTGGCGGCGATCCTGCGCGAACGTCGCGTCGATCCGCGCGTGCGCATGCTGGTCGTGCCGGGTTCGGCCGCGGTGCAGCGCGCTGCCGAAGCCGAGGGCATCGACGCCA
>JBFXKH010000001.1:0-106922 GCA_050173995.1 Lysobacterales bacterium | reverse complement strand
CATGTCGTATTGCATGCGTCCGGTGACCTGCTCGAACGCCGGGACGATCCGACCCAGCAGGCCGCAGGCGGCCAGATGCTCGAGCACCGGCGTCAGTGCACCCGGGTGACGCAGGATGCGCAGGAAGGCCGCAGCGATCGCCGGGGTTCGCCATTGCCCGGCCTCGGCGCGCACCGCAAGATCGCACAGGCGTGCGTCGAAATCCGGCGCCAGCCCAAGTAGTTGCGGCCGCGCCAGCCAGGCTTCGAACGCGGCCAGCGCCTGATCCGGCCGCAGTTCGCCCGGTTCGGCATCGAGCCGTTCGGCGCGTAGCAGCAAGCCATCGCCGATCGCGGTGGCCGGCAGCTGGTCGGCGCCGGTCAGGCGTTGCCGCCAACTCGCCAGCAGCCGTTCGCTGATCCGGCGCACGTCGGCTGCGGCCCGGAAGTAGCCCTGCATGAACTGTTCGACCACCCGGGTTTCCTGCTTGCCGGTGGTGGCCACGAACAGCGCCGCCAGGCTGCGCTGGAAATCGAACACCAGCCGCTCTTCCTTGCGCTGCGCCGCCCGATGCAGCCCGTAGCGCACGCTGCTCAGGCGTTCGCGGGCGGCGCCCAGGCGTTCGCAATCGGTGACCGAGCACAGCCCGGCGGCCGGCCAGTCGGCGATCAGCGGCTGTCCGAAGGCGCGCCCAGCCACCCACAGCAGGGTGTGCAGATCGCGCAGGCCGCCGGGGCCTTCCTTGATATTCGGTTCGAGATTGAAGGCGCTGTCGTTGAAGCGTGCGTGCCGCAGGCGCCACTCTTCGCGCTTGGCATCGAGGAATGCGAGACCGGGCCAAAGCTGTTCCGGAGCCAACGCCGCCAGCATGCGCTGGTGCAGGCCGGTGTCGCCGGCCAGCAGCCGCTGCTCGAACAGGGCGCTGGCCGAACTCAAATCGTTGACCGCTTCCTCGACACACTGCGCGACGCTGCGGGTGACGTGGCTGACCGGCAAGCCCAGATTCCACAACAGGCCAAGCAGGCGCTCGATCGCGCGCTCACCTTCGCGGTCGATGTCGTCGCCACGCAGGAACAGCAGATCGACATCGGAGTGCGGAAACAGTTCGCCCCGGCCGAATCCACCGATGGCGATCAGCGCCACCCCGATCGGCAATGCAAACTCATGCTCGAACGCCTGAATGCAGGCCAGCTCCACGCGCCGACAGCGCGCCGCGAGCAGGCCCTCGACCGGCATGCCGAGCGCGAACCCGGCCTCGTCTTCGAACTGGGCGCGACTCAGGCGTTCGCGCAGGGCGGAGACATCGAACGGGGCACGGTCGATGCTCTCCATGGTAATGCCGGTCAGCCGACGCCGACGTTGGCGCCAGTCTGGCGGTCGGCCGCGCCCAGGGTCATCACTTCGAAACCGCTGTCGGTGACCGCGATCGTGTGCTCCCATTGCGCCGACAGCGAATGGTCCTTGGTCACCACCGTCCAGCCATCCGGCAACAAGCGGGTATGCCGCGCGCCGGAATTGACCATCGGCTCGATGGTAAAGGTCATACCGGTTTCCAGTCTTGGGCCGGTACCTTCCTGGCCATAATGCAGGACCTGCGGATCCTCGTGATAGACCCGGCCGATGCCATGCCCGCAATACTCGCGCACCACCGAAAAGCGGTTGGCTTCGACGAACTTCTGGATGGCGTGGCCAATGTCGCCCAGGAACGCTCCGGGCCGGACCAGGCGAATCGCCCGCCACATCGCCTCATAGGTAACATCGATCAGCCGCGCGGCCAGCACCGGTGGCTTGCCGACCACGTACATGCGGCTGGTGTCGCCGTGCCAGCCATCGCGGATCACGGTCACATCGATATTGACGATATCGCCGTCCTTGAGCAGCTTGCTGGCGCTCGGAATGCCGTGGCAGATGACATTGTTGACCGAGGTGCAGATGGTCTTGGGGAAGCCCTTGTAGCCAAGATTGGCCGGCACTGCCTGCTGGGTGTTGACGATGAAATCGTGGCAGCGCGCGTCGAGCTCATCGGTGGAGACACCGGGTTTGACGTAGTCGCCAATCATGTCCAGCACGTCGGCCGCCAGCCGACCGGCACCGCGCATCTGTTCGATGTCGGCGGGGTTCTTGTTGCTTATCTTAATGGTTCGCACGGACTGGTTGGAGGGGCCTGTGTATCGCCATGGGGGTGGGTGGCGGGTGGGGGGTGGGGGGAGGCGGGAGGCGGAAATGAAGGCGGTTTTCGGTTTTCGGATCAAGGCCACACCGAACACCGAACACCGAACACCGAAAACTGAAAACTGAAAACTGAAAACCTAACACCTAACACCTAAAACCTAAAACCGCCTTCCTAAAACCGCCTTCATTTTTTCACCCACTCCCCCGCCGCATTCTGGAAATACCAGCCGGGCCGCGCCTTGGCGATCCACTGCTTGGCGAAGGTGGAACGGATTTCGTCTTCCCACTCCGGGTGCTGGTTGGCCACGGCGATTTCGCGATAGACCGCATTGCGGTCGCGGTTTTCATCGGCCACCGCCTGCTTGGCGGCGGCTCGCTCGGCAAGCCCGATCGCGCTCGCGTCGCGCAGTTCGACCAGGCCGTCGTTGCGCAGGCCGAGCGCGCCACTTTCGAAATACTGCTTCAAGGTCTTCTCGAAACGCGTCGCCATGCGCGCCTGGATCGCCTGGATCGCCGGGGTCGCGATAGTCAGATCGGCGGCGGCGTGGGCGCTGCCAATCAGTGCGAAATCGATCGAGATGCCGAGCGGGCGTTCGGCCGGCGCTGGCGCCGCGCCCTTGTCGTCCGGCGCGTCGCCGATCACCTTGTCGATGAACTGTTCCGCGGCCTGCTGCGCTTCCGCTGCCGGGAAGTACACATTGATGGTGACGCAGGCGGTGATCAGCGCAACGCTGACCAGGGCGATGGACCATTTACGCTTGTGCATGGCTTGCTCCTGTGGGGAAAAGACGCGGCCGATATTCCGGCTATTCGATCCGGGGTGCCTGGCCTTCGGCCATAGCGCGTAATCGCTGCACCAGCACCGGCCAATCGACACGCTGCTGGAAAGCGATCACATTGAGCCTAGGCAGCCCCGAACCCTTGACGACAGTGTAGCCGGTGCCGGTCGGTTCCAATCCGCTCATGTGGCAGACATTGTCGGCCAGCCGGCAATCGATGCCGATCTGCTTGTAACCAAAACTGTCGAACATCCTGATCAGCGGATTGGAGGTGGCGCCGGCACTGCCTGCCACCGATGAAATTCCTTGTACGGCGCGCTGGCTGAGTCGTTGCTTGCCCGGAAAGGCGGGATCGGTCAGCAAACGGGCATCAAAGGCAACCGGTGCCCAGTCAAGCAATCGCAGTCCGTTGATGCGGCCATCGAGCCAGCCCTGCATCTCGCCGAACGAGAAAGCGGCGCTCAACTGGCCCAGATCGAGATTATCGAAGACGATATCGGCGCTCAGGCTGGGCGCGATACCGAAACTGCGCTCGCTGGCCAGATGCGAAATACGCATGCTGCCATCGAACACCTTGAGTTCCAGGTCCCCGTCGAACTGCAGGCCGCCGTCTTGCAGGCGGAACTGCGGCAAGTGGCCAGACAGGCTGCCGGAAAAACCCGGCCAATCCAGGGCGGCGGCCAATTGGCCCACGGACAGCCGGTCGAGTTCCAGCGCCCCCAGCCAGTAGGGAGAATTCGACGCGGCCGGCAATCGTTCCAGTCTTGGCAGCGTCAAACGCCCACCCAGCAGCTCCAAAGTCAGCGGCTGGCTGAGCGTGATCTGCTGCGGCGACCAGGTCCAGCCGGTCTGTCCAGCCCCAAACGGAATGCCAAAAAGTTTGGAATTCTGCCAGGCCAGGGTGTTGGCCGGGGCGGCCACGTTCATGGCCAGGTCGGCATGCAGACCATCGGCTTCGATGCGGCCATCGGGATCGCGCACCAGACCGTCGCGCAGTTTGATGGCAAATTCCTGCCAGCCCAGCCCATCCCAGAGCGCACTCGCATCAAGCCTGCCACCGAAACGCAGTCCATCGAACCCGGCTGTGGCCAGCGCCGACTTCAGATAACGCGGCGCCGAACGTGAGAGATCGGCCGACAACTGCTGCACCCGCAGGCGATAGCTGCCGTCGCTGGCAAAACTGGCTGAAGCGCTCAGGTCGAGGCCGTCGCCATCATGCCATTCGATCTGCGGCAACTGCCAGGGCGCTTCGCCTTCGGCCCGTGCTGATAGCTCGATCCGGGCGCCGGCTTCCGGCAATGCGAAATAAATCGCGCCAAACAGCACCTCACCAGCACTGGCACTGCCCTGCCAGTGCAGGCTGCGCTCGCTCCCGTCGAGTGCAAAATCGATGCTTCCAGCGATCGCCAATTCCGCCGCTGCGGTGCTGCCATCGTGGGAATCGAAAGCGACGCGGTCGAATGCCAGCGGCCCGTGCACATGTGCGCCGCCGCGGTCGATCTGCAAGCGGCCCTGGATGCGCCCCGCGACCGTGGCCAGATCCGTCCACAGAGCGCGCAGATGCTGGTCCAACCAGCCCAGTGGCAGTTCGACCAGTTGCAGGCTGCCCTCGGGCATCGTGCCGGCAGCCGCCTCAATGAACTCGATACGCGCCGACCCATTGCCCAACCGCAGGGACTGACGCCCGGCCCGAGATTCCCAGAGCAGTCGGCCACGCCAGGCAGGACTGCCCACCTTGATCGAGCCAGCGCAGCCTAGACTCCCATCGACCGGGCTGCTCAGAGCGCACGACCAACGTAGATTGTTTTGATCGATACCGAGCGGCGCCTGTTGCAAGCGCGACAGCACCAGGATCACCCGGTCAGCCTGGCGGCGCATGACAAGCTCGTCAGCCACGACCTCTGCCGCCTGCAAGCGCTCGACGCGCAACTCCCAGGCCGCAGCCGGCACCGCGAACAGCAGAACGAATGTGGCAATCAGTCGATGCATTGGCGTATCTTGTCACTGCCTTGCTGAACAGAGCAGCCCCGCCGGAGACCGACCGATGCCCGACCCGATCCTGCTCGCCGAAGACGACCCGATCGCCCTGGAGGTATTGGCCTCTCACCTGCGCGTGCTGGAGCTCCCCTACCGGGAATTCAGCAGCTTTCGCGAAGTCGCCCAAGCCCTGCAGGAACAACGCTACGCAGCACTGATTCTCGACCTGAACCTGCGTGGCGGCAATAGTGTCGTACTCCTGCAGGCGATTCGCGCCGACCGCGGTTCACCGAGCCACGACAGCCCGGCCCTGGCGATCAGTGCCGAGCTGCGGCCCGAGCTGCGCCAACAATTGCAGGCCGCGGGATTCTCGGCGGCACTGCAGAAGCCGATCTGCCTCGACGACCTGCGCAGCGCCCTGGCCGCTGCCGGGCTACCGGTCGGCGTTGCCCGCTACGCCGAGCCGACGACTGCCCCAGCCATCGATCTGCCAGTGCTCGACGACGCCGCTGCGGTCACCGCCTGCGGCAGCCTGGCTGTGGTCGGCGGGCTGCGCAGTCTGTTCGCGGCCGAGCTTCCCGACCATGTGCTCCTGCTCAGGTCGGCGCTTTCCGACGGCGACCGCGAACGCTGGCAGGACACCTTGCACCGCCTACGTTCAGCCCTGGGATTCTGTGGTGGTGCCGAACTGCTCGCCCGGCTGTCCACCCTTCCCGACGGGCTGCCAACCCCAGAACAGATGGCACCGATCTGGGTCGCCTTGGAACGTCTGTCGCGGGCATTGCCGCGGGCCGCACGTTTGCCCAGGACTTGAAAGTGCGCTCGCCTCGAAGCGGATCGGTCAGCGTTCCGCTTCGATCGAGCGCAGGCCTGACCCGGCCGGCCCGCTGAGCACCCGCCAGGCATCCAGATCGCGGCCGCCCAACTGATGCTTGATGACGCTGCGCATGACCCGCCGCAGATCGGCCAGCTCCGCCGCCGCAGGAATCCGGTCTGCGCACAAAGCCAGCAGGGCTGCGCCGGAACAACCGGCTCTTGCCATGCCGGAGGGCATTCGCCGTGGTCCGTGTTCCGGGTCGTAAAGATACGCGGCGACCGGATCGAGCGGCTGCCCGCTATCCGGTTCGATCGTCAGCTCCAGGCCATAACCCATGACCGCCAGCAGGTCCCGTTCGAAACGCCGCAGTGCCCAGGCCAAGGCCGGCCGATCGGGTCCGGCCGAAAACTCGCTCAGCAGTTCGGCATAACGCACGAACACCGCCGGGTGCGGATCGTGGCGTTCGGTCAGACGCATCAACAATTCGTTGGTATAGAGGCCGGCGGTCAAGGCCTCGCCGCGCAACAAGGGCGGCTGCCCCTGCACATCGACATCGGTCAGCAGCGGCAGTTCACCCTGCCCTTGCAAGCGCAGCGACAAGCACTGGAACGGCGCCAGAGCCCCGCGTGGAAAGCGCGGGCGCGCGCTGCGCACGCCGCGGGCAATGGCGCCCATGCGCCCGTGCTCGCGGGTAAATAGCTCGACGATCACGCTGGTCTCCCGGTAGGGTCGGGCATGCAGCACGAAAGCGGGCTCGGCTTCGAGGCGCATCGCGGGTCCGGATCAAGAAGCGTCCAGGCCGAAGCGCTTGAGCGCGCGCTCGTCGTCGGTCCAGTTCTCGCGCACCTTGACCCAGGTCTCGACGTGAACCTTGCATCCGAACAGTTGCTCCAACGACTGCCGGGCGCGGGTGCCGATGGTCTTGAGCTTTTCACCGCCTTTGCCGATCACGATACCTTTCTGGCCCTCGCGTTCGACCCAGATGATCGCGCCGAGCCGCAGCAGATTGCCGACCCGTTCAAAATGTTCGATCTCGACCGTGGTGGCGAAGGGCAGTTCGTCGTGCAACAGGCGCACGACCTGTTCGCGTACGTGTTCCGCGGCCAGAAAGCGTTCGCTGCGGTCGGTCACTTCGTCGGCTTCGTAGCGTGCCGGCGCCACCGGCGCCAGCGCCAGCAACTGGCCGCGCAACTGTTCGATGCCCTTCTCGCGCAGAGCCGACACCGGCACCAGAGCGAGCGGCCGATAGCGTCGTTCGATATCGGCCAGTTCCGGAAGCAGTTTGCTTTTATCACTGATGCGGTCGATCTTGTTCAACACG
This sequence comes from Lysobacterales bacterium, assembly GCA_050173995.1. Classification (GTDB taxonomy): domain Bacteria; phylum Pseudomonadota; class Gammaproteobacteria; order Xanthomonadales; family Ahniellaceae; genus 0-14-3-00-62-12. The sequence continues at coordinate 99,877 of JBFXKH010000001.1, read as the reverse complement.
ATCACCAGCGGCTTGCCCAGGTTCAGTAACCAGGCGCCGATGCGGAGGTCTTCGTCGGTCTCATTGCCGGCCTCGCGCACCCACAACACCAAATCGCCCTCATCGACCGCCGCCCTGGCGGTGCGGTTCAGCATCCGGTTGATGGCTTTCTGCTGCTGCTCATGGATACCCGGGGTATCGATAAAGGCCAACTGCCCCTTATCGCCGGTAAAGACCCCGAGCATACGGTGCCGGGTGGTCTGCGGCTTGGGCGCGGTGATGCACAGGCGATAACCGATCAGGGCATTGAGCAGGGTGGACTTGCCCACGTTCGGTCGTCCGGCGACGGCGACCATGGCAAAGCGTGAATCGGTGGGGCTGCTCATTGGCGATCTTCAAAACCTCGAATGACGGGATTTCCTTGCTCCAGAATGGTGGTCAAACGCCGACAGCGCAAGCCGGTACCGTCCAGGGCAAAGAAGTGCAACGGCGAACCGGTCGGCGTCGCCAAAATCGCCTCTGGTGGTCGATCAGGGCCGGTTGGCATCGCCCTCGGCATGCGCTTCAGCGGCCTCCAGTTTGGCGAGTATCGCTTCTGCAGCGCGGGTCTCGGCCAGCTTGCGGCTGCCCCCGGTCGCCTCGGCATCGGCCGACCGGGCAGCCACGGTACAGCGAATGGTGAATTCGCGCGCATGCTCCGGTCCGCTGCTGTCTTGCAACTGGTATTCGGGCAAGCCCAGGCCACGCGCTTGCAACCACTCCTGTAGACGGGTTTTGCCATCCTTGCTGAATTGCTCCGGGCCGATCGAATCGAGCATACCCCCGAACCAATCACGCACCCGCTCACGTATCGCCCCCCAGCCCTGGTCGAGGTAATAGGCGGCGACCAAGGCCTCCAGCGCATCGGCCAGAATCGAATCGCGGCGCTGCCCACCACTCTTCATTTCGCCTGGTCCGAGATGCAGCCGCTCGCCCAGGCCGAGTTGCCGCGCCAGCGCAGCCAAGGCGGCCTCGCGCACCAGGCTCGCCCGCATCCGCGTCATCGCGCCTTCGTCCGCCTTGGGGAAACGTTCGTACAACAGTTCGGCGGCGATCAGATTGACCAGGGCATCGCCGAGGAACTCCAGCCGCTCGTTGTTGCGCGCGCCGGCGCTGCGGTGGGTCAGCGCCTGGGCATACAGACCGTGGTCGGGTATCGGTGTCTTCATGGGCTCAAGGCGGCCGAGGGCCCTACCATCGGCGTCTTTCGATCATCGCCGACCCAGTCACCGGCGTCACAAGCCGCACCAACCGGGGTGCGTGCGCGCGTCGCCGAGGGCAGCATCAGGTTCAATCGCCTGACCCTATTGATTGAAATTACCGCCCTTGGTCAAATCAATGGTCTTGTCGAAGGTAGCCACGTAGTCGAGGTTGTAGAACAGGTCCTCGCGCACTTCGTAGTAGGCGCGCAGCGTGGTGGTACCGCCCTTGCGCTTGACTTCGAAACTGCGCGCATTGACGTGGTTTTCGTTCACGTAGTTGATGTACATGCGCTTGTCCAGCGCGTTCTGGATTTCGCGTGGCGACCAGGTCGCCGAACCCGGCTCGCTGGCCACGCCCTTCATGGCGGCGACCACGTTGTAATACTCAAGATAAGCCGGCCCGATCTTCATCACCAGGAACGCAAAAAACCCGGCGATGGTCAACACAATGACAAGCCCCAACAAGGTGATGCCGCGCTGGTAACGAGAGTGACGCATATCACTTTCCTCCGTTGATGACCGTACCAATCCGATTCCAGCCGAAGCCGCCGCAGGCAAAATCCCAGTGCATCCAGATGAAGAAGGCGCGCCCGACCAGATTTTTCTCCGGCACCATACCCCAAAACCGGCTGTCTTTGCTGTTGTCGCGGTTGTCGCCCATCACAAAATACTCGTTCTCGCCGACACGCCAGCGATCGCCCCGCCAGCCCGGAAAGATCGCTCCCGGACGCTGCAGAGTCAGGTGCTCGCGGCCGGGCAACCGCTCGACCCACTGCGGCCACTGTTCCGGACGCTGACAGTTCTCGGTGACCGGATAGCTGCCGATATTTTCCCGCACCGCAGGCTCGCCATTGATATAGACGGTGTTGTCAATGAACTCGATGGTGTCGCCAGGCACTCCGATCACCCGTTTGATGTAATCGACCCCGGCCTCTTTATCGTCCGGGCCTTCGCCCGGATATTTGAACACCACCACATCGCCGCGACGCGGCTGCCCGATCCCGACCAGGGTATTGTTCAGCACCGGCAGGCGCAGCCCATAAGCGAATTTGTTGACCAGGATGAAATCGCCGGTGAGCAGGGTCGGCATCATCGAACTCGACGGGATGCGGAACGGCTCAGCGACGAACGAGCGGATCAACAGCACGAACAGCAGCACCGGGAAAAAAGATCGGCAGTATTCGACCAGCAACGGTTCGCTGCCATCGGCACCGCTGCGGGCGCGTCGCGCCTTGGCGAACAGCCAGTGATCGAGTCCGTACACGATCCCGGTCAGCAAGGTCAGAACGACCAGGATCAAGGCAAAATCAAGTCTGATGTGTTCCATGGTTCTCCGCCCTGATTCTGGGCACGCGGCCTATTTGGATTCGGTTTGCAGGATCGCGAGGAAGGCTTCCTGCGGGATGTCGACCCGACCGACTTGCTTCATCCGCTTCTTGCCTTCCTTTTGCTTGTCGAGCAACTTGCGCTTACGCGACACGTCGCCGCCGTAGCATTTGGCCAGCACGTTCTTGCGCATTGCCTTGACCGTCGAACGGGCAATGATCTGGGCGCCGATCGCAGCCTGGATCGCCACATCGAACATCTGCCGTGGGATCAGTTCGCGCATTTTCTCGCAGACCAGGCGGCCACGCCGGTCGGCCTGCGTGCGATGCACGATGGTCGACAACGCATCCACCTTGTCGCCGTTGATGAGCACGTCGAGCAGGACGAAATTGCCGACGTCGAAGCGCAGGAAATGGTAGTCGAGCGAGGCATAGCCGCGACTCGCCGACTTGAGCCGGTCGAAGAAATCCAGGACCACTTCGGCGAGCGGCATTTCGTACACGATCTGCACCTGGCTGCCCAGGTAATTGATCGACAACTGTACGCCGCGTTTTTCCTCGCACAGCTTGATCACGTTGCCGACGTAGTCGGGCGGGGTCAGGATGCTGGCGTGAATGATCGGCTCGCGGATTTGCTCGATCTGGTTGGATGGCGGAAGTTTCGACGGGTTGTCCAGATCGATGACCGAGCCATCGGTCTTCAACACCTGGTAGACCACGGTCGGCGCGGTGGTGATCAGGTCGATATCGTATTCGCGCTCCAGCCGCTCCTGCACGATCTCCATGTGCAGCATGCCGAGAAAGCCACAGCGAAAGCCAAAGCCCAGCGCGCCCGAACTTTCCGGCTCGAAATACAACGAAGAGTCGTTGAGGGTGAGCTTGTCCAGCGCTTCGCGCATCGCCGGGTAGTCATCGGCCTGGCTGGGAAACAGCCCGGCAAATACCCGTGGCTGGATTTTCTGGAAGCCCGGCAGGGCCTTGCCGGCCGGTCGATCGGTGTGGGTCAGGGTATCGCCGACCGGCGCGCCGTTCACTTCCTTGATCGACGCGCAGACGAACCCGACCTCGCCCGGCCCGAGCCGCTCCAGGCGCTTGCGCTTGGGGGTGAAGATGCCGACCTGATCGACTTCGTGACTGCGCCCGGTGCTCATCACCATGATCCGGTCGCGTGGCTTGATCTCGCCCTGCATGACCCGCACCAGCGAGACCACGCCGAGATAGTTGTCGAACCAGGAATCGATGATCAGCGCCTGCAGCTCCTTGCATTCGCCCGCTTGCGGCGGCGGGATGCGGGTGACGATTGCCTCCAGCACCTCACGCACGTTGAGCCCGGTCTTGGCACTGACTTCGAGTGCATCGCTGGCGTCGATACCGATCACCGCCTCGATCTCTTTCTTGACCTTGTCCGGGTCGGCGGTCGGCAGGTCGATCTTGTTCAACACCGGCACCACTTCCAGACCTTGCTCGACCGCGGTATAGCAGTTGGCGACGCTCTGCGCTTCGACCCCCTGGGCGGCATCGACTACCAGCAGCGCGCCTTCGCAGGCGGCCAACGAACGCGATACTTCATACGAGAAATCGACGTGGCCAGGGGTATCGATGAAATTCAACGAATACACCTCGCCATCGCGGGCGCGGAACGGCAGCGACACGCACTGTGCCTTGATGGTGATACCGCGTTCGCGTTCGATCGGGTTGGAATCGAGCACCTGTTCTTCCATTTCGCGATCGGCCAGTCCGCCACAGATCTGGATGAAGCGGTCGGCCAGGGTCGACTTGCCGTGATCGATGTGGGCGATGATGGAGAAATTCCGGATGCGTTTCATGCCAACGGAAACCCCGGCCTGACGGCCGGGGTGCCTGTGCTCAGATAGGATTTTCCATTATGACATGAAGCGAACCGGCGCACCGACGCTCACTTCTCTGGCGTCGGGCTGATGGTGACGAAGCGGTTACCGCCATTGCTGCGGATCAGCAGCATCACCGGCTTGTCCTTGGCGATCTTGGCGGCGGCGGCCTTGACCTGAGCAACGCTGGCGACCCGGGTCTGGGCGACCATCAACAGGATGTCCCCTGGCCTCACGCCGGCGCTGCGTGCTTCGCTGCCGACCACGTTCTCGATCTGCACACCCTCATCCGCATCCAGTTCCGCCTGTTCGCGCTGTTCCGCGCTGAGATCGCTGAGCACCAGTCCGAGCACGTCACCACGGGCCGCGCCGCTGCCCGGGCCGGCGTTGCTGGCGGAAAGATCCGCGGGCAGCTCGCCGACCACCAGTGGCACCGATATTTCCTTGCCGGCGCGGAACACCCCGAGCGTCACCCGGGTGCCCGGAGCGGTGGCACCGACCAAGGGCGGCAGATCGCCCGAGCGCTCCACCGGCAGATCGTTGAAACGCAGGATCACGTCCTGCACCTTCAATCCGGCCTTAGCCGCCGGTGTGCCCTTGTTGACCTGGGCGACCAGGGCACCGGCTACCCTCGGCAGACCGAGCGCGCGGGCGTCGTCGCCGCCCACCTCCTGGAGGCTGACCCCGAGGTAGCCGCGCGAAACCCGGCCCTTGCTCTTCAACTGCTGAACAACCCGGTTGGCATAGTCCATCGGGATCGCAAAGCTGACCCCGATCGAGCCGCCGGTATTGGAGAAAATCTGCGAATTGATGCCGACCACTTCACCCGCCAGATTGAGCAGCGGCCCACCGGAATTGCCACGGTTGATTGCAGCGTCGTTCTGGATAAATGGCACATAGCGCTGGTTGTCGCCCAGGTTGCGTCCGATCGCACTGACGATTCCGGCGGTGACCGAAAAATCCATTCCGAACGGCGAACCGATCGCCACCACCCATTGCCCGGGCTTAAGCTTGCTGGAATCGCCAATGCGCACGCTCGGCAGTCCGCTCGCTTCCAGTTTGAGCAGGGCAACATCGCTCTGCTCATCGCTGCCAATGACCCGCGCCTTGAACTCGCGACGATCCTTGAGTTCGACCATGATCTCATCGGCGTCGGCGACCACATGGTGATTGGTCATCACGTAGCCGTCGGCAGAAATGATGAAACCCGAGCCAAGCGAACGTTGTTCCCGGTCAGGCTGGGGGAATTGCCGCGGATCGCCGAAGAAGCGGCGGAAGATTTCCGGCATCTCCTGATCGGGAACACCCTGCCGATCGGCCTGCCCCCCGCCGCCTTTGCGCACATTGATGCGCACCACCGCCGGCGCGTTCTGTTCGACGATGCCGGTGAAATCCGGCAGCGTCTGCGACCAGGCCGAGCTCGCAAGCAGCAGACCGGCGATCAGCCAGGCCGACCGGAACGACAGTCGTTGTAAAAGCATGGTTGACTACTCCTCATCAAAGTTGAACAAACTGGCCATGCAAGCCAATCCGCCGAGCACGGGGATTGGCAGTCAAACTTGCGAAGTTCCGCTGAACGCGACTGAAAAGCGTCTGGACCGCTGGTTGAGCCGTCCGCCAGCGATTCCGGCAGCAGACACGACCCGCCCTGGCACTATTGCGCGGTCGCGGCAATCGTCATATCCACCCAGCGTCGCACAGCTTCCGGCGGTATGGCGCCGACCGCCAGCACCCGCAGCGTGCCCTGCTGGCGGCCGTACAACTGCACGGCGCCGCGGCGCGATGCAAAAGCTCCCGCCGGGACGTCGTTACGCGTCTCCAGGTACACCGAAACAGTCGCCAATCCATCGCTGAACACGCGTTGCTCCAGGCCACGCTTGGGGTCGACTCGACGGCCGATCAAAACGAACCCTGGCAGACTGGTCAACGCTTCCGCCGCTGCGACGGTCGGCGACTCTGTGGGCTCTGGTTGCGCACTTTCGGCATCGACTGCCAATTGCGCAAACATCACCTGCTCCAGCAATTTCCGCTCCGGTCCGATCAGCGCCGCGCCGAGCAAGACGCCGCTGTCCTGATCGATCCACAGACGCTGTCCGTAGCGGTTACCATCTTGCGGCTCGGCTTCGATCAGCTGTGCGCGGAACCCGGCCACATGGTCGCGCCCGATCAGGGCAATCCGATACGAAGCGGCCATCCGCCGCGGATCGAGCAAACTCCGCCGGGCGGCCATCGCCGGCCAACTGACCGGTGCCAGCCTGGGCACCAGCGAGCGGACTTCGGCGCCGTCCCGAAGCAACTCCCGGCGCTCCCCGCTCAGGCTGGAAAATCGCTGGTACGGTTCGCTGCCGGGGCGGTTGACAATCCGCACCTGGTCGACCCGACCATCGTGCACATACACCACGACCCCCTCATAGCTGCGCTGCCACTGCGCCGACTGCATGCGTTGCAGCCAGGCGACCGGCGGTTCGGCAGCGGCCGCGGTGACCAGCAGGCTCGACAGAACGAATGGCACCAGGCGCCGTCGCATGCACTACTCCTGCCCGCGGCCGTCGACTACTTCCGAACCGGCGGTCGCGGCGACGGCCCGTACCGGCGACACCAGGCCGAGCGGGCCAAGATCGCTCGAGGCCTCGCCATGCCGCAGAAAATAGGTATCGAGATCGTTTGCCGGCGGCGCCGGGATCAGCAAATACCGCTGGGTCTCGGCGACCCCCGGAATCCGCCAGGCAGGCACCAGATCGCTGGTGGTCAACGGCGCCAATTGCGACACGTTCGCTCCACCCGGCAGTTGACCGGCTGCTTCCTCGCCCACCCGGGTACTGAACAGCGCCAATGCGCTCACCGAGGCGGCGATGGCCACACCCATGGCCGCGCGCCAGGAGCCCGTGCGCCGGGTTCCCGATGCCACTGTCCGGGCGGTCATGGCGATCGCCGGAACGGCAGCCACTTGGTCAGCGGCGATCGCATCGGCCACCCGCGCGCAAAAGTCCGCCGGCGCCAGATGGATCGAACGTTCGCGCAGGCAGTCGCGAATCAGGTGATAACGTTCCCAAACCGAACGCACCTGCTGATCATGATCCAGACGTTTGAGCAGAAAACGGCCACCTTCGCCGCCGAGTTCGCCATCGGCCAGGGCCGAGAGTTGTTCACGGATGGTATCGTTCATACCGCCTCCACCTGGTCTGAACCATTGCCGAGCAATGGCCGCAGCTTCACGTCGATTGCTTCACGCGCACGGAAAATGCGCGAGCGCACGGTACCAATCGGACACTCCATGGCGCTGGCGATTTCCTCATAGCTCAGGCCATCGACCTCGCGCAGCGTAATCGCCACGCGCAACTCTTCCGGTAAAGCCGCCACTGCCTGGGTGACCGCGCGTTCGACTTCTTCACGCATCATTTCCCGGTCTGGCGTTGCGTTGTCGCGCAGGCGCAGCGAGCCACCAAAAGCTTCGGCATCTTCGATCGCCACGTCGTCGATCGGCGGTCGCCGGCGTTGGGCGACCAGCCAGTTTTTCGAAGTGTTGGTGGCGATCGTGTACAGCCAGGTGTAGAAGGCGCTGTCGCCACGAAAATTGCCGATTGCACGGTAAGCGCGCAGGAAGGTCTCCTGGGCGACATCCTGACATTCCGCGAAATTGGGGATGTAACGCGAAATGATGCCGAACACCTTGTGCTGGTACTTGCGCACCAGCAAATCGAATGCGCCCCGCTCGCCATTCTGAACGCGCCTGACCAGGGCGATATCGGCGTCTTGTTCGCTCACTGTTCGCTCCCACCCTGTCCCCGCCAAGCCAACTGCTGGTGGCGATCCGCCGCCACCATCCCTGACCACGTACAACGCACGCGCTGCGACCGAAACCGACATGGGCCAGAACCTCTGTTGATCGAACCGGACGCTAAGACCACCCGATCGCCAACAAGTTCAGCCGGGTCCGACCCCAAGCAGGCGCTTGCATCCACCCTCAGGCGCTGGCTTTACCGAGCAGAATTTTCTCCCGTTCCAGCATCATGTTTTCGAAGGTGGCCGCCGGCAACGGCCGGCTGAACAGGTAGCCCTGAAGCTCCTCGCAGCCATTGTCGCGCAGAAAATTCAGATGCTCTTCGTATTCGACGCCTTCGGCGATCACACCGCGGTTCAGGCTCTGCGCCATGCTGATCGTCGCACGCACGATCGCCTCGTCGTCCGGATCCACCCCGATATTGCGCACGAATACCTGGTCGATCTTGATCCGGTCGGCGGGAAAACGACGGATATAGTCGAGCGAACTCTGGCCGGTGCCGAAATCGTCGATGGCGATCGAGCAGCCCAGATCGCGCAAACCCTGCAGGGTCTCGACCAGGTTGGGAATGGTCTTGACGTTGATGCTCTCGGTCACTTCGAGTTCCAGCAACTGCGATTCCAGGCCGATCTCGCGCAGCACCGAGCCGACCAGTTCCACCAGGTTCGGCTGCTTGAGCTGTAACGCCGACAGGTTGACGCTGACCCGCAGCGGGTGCCCAAACCGGTCGTTCCAGCGCTTGGCGTCGGCGCAGGCGGTACGCAGGATCCATTCGCCGATCGACATGATTAATCCGTTTTCCTCAGCCAACGGGATGAAAAATCCCGGTGAAATCATGCCGAGCTCCGGGTGTTCCCAACGGATCAATGCCTCCATGCCGATGATATCTTCGGTCTGCGCCGACACCTGCGGCTGATAGTAGGCGCGCAGCTCGCCGTTGCGTTCGGCTTGGCGCAATTTGGATTCCAGCGCCAGCCGCTGCTGGTGCGATTCCTCGGGAACCGCGACATAGGCCTGGAAAGTGTTGCGGCCCATGCCCTTGGCGTTGTACATGGCGATATCGGAATGCTGCAGCAGCTTTTCGGCGCTATCGGCATCGTCAGGATAGAAGCTGATCCCGATGCTGGCGGTGATGTGCAGTTCGCGGCCGGTGCCGACGGTGAGCGGCGACTCCAGGATCCGGCAGATTTTTTCGGCGATGCGCAGGACATCGTCGCGCTGCACGATATGCCGCAAAATCAGCGTGAACTCGTCGCCGGCATAACGGGCCACGGTATCGCTGCCACGCACCGCCGCGGACAATCGCTTGGCCACCGCCAACAGCAATTCATCGCCGACGCCGTGGCCAAGACTGTCGTTGACCGTCTTGAAACGGTCCAGATCAACGAACAGCACGGCGAACATTTCACCGGTGCGGTGCGCCTCGCGCAGGGTGATGTCCAGACGGTCATTGAACAACAATCGGTTCGGCAGGCCAGTCAGCGAATCCTGCAAGCCTTTGGCGCGACCTTGGTCCAGCGCCCGCTCCAGATCGACCGACTGCGCCAGGCGTCCGGCCAGGGCGCGTGCGGCCACGGCCAAGGTCTCACCCGCGGCGAACCCCTCGCGGGAGGCCGCGAGCAGGCTGCCGACCACCTGCGATTGGTAATCGACCAAGGGCAGGGCCAACACCGCCTCCACGCGAAAGCCCGGACCCGCCAACGCCAGCCCGGGCTGGCGTCCTGCCTGCTTGAGTTGGACCACGGTTTCCCCGGCCTGGACCCGGGCGACCAGTTGCTTGGCCCAGGTATCGATCGCCGACTTGGGCACGCCCGGGCGGGCATAGTTCAGAGACAGTCGCCCAACTTCGGACGCATCGTCGGTGGCAAACGTATTTACCATCAACACGTCCAGGCGACCAAGTTCGATCAGCTTCTGGCCTGCGGCGCGGGCCACGGCCGCCGCGCCATGGACCGACCACAGCGCATCGAGTAATTCACCCAATACAGGACTGGGATCGGCCGCCACCAGCGGACGCAACATGCTCAACCAGCGGACATCGGTGCCCACCCGGACCAAGCGCGTCACCACGTCCATTTCCACCGGCGTGCCATTGGCCTGCGGCACCATGCAGCGGTAGGCGTGCGACCCGGTCCGCCCGACTGCGCTCATCAGGTTGCGGCGATCGGCATCGCGGTGGCTCAGATCGAAGTCGTCGAGCATCGCCCCGACCACTTGATCCGCGGCAAAACCCGACTGACTGTAAAAAGTCAGATTGGCTTCGATGATCCGCCCCGAAGCAGGGTCCGACAGCAGTATCCCGTCGCGGGCATGGTCGAACGCGAATCGGTAGTCGCTGCTCGCGCCGATTTCGGTAGTCGATACCGGTGCCTGAAACAAGCGCTCGATTTTGCCCCGCGCCAATTCCAGATCGATCGGCATGCCGATCCAGTCGCTGACCGCCTCCGGCACCTTGCCACCCGGCCAGATCAGATCAGGTTCGGCGGCCAGCACCGCCAATACCGGTATGCGCGAGAGACGCGGATGGGCGCGTATCTCGCGACACAACATCTTGGCCTCGGCGTCGTCTTCGGCGAACTCCAGCGCGACCAGTTCGATGTCGCTCTCCTGGTTCAGCATCGCCCGCGCCTGCGCGATATCGCGGGCGGCATAGATCGCCTCGAACTCCAGCGTATCCAGCAGTTCGAACAGATTGCGTCTCTGCTGACGTTCATTCAGCAGGATCAACACCGACCCGCGTACAGTGGCCATCTCAGCTGACCCAGCGCCCGTCGCGCAATCGGGGTGGCCGCCGGGTGGAGACATCGTGCACCACTCGGTGCACCAGGTTCTCCATATTTTCCGGAAGTCGGACCTTGACGTCGAGCAGCACCAGCTTGCGCCCGGCGACGGTGTTGCCGGGGCGGGCAATCTGCCGCAGAACCGCCAATTGGCCGAGTTTTAGCTCTTTGCTGGCACCGACAAACACATAGATGCCGGCATGCAAGGTGGCAATCACATGCCGCAGTGCGTCTTGCAAGCGCTGGCTGCCGGGAACCACGAAATCCAGTTCGCGCAGGCTGGCGATGCCGTGATCGGCGCGCCACAGATAGATCGGGGTGCCGCTGCGCAGTGCGAAATGACGGAACTGCGCGGCCAGGTCGGCGACCCGGGGCGATTCGATCACCACGACATTGCGTTCGTTGCCGGAAATCTCCTGCAGCAACTGCTCGGTGATGAACAACGAGGTTGTTTCCGAACTGCTGGTGTAGATGGGTTCGTTGGCCATGGCTGCCACATTAGCCGTTCGCGCGGCGGATTTCATCGATTCGATGCCATTATTCGCTCTGTCCGTGCCGATTGCACGCACTCTGCACGGGTCCCGGACCGCAGTGCCGAGTGTCGGGCCGACTTGACCACTCGCCGCGCTCGCGCCTAGATTGACCGACTGATCTCCCCGCTTTCTGCGAACACAATCACGGAGTCCGCCATGTTCGAAGGTCTGCGTTTCACCCATTGGCATCCCGAACTCGATCCCAGCGGTGCGCTGATCCTCAGCCTGGATCGCCATGGCGAATCGGTCAACACCCTGGCCCAGGCAGTGCTCGCTGAGCTTGAGCAGCTACTCGAACGAATCGCCATCGAACCGCCGACCGGCCTGATCATCCGCTCGGCCAAGCCGGCCGGCTTTATCGCCGGGGCAGATATCCGTGAGTTCCAGCAGTTTGCCGAAAACGGCACCACCCGCGACGCGATCCTGCGCGGCCACCGGGTATTCGCCCGCCTGGCCGGCCTGCGCATGCCCACGGTGGCGGCCATCCACGGGCATTGCATGGGTGGCGGACTGGAGTTGGCGCTGGCCTGCCGCTACCGGGTCGCCTCGGACGACAGCAAAACCCGGCTCGCTGTCCCCGAAGTCAAACTCGGCATCCAGCCCGGCTGGGGCGGCACCGCCCGGCTCCCGCATCTGGTCGGCGCCACCGCCGCGTTCGACCTGATGTTGACCGGGCGCGCGCTCGGCGCCGCCGCCGCCCGCGCGATCGGTCTGGTCGATCGGGTGGTGCCCGAAGCGCAACTGATCGATGCAGCAAAGCAACTACTGCAGCGAAAGCCACTCACGCCCGCGATGCAGCGCTGGAAGGTGGCCGCCAGCAACCTGTGGATCACCCGGCAGATTCTGGCGCCGATCCTGCGCAAACAGGTCGCCGCCAAGGCCAATCCCAAACACTACCCGGCACCGTTTGCGATCATCGAATTCTGGCGCCGATTTGGTGGCAGCGTCGCGGCCGGACTCAAGGCGGAACCAGGTTCGGTGGTCAAGCTGGCCGCGACACCTGCCGCGCGCAATCTGGTCCGCGTTTACTTCCTGCAGGAGGCACTGAAAAGCCTGGGCAATGCCGCGGCGCATGGCATCGGCCATGTGCACGTTGTCGGTGCCGGGGTGATGGGTGGCGACATCGCCGCCTGGTGCGCGTTGCAGGGTTTCACGGTCAGCCTGCAGGACCGCGAGATGCAGTACATCCAACCGGCACTGGACCGCGCCCGCGAACTGTTCACCAAGAAGCTCAAGAGCGAACAGCGGATCGCACCGGCGCTGGCGCGCTTGCAGCCCGACGTCGAGGGCGCCCAGGTGCCCAATGCCGACCTGATTATCGAAGCGATCTTCGAAAATCGCGAGGCCAAGATGGCGCTGTACGCCAGTCTGGAACCGCGCATGAAGGCCGGCGCCCTGCTCGCCACCAACACCTCCAGCATCCCGCTGCCAGAGCTGGCCGCCGGGCTGGCGCATCCCGAGCGCTTCGTCGGTATCCACTATTTCAACCCGGTGGCGATGATGATGCTGGTCGAGATCGTGCGCTTCGATCGACAAAGCGCCGAGACCAGCGCCCGTGCTGCGGCCTTTGTGCGCGCTATCGACAAGTTGCCGGTGCCGGTGGCGAGTTCGCCCGGTTTCCTGGTCAACCGCATCCTGGTGCCCTACCTGATCGAGGCGGCGACCATCTACAGCGAAGGCGTACCCGGCCCGGTGCTGGACCGCATCGCCAAGAACTTCGGCATGCCGATGGGGCCAATCGAACTTTCCGACGTGGTCGGTCTGGATGTTGCCGCGTCGGTCGGCAAGGTGGTCGGCCCGGTAGTCGGCATGAGCGTCCCTGCACAATTGAGCGAACTGCTCGCCGCCGGCAAGCGCGGCAAGAAAGATGGCCAGGGCCTGTATGAATGGAAGGACGGCCGCGCGATCAAACCCGCTGTGGACCCCAACTACCGCGCGCCGGACGATGTCGAGGATCGGATGATCCTGCCGTTCCTGAACGAGGCGGTCGCCTGCCTGCACGAAGGCGTGGTGGACAGTGAGAAACTGCTCGACGCCGGGGTGATCTTCGCCACCGGTTTTGCACCATTCCGCGGCGGCCCGATTCAGCACATCCGCGATACCGGCGGCGCCGTGCTCAAGGCGCGACTGGAAGCCCTGGCGGCCAAATACGGCCCACGCTTCGCGCCCAAACCGGGGTGGGAACGCTTCCTTTGAAGCGAGGTTTTCGGTTTTCGGTGTGGAATCGCCGGCAAAAAAAATCCCGCATTGCTGCGGGATTTTTTGTTGCTGCGGTTGGCTGCCGATCCGTCGCGACCCCAGACTGCGGTCGCGACGAAGCAGAGCCCGTAGCGGGGTCCGGATCAGAAATCCATGCCGCCCATACCGCCCATGCCGCCACCACCGTGGTCATGGCCACCGCCGCCGGCCGCTTCCTTCTTCGGCGCTTCGGCGATCATCGCCTCGGTGGTGATCATCAGGCCGGCGATCGACGCGGCGTTCTGCAGCGCGGTGCGGGTGACCTTGGTCGGGTCCAGGATACCCATCGCGACCATGTCGCCGTATTCGCCGCTGGCCGCGTTGTAGCCAAAGTTGCCCTTGCCTTCGGCGACCTTGTTCAGCACCACGCTCGGCTCTTCGCCGCAGTTTGCGACGATCTCGCGCAGCGGCGCTTCCATCGCGCGGCGGGCGATCACGATGCCGTGGTTCTGATCCTCGTTAACGCCCTTCAGCGCCTTCAGGCCCTCAAGGGCACGGATCAGGGCGACACCGCCGCCCGGGACCACGCCTTCCTCGACCGCCGCACGGGTGGCGTGCAGGGCGTCTTCGACGCGGGCCTTCTTTTCCTTCATCTCGACTTCGGTGGCGGCGCCGACCTTGATCACCGCGACACCGCCGGCGAGTTTGGCAACGCGCTCCTGCAGCTTCTCGCGATCGTAGTCGCTGCTGGTTTCCTCGACCTGCGCCTTGATCTGCTTGATCCGCGCCTCGATCGCCTTCTTGTCGCCGGCGCCGTCGATGATCGTGGTGTTTTCCTTGCTGACCTGGATCTTCTTGGCCTGACCGAGATCCTTGATCGTGGCCTTCTCCAGCGACAGGCCGACTTCCTCGGAGATCACCGTACCGCCGGTCAGCACCGCCATGTCTTCCAGCATCGCCTTGCGCCGATCGCCGAAGCCCGGGGCCTTGACCGCGCACACCTTGACGATGCCGCGGATGTTGTTGACCACCAGGGTGGCCAGCGCCTCGCCTTCGACTTCCTCGGCGACGATCAGCAGCGGCTTGCCGGCCTTGGCCACGCCTTCCAGCACCGGCAGCAGGTCGCGCACGTTGGAAATCTTCTTGTCATAGAGCAGCACGTACGGCGCTTCCAGCTCGGCGCTCATCGACTGCTGGTTGTTGACGAAGTACGGCGACAGATAGCCGCGATCGAACTGCATGCCCTCGACCACGTCCAGCTCGTTCTCCAGACCCGAGCCCTCTTCGACGGTGATCACGCCTTCCTTGCCGACCTTGTCCATCGCCTTGGCGATCAGGTCGCCGATATTGGCGTCGGAGTTGGCCGAAATGGCGCCGACCTGGGCAATTTCCTTGCCGGTCGAACACGGTTTCGACTGCTTCTTCAGCTCGGCCACGGCGGCGCCGACCGCCATATCCAGGCCGCGCTTCAGGTCCATCGGGTTCATGCCGGCGGCGACCGCCTTCATGCCGTCGCGGATGATCGCCTGGGCCAGCACGGTGGCGGTGGTGGTGCCGTCGCCGGCGACATCGGAAGTCTTGGCGGCGACTTCCTTGACCATCTGCGCGCCCATGTTCTGGAACTTGTCGGCGAGCTCGATTTCCTTGGCGACGGAAACGCCGTCCTTGGTGATGGTCGGCGAGCCGAAGCTCTTGTCGAGTACCACGTTGCGGCCCTTCGGGCCCAGGGTCGCCTTGACCGCGTTGGCGAGGATATTCACGCCGGCCAGCATGCGGGCACGGGCGTCATCAGAAAAACGAATCTCTTTGGCTGCCATGATTGCAAAACCTCTAAATGGGGATACGGAACAAAAACGGGGAACGGGGAACGGGGCTTTCGCGCCGCGGCGCAGCCGATGGCTGCGCTAGTTGGGCGCCGGGGCTCAGTTCAGGGTGGCGAGCACGTCGTCTTCGCGCACCACCAGATATTCGGTGCCATCGATCTTGACCTCGGTGCCGGCGTACTTGCCGAACAGCACCTTGTCGCCGACCTTGACCTTGAGCGCGCGCACGCTGCCATTGTCAAGCGGCTTGCCCTCGCCGACGGCGACGACTTCGCCCTTGATCGGCTTTTCGGTGGCCGAATCGGGAATCACGATGCCGCCTGCGGACAGACGCTCTTCTTCCATGCGCTTGATGACCACGCGATCGTGCAACGGTTGAATCTTCATATGCGAACCTCTTTGCGGTTGATGTGCCAGGCAAACCCATTGCCTGATTTGGAAAGACTTGATCCAAAGCTTGTTAGCACTCGCCTTGGTTGAGTGCTAAGTGTAGCGACGAAACGAGCCCACGGGGAACTCCCAAGCGCTTTCCGCCGCCCAGCCACGAGACAAGGTGCACGCTATCTGGGGCGCAGCTACTGGCTTTCAAGTGCGGCAGATGCGCTCAGCCTGGCGACAACGACGGCGCCGGGACGTCGTCGCTGCGCTCGGGCGCCAAGGCGCTATGCAGCAGGTCAAGGAAGGCCCGGGTCTTGGCCGGCATCAGCTTGCGGCCAGGAAACACCGCCCAGGCATCGGTTGGCGGCAGTCGCCAGTCCGGCAGCACCCGGCGCAGCACGCCGCGGCGCAGGCCGGCCACCGCCAACAGGTCCGGAACCGCCGCGATGCCGGCGCCTGCTACCGCCAGGTTCAGCAGCAGCTCGGGGGAATTGGCCGCGCAACGCCCCGGCGGTTCGCCCTGCCACTCGGCTTCGCCACGCGACAAGCGCCACGGCCAGGGCTTGCCGCCACCGCCGAGCAGGCGCAGCGACTGGTGCTGGAACAACTGCTCCGGGCTGGCTGGGGTGCCGTGTTCGGCCAAATAGGCCGGCGCCGCGTACAGACCGCCGGACAGCGTGGCGATCCGGCGCGCGGCGAGCAGGCCATCGTCGGCCAGCGCACCCATGCGGATGGCGATGTCGAATTGTTCGCCGAGCAGATCCACCCGTCGTGGCGACAGGTCAAGTTCCAGCGAGATCGCCGGATGCATGGCGACGAAGGCAGCCAACATGTCGGTAAGCAACAGGTTGGCGAAATCGCCAGGTACCGACACCCGCAGCCGGCCGCTGGGTCGAGCCGCGCGCTGCTCGCGCAAAGCACCAACCGCATCCACCTCGACGGCGACCTGGCGCGCGTGTTCCAGCAATTGCTGGCCGAACTCGGTCAGACTCAACCGCCGCGTGGTACGCAGGATCAAGCGCTCGCCCAGGGCCGCCTCCAGCAAGCCGATCCGCCGCGACACCGTGGCTTTGGGCAGGCCGAGCGCGATCGCCGCTGCGCTGAAGCTGCCGCGCTCGGCCACACGGGCGAAGATCAGCAGATCGTTGGCTTGGTATTGTTCCATTTACGGAACAATGATACCTATTTAAGGCGCTTATCACCATGTTTGCATGGTAATAGAGTGCACTCCTGATCCAGGCCCAAGGAGTCCAAGCATGAGCACCCCGATCCAGGCGAGCGTCGCCACCGTCAAACACCCACGCAGCGTGGAACGCCTGATCAGCGGCCAGGCCACCAGCGACGGTGCCGGGGTCAAACTGAACCGCGTCCTTGGCCAGTCGCTGCAGCAGCGGCTGGACCCGTTTCTGATGCTGGACGCCTTCGGCAGCGAACAGGCCGACGACTACATCAAGGGATTCCCCGATCACCCGCACCGAGGTTTCGAAACCGTCACGTACATGATCGACGGGCGCATGCGCCACCGCGACAGCGCCGGCCACGAAGGATTACTGGAAAGTGGCGGCGTGCAGTGGATGAGCGCCGCCCGAGGTGTCATTCACTCCGAGCTTCCCGAGCAGACTTCGGGGCGCATGGAAGGCTTCCAGTTATGGCTCAATCTTCCCGCCCAGGCCAAGATGGGCGAGCCCTGGTACCGCGATTTTGCCGCAGCGGAGCTGCCTCGTCTGGTCACCGCGGACGGCGTCGAAGCCATTGTCATTGCCGGTCACAGCCAGGGCATCGCCGGGGCCGTCAGTCGTCCGGATACCGAACCCCTCTATCTCGACCTGCGGCTGCCAGCGGGCAGCCATTTCGAACAGCCACTGGCGAGCGGACACAACGCCTTCGTCTATGTCTATCGCGGCACGGTCGATATCGCCGGTACGCCGGTCCCAAGTCAACGCATGGCGATCCTGGCCAATGATCCGGACCGCGATGGCGTGCGCATCGAAGCCAGCGACGCGGCCCGGGTACTGCTCATCGCTGGCCGCCCGCTGGCCGAGCCGATCGTGCAATACGGGCCATTCGTAATGAATACCGAAGCTCAGATTTACCAGGCGGTGAGCGATTTCCGCAGCGGCCGCCTGGCCTGATCGATCCACCCGCAGCAGGTCCATCCACCCACCCCGAGGAGAACATGCCATGACCCACCCCTACGCAAGTGTTGCCACCGTAATCGCTCGCCTTTTGTTGGCGCTGATGTTCATTCTGGCCGGATTCGGCAAGCTCACGGATATTTCCGGAACCGCCGGCTACATCGCCAGCGCTGGCCTGCCCCTGCCCGCGGTGCTGGCGGTGCTGACCGGACTGCTCGAATTGTTCGGCGGCCTGTTCCTGGTGATCGGATTCCAGGCCCGCTGGACCGGCCTCGCCCTGGCGCTGTTCACCTTGGCGGCGAGTTTTCTTTTCCACGCATTCTGGTCTGCCCCTGCCGATCAGCAGTATGTGGCCCAGTTGTTGTTCATGAAGAATATCTCGATCGCTGGCGGCCTGTTGCTGCTCTCCGCCCTGGGCGCCGGCGCATTCAGCGTGGACCAACGCTCCCACCCAGTCCACTGAGCGAGCCCGCGTCGGCCGCCCCGGCTCGCCTGGTGTGGCGCCGACCCCCGTTTCCGGGGGTCGGCGCCCCAGCTCAAACGGTGGCCCGCTGCAGGCGCCGATTCATCCATTCCGCAACCAGCCATATCCCGAGCACGGTAAACAACACGATCGCGACCGCCGACGGATCGAGCGGCCACAATCCCAGCACCGTTCGCAGCCCAGGCAACACGATAGTGGCGAGTTGCAGCAGCAGTGACGCGAGCACCACCCAATGCAACAGCGGGTTGGGGGTCAGCGTCGCCGCAATACGTCGGGCCGGGTAGGCGAACACGATTTGTGCGCATGCCTCGAACAGAAACAGGGCGCTGCGGGCCACCACGGCGGTGTAACCGAGAACCGGCAATCCGACCAGCAAGGCCAGACCGGCGCCTGCCTTGATCGCGCCGGTGACCCAAACGAAACGCAGGGATGTCGGATCGAGCAAGCGACTATCCGACGGTCGTGGCGGTTCTTGCATCACACCGGGATTTCGGTCCATGGCCAGGGCCAGGGCCGGCGGACTGTCGGCCACCACGTTGATCCACAGCAGTTGCAGAGCGGTCAATGGCAGCAGCAGCATGCCCGATGGATCGCGCAAATCCTGTAAATAAGACAGCGCCGCACCGGCCACCACCAGCATCACCAGGGCAACGTCGGTAGAAATCTGGAAGCGGATGAACTTCAAGATATTGGCGTAAATGCTACGGCCTTCTTCGATAGCGGCGACAATCGAGGCGAAGTTGTCGTCCAACAAAACCAGGTCGGCCACCTCCCGGCTGACATCGCTGCCGCGGATACCCATGGCGATACCGACATCGGCACGCTTCAGCGCCGGCGCATCGTTGACGCCATCGCCGGTCATCGCCACCACGTCGCCATTGGCCTTGAGCGCCTCGACCAGACGCAGTTTGTGCTGTGGGCTGACGCGTGCGAACACCCCGACGCTGGCGGCCCTCTGTCGCAATTCGGCGGCATCCATGGCTTCGATCTCGGGCCCGGTCAATACCTCGTCTGCGCCCATGCCGATAGCCTTGGCCACTGCGGCCGCAGTACCCGGGTGATCGCCGGTTACCATCACCACCCGGACCCCGGCCGCCCGCACCCGGTGCATGGCGTCGGCAACCTCGGCCCGCGGCGGATCCCACAGCAGCACCAGACCCAGCATGCGCAAATCGCACTCGGGCGCATCCGTGCCGCTGGCCAGGGCCAGCACCCGGTGCCCGGCGTCGGCCGCCGCCGTGGCGCGCTGCAACCACATGCTGCGCTGTTCCGCAGTCAGCGCACAACGTTCGATCAGCACTTCCGGCGCGCCCTTGAGCAGGCTGCGCTGCGCTCCGTCACTGGCAACGCTGACCCGCATGAACTTGTTCGCGCTGTCGAAGGCACGCAGCGCCACACGCGGATGCCGGGCACGCAGTGCAGCGATATCGACGCCCTGATCTCGGGCATATTCCAGCAGTCCCAACTCCAGCGGATCGCCGGCACCGGCGTCCAGGTCGGCATCATTGACGAGTACCATCGCCTGCACGGCCAGCTCGCGATCCTCGCAATCCAGCGCATGCACACGCATGCGATTTTCGGTCAAGGTGCCGGTCTTGTCGGTGGCAATCACGGTGACCGAACCCAGGGCTTCGACCGCGCTCAAGCGCCGCACCACCGCCTTGCGTCCGGCCATTCGCTGTACGCCCAGGGCCAGGGTCAGGGTGACCACGGCCGGCATGCCCTCGGGTACCGCCGCGACCGCCAGGGCCACTGCGAACAGGAGCATTTCCTGAAAGCGCGAAATACCTTCCGCCAGTACCCCGGCCACCACCAACAATACCGCCAGCGCACCTACCCACTGCGCGATCTGCAAGCCGAACCGGTCGATGCGCTTTTGCAGCGGCGTCTTGTCCAGAGCGATCGCGTGCAACATACCGGCCAGCTTGCCCATGTTGCTGGCGGCGCCGGTAGCAGTCACCTCGATCCAGCCTCGGCCGCGCACCAACAAGGTTCCGCTATACAACGAATCGCGGTCAGACTTGTCGACCGGCGCCGATTCGCCGGTCAGCACCGATTCGTCGACCAGCAAACCCTCGGCCGCGAGCAGGCGACCATCGGCCGGCACGCGCTCGCCGGACGCCACCCGCAGCAGATCGCCCTGCACCACCCGATCGCTGGCCACCCGCAGTAGCCAGCCGCCGCGCATCACCCAGGCCTGCGGCGCTGCTATCGCCTTGAGCCGATTTAGCGCCTGCTCGGAACGGAACTCCTGGAACGCGCCCAGCCCGGCGTTGACCAGCAAAATCGACAGGATCGCCAGCGCCTCCACCGGTGCGCCGACCCGTCCTTCGACCAGCCACAGCCCAAGATCGAAAGCAAACGCGAACAACAACAGATAGATCAGTGGGCTGTGGAACTGGCGCAACAGCCGCCACCAGGCCGATATCGCCGCCGCCACCGGCAAGGCATTCGGCCCATGCTCGGCCAGTCGCTCAGCCGCTGCCTCGGGCGAAAGACCCGGACCCGGCGCGGTTCCT
Organism: Lysobacterales bacterium; assembly: GCA_050173995.1. Classification (GTDB taxonomy): domain Bacteria; phylum Pseudomonadota; class Gammaproteobacteria; order Xanthomonadales; family Ahniellaceae; genus 0-14-3-00-62-12. The sequence goes on along the minus strand of JBFXKH010000001.1, from coordinate 78,874 downwards.
GGAGGGGTGGCTGGCTGGCGCATCGGGTCGCTCCGTTCACTCCGGACGGGCCGCGGTATCCGGCGCCACCGCCGCAAGCGGATCGCGCGAGACTCGGCCTCCTTCGCGATCATGCCGCAAGCCGACCTGGCCAGGCTTGACCTGGCGCAAGTTTGCCCCGATCGATCGTCAGTCGGCGACGATCGGCATCGTCGGCCATCCCCCTGAACCGAATTCCGGTCGCCGTCAGGCCGGCGTGTGCATGCGTTGCAGACATGGCCTTACACTTGGGCGCTGTCCCCACCCCGGAGAGTCCGCATGACCGCATCGGCCCGCACTGGCACTGCACTCGCGCTGTTCGCCGCCTTCGCCGCCCTGCTGCTGGCGGGCTGTGTCGGCAAGCCGCAGAAGCGAGTCAACCCGCCGCAACTCAGCATCCAGAGCCTGGAACTGCAATCGGGCCGGCGCATCGTGCTGGAACTGCGCCTACAGAACCACAGCGACGTGCCGATGCATTTCGGCAGCATCGACGCCGACCTGCTGCTGGCCAGCCACCCGGCCGACCAAGTTGTGATCGCGCTGGACCTGGACGTATCGCCGCACTCGGCCGAGATATTTACCTACCATTTTCAGCCGAACGACCTGGTTGCCGGACTTTTCCGTCGTGCGCTCGACAGCGGCATCGGCTATCGCCTGATCGGCAGCATCCACAGCAACGATCCCGAACAGGATTTTGAGTTGCGCGCGACCAGCCAGCTCAACCCGGTGCCAGGCAAGCCCGGCCAGTTTCGCTGAACGGCGGGGCTGTGGCACAGGCCCCGGTCGATCACCCCATCCACCCGCAGGAGAACCTTGATGAGCCGCTATACCGCCCCATTGCGTGAAATGCGCTTCGTGTTATTCGATGTCCTGCACGCCGAGCAGGCCTTTACCCGGCTGAGCGGCGCCGATCCGGCCAATCGCGAGCTGGTCGATGCCGTGCTGGAGGAAGGCGCGCGCTTCACCGAGCAGGTGCTGGCTCCGCTCAATCAAAGCGGCGACGAGCAGGGTTGCCGTTTCGAACACGGCACCGTGCATACCCCCAAGGGTTTTCGCGAGGCCTACCAGCAGTTCGTCGAAGGCGGCTGGAATGGCCTGACCGCGCCGGAGCAATTCGGCGGCCAGCATCTGCCCGAGCTGGTCGGCGCGGTGGTCAAGGAAATGATCGACTCGGCCAATCTGAGCTGGGGCACCTATCCGCTGCTCTCGCACGGCGCCACCGAGGCGCTCAAACAGGTCGGCGAGCCCTGGCAACAGGAAGTCTTCCTGAAGCCGATCGTGGACGGCAGATGGACCGGTACCATGTGCCTGACCGAGCCCCATTGTGGTTCCGATCTCGGTCTACTGAAGACCCGCGCCGAGCCCAATGCCGATGGCAGTTTCCAGATCTCCGGCACCAAGATCTTCATCACCGCCGGCGAGCACGACCTGACCGAGAATATCGTGCATCTGGTGCTGGCGCGGCTGCCCGACGCGCCGCCCGGCGTGCGCGGCATTTCGCTGTTCCTGGTGCCCAAGTTCAAGGTCGACCGCGAAGGTCGGGTCGGTGCACGCAATACACTCGGCTGCGGCTCGATCGAGCACAAGATGGGCATCAAGGGCTCAGCCACCTGCGTGATGAACTTCGATGCTGCCGAGGGTTGGCTGATCGGCCAGCCCAACCGCGGTCTGGCGGCGATGTTCCTGATGATGAACACGGCGCGGCTGGCGGTCGGCCTGCAAGGGCTGGGCTTGATGGAACGCGCCTGGCAGAACGGTCTCGACTACGCCCGCGACCGCCTGCAGGGGCGTGCCCTGACCGGGCCCAAACGCGCCGACAAACCGGCCGACCCGCTGATCGTGCACCCGGATATCCGGCGCATGCTGCTGACCCAGAAATCGCTGGTCGAAGCTGGCCGCGCGCTGGTCTACTACACCATCCTGCAAGTCGATCTGGCCGAACGCGGCAGCGACGCCGATGCCCGCAAACAAGCCGATGAACTGCTCGGCTTCCTGACTCCGATCGTCAAAGCCGGGTTGACCGAACTGGCGGTCGAATGCTGCTATCACGCCCAACAAATCTATGGTGGCCACGGCTACATCCGCGAATGGGGCATGGAGCAACTGGCCCGCGATGCGCGCATCACCACCGTGTACGAGGGCACCACCGGCATCCAAGCCATGGACCTGATCGGCCGCAAGGTGCTGCAACTGCAGGCGGTCGGGCTGAAGGCCTTTTTGGCCGAAATCTCGGCCTTCGTCGCCACCGAACAGAGCCACGCAGAACGCGGTGCCTGGGCCACCCTGCTCGGCCGCCACGCCGAAGAATGGGCCGAGCTCAGCCAGTTCATCGGCAACGCCGCACAAGCCAACCCGGACGAAGTCGGCGCCGCCGCGCATGACTATCTGTTCTATTCGGTATACGTGTCGCTGGCCTATTTCAGCCTGCGCCTGCTCGCCGCCGCCGGCAACCAGGACGCCGAATTCGCCGCCGCCAAACGCGCCAACACCCGCTTCTATTTCGAGCGCATCCTGCCCCGCGCCGCCGCCCACGCGGCCGCGCTGCGTTCCGGTGCCAGTAATTTGATGGAACTGGCCGAGACCGCGTTCATTTGAAGTGCTGCGGGTTTTAGGTCGTAGGTCGTAAAACATGGCTTGTGCTGAGCGCAGCGAAGCACAACCTATTCCATATCCCCATCTCGCGCCGACCACGGCGGCGGGTATTGCCGCTCGGGTCGCAGCGGGCGGAAACACTCGGCAGCAAAAAAATCCGCACGATCGTTGCCGGGAAACCAGCCGGGAATACCCGCGAGCGGCAGCGGCCGCAGCGCTTGTGGATCGTTCAGCAGTTCGCCCTGGCTGATCGCCCTGGCCAGGGCGCATTCGGCGGCGTCCTGTTGTGCCGGCGTGGCTGGCACCGGTCCGCACGACACCAAGCATTTGGCCACGGTCTGTGCGCGCGGCAAGAGTGCGTGTTCGAGCAGGGCGTGACCGATCACGCTGATGCGGATGTGGCCACGCCGCCAATCCTCGCCATGATCGAGAAACAGGCCACGCCAGTCGTGCGCGTCCCAAGCCTCGATGGCGACGCCGCGATCCATCCACACGACCGCTCCGGCCTCGTCGAAGTGGGTCAGGGCCATCTGCGCGCGGTTGCGCTGACGCGGCGCAGTGGCAGCCATTTCGGCGACGTAACGCGCGTTCAGGGCGGATTTGATGGCGCCATGATCTAGCCAGACCAGGGCATTGAACAGATCGTGCCAGTTGCGTTCGCGGGTGCTGATCCGGCCCTCGACAAAACTGCGTTGCTCGTAATGCTGGCCGTCGCCGAGTAGCGCCGGGGTTTGCGCAACCAGGCGTAACGACAGTCCGGTCACGGTATGGCAGCGCCCGGCGAACCGGCGGTTCAGCCATTCGATCTCGGGCCAGTCGGCGGCATCCAGCCAGGGATAGGCCGCAAGCAGAGCGGCGAGCGGCGGGCGCGTCCAGCAGGCTGGATCAACGGCTTCGCGTGCCGGCGCCTGAAAGCGCATCTCAATCCTTCAGACGGCCGTGCAGATCATGGGCATCGGCACGCTCGATGTGCACATCGACCCACTCGCCAGGCCGAAGTTGGCGTCCGGAAGTAGCGACATACACCTTGCCATCGATCTCGGGGGCATCGGCCCGCGAGCGCCCGATCGCCACGCTCGGCCCGACTTCGTCGATCAACACCGACTCGACCCGTCCGACCTTCTGCTTGAGGCGGCGCCGCGAAATGCGCGCCTGGGTCTTCATGAAGCGCTTGAGGCGATCCTGCTTGACCGGCTCGGGTACTGCTCCCGGCAAGGCATTGGCGCTGGCGCCGTCCACCGCCGAATAGGCGAAGGCGCCGACCCGATCCAGCTCGGCCGCTTCCAGGAAACCGAGCAGTTCCTCGAACTCGGCCTCGGTTTCGCCGGGAAAACCGACGATGAAGGTGCTGCGCAGGGTCAGCTCCGGGCAGGCCGCGCGCCAGGCCTGAATCCGCTCCAGGTTCTTTTCGCCGCTGGCCGGACGCTTCATCAGTTTCAGGATGCGCGGGCTGGCGTGCTGCAGTGGGATGTCCAGGTAAGGCAGTATCCGCCCCGCCGCCATCAACGGAATCACTTCGTCCACATGCGGATACGGGTAGACGTAATGCAGGCGCACCCAGACGCCGAGCTCGGCCAGCCCCTGGCACAGCTCGGTCATGCGCGTTCGGTAGCTTTGCCCACGCCATTCGCGCGTGGCATATTTCATGTCCACGCCATAAGCACTGGTGTCCTGCGAGATCACCAGCAGTTCGCGCACCCCGCCCGAGACCAGCTTTTCGGCCTCGACCAGCACCTGGTCGATCGGTCGCGAAACCAAGTCCCCGCGCAGCGAGGGAATGATGCAGAACGTGCAACGGTGATTGCAGCCCTCGGCAATCTTCAGGTAGGCGTAGTGCCTGGGAGTCAGCTTGATGCCCGCCGCCGGCAAAAGATCCTGAAAAGGGTCGTGCAGCGGTGGCAGCTGGGCGTGCACCGCCTGCATCACGCTTTGGTAATCGGCCGGACCGGAAATCGACAGCACCTCGGGAAAACGCTCGCGGATCAGTCCGGCACGGGCACCAAGACAGCCGGTTACCACCACCTTGCCGTTCTCGGCCAGCGCCTCGCCGATCGCATCCAGGGACTCCTCCACCGCGGCATCGATGAAACCGCAGGTATTGACCACGACCAGGTCGGCGTCGTGATAACTGGGTGCGATCGCATAGCCTTCCGCCCGCAGTTGGGTCAGAATGCGCTCGGAATCGACCAGGGCTTTCGGACACCCGAGGCTGACAAATCCGACCCGCGGCGAGGCAGACGACATGATGGTTTTTTTTGGATCGCCGGCTGGCGGGCCGCGGAGTATAAGGCAAAGATGATCCGGCACCCGCGTGTGTTTAATTTTCCGACCCGTTTGCGCCGGGCGACCCTGCGCGTGCTGCTGGCGTTGGTCGGCGCCAATGTCACGGCGCAGGCTGCGAAGACCGAGCCGCTGCCGACAAGCGCAAGTGGCCCGTTCGTCGCAGTCGAATCGATGCTGCGTTTCCAGGAACTGGCGCTGGGCGGGAACGCCGCCTTCTACACGCATACCGCGGCGGCGGTGCTGTACAACATGGCCAACCGGCATCCACCATCGATCGCCCATTGGCAGCGCGCGCGCGCCGCCGCGGCGGCCGATGGCGACTGGCGGGCGCAACTGCAGGCCGAGAACGCGCTCGGTCTGGAGCTGCTCAACATCGGCGATTACGACGCATCGATCGCCAGTGCCGAGCGCCAGATTCTGCTTGCCCGAGCCCACCAGGCGGCGGCTTTCGAGAGCGGCGCCGAAACCCGGCTGGCGACCATCACCCGGCGCCGCGGCGATTCGGCCCAGGCTCTGGTGCACTACGAGCGCGCCGCCCTGCTGGCACGCGGAGGCAATCACCGCTACGCGCTGCAGCAGGCACTGACCGGGCTGGGCACGGTGTATCGCGATCTGGGTCGGTTTTCCGAAGCGCTGGACCGCAACCTTCAGGCACTCGAAATCAACCGACAACTCGGCCCGGGTTACCGCGGCGACGTGCCCTATCGCAATATCGGTCTGCTCTACCGTGAAATCGAGGACGGCGTCTCGGCGCGGGAGAATTTTGAAGCGGCTATCGCCGCGGCGCGGGATGAATTCGATCCAACCGCGCTGTCTTCATCGCTGGGCAGCTACGCCACCCTGCTCAACGACCTCGGCGACTGGGAGCGCGCCTACCGCCACGCCGAACAGGCACTGGCAATCGACGCTGCGCTAGGCAACCGACAAGGCATAGCCCTGGAAAACCTTGAGCTGGCGCGCGCTCGGCTCGGCCAGGGCCAGTTCGAGGAAGCTGGAGGCCGACTGGCCACCGCACTCGCGATCGGACAGGCGATGGGGCAGGCCGACATCGTCGGCCGCGCCTTGCTCAGAAGCGGCGACCTGCTGACTGCCGAGGGCCAGTTCGCGCGGGCAGAGGCGGTGTACAGCGCATCGATCAGCCATCTGCGCAAGGTCCAGCTCAAACCGCAATTGCACGCCGCCTACCTGGGCATGGAGCGTCTGCTGGAAAAACGCGGCGCCACCGCCGAGGCGCTCGGCTATGCCCGCCTGCGCGCCGCCCTGCGCGAGGAGCTGCTCGGCCTCACGTCAGCGCGGCGACTAGCCATTCTGGAGTTCAAGCAGGAACGCGAAAGCAACGCCAGCCAGATGCAGATCCTGCGCATGGACAACCAGGTCAAGGCGCTCAGCCTGCGCACCGAAGCCTTGCGCCAGCGTATCGCCGCCGGCACTCTGATCGGGCTCTTGGCCGTGGTCGGCGCGCTGTTCTGGCGATTGCGTGAGGTGCGCCGGCTGAACCGCGATCTGGCCGAGCGCAACCGAGCGATATCCGCGCAGGATCTGGCACTGCGCCGCGCCAATGAACGACTGACCCAACAGGCCAGCGAGCTCTACCAGGCGGCCACCTATGATCCGCTGACCCAGGTCTACAACCGCGGGTATCTGTTACGTGCGCTGGGCGACATGGTCCAACGCGCTTTGGCCAGCGGCGGCGAGGTGGCGGTGATGCTGATCGACATCGATCGCTTCAAGCCGATCAACGACAACTTTGGCCACCAGTTCGGCGACCGAGTTCTGGCCGAAGTGGCACGCGTGTTCCGCGATACCCTACGCGAAGACACCCTGCTCGGACGTTATGGTGGTGAGGAATTCGTGGTCGCGCTGGAGAATGAATCGGCGTCCGGTGCCCTGACCATCGCCGAGCGCCTGCGTCATGCGCTGAGCGAGCGCATGGTCAGCCTGGATGGCCAAACGATCCAGTTGACCACCAGCATCGGACTGGTGTTGCTCGGCAGCCTCCAACAGCCCTCGTTGTCGCTGATGATCGCTGCCGCCGACGAGGCGCTCTACGCCGCCAAACGCAATGGCCGCAACCGGGTCGAAGTGCATGGCCGGTCGGCGCCCGGATCGCGTTGAGCCCTTGCCCAGAAACCCGCCGCCGCGCCCAACCGGCGAGGCAACAACCCGAACCAGCGGAAGCCGGCCATGAACGACGTCATCGAACTCCTCGCCGCTGATGGCCACCGTTTTCACGTCTGGCGGGCATTACCGACGGCGGCTCCGCTCGGCAGCGTGATCGTGCTGCAGGAGATTTTTGGCGTCAACTCGCACATCCGCGACCTGTGCGCACAGTTCGCGGCGAATGGCTATGCCGCGTTCGCGCCCTGGCTGTTCGATCGCTGCGGCGGCAATGTCGAACTTGGCTACGACCCCGAAGGCATCGCCCAGGGTCGCGAACTCATGGCGCAGTTGCGCTTCGACGACGCTCTGCTCGATGTAGCCGCAATCCAGGCCGTGGCGGCGGCGCATGGTCCGGTCGCCTGCGTCGGTTACTGTTGGGGTGGCAGCCTGGCCTGGCTGGCCGCAACCCGTCTCGGCATTCCGTCGGTGAGCTACTACGGCGCGCGGACTGCGCCGTTCCTCGATGAAACCCCGCGCGCGCCGATCCTGATGCACTTCGGCGAACGCGACCCCTCGATTCCCGCCGCCTTCGTCGATCAGTTGCGCCAGCGCCACCCGCAGATTCCGGTGCATGTGTACGCCGCCGGTCACGGTTTCAACTGCAATCAACGCAGCGATTTTCACGCCGAATCTGCGGCGCTGGCCTGGCGTCGCAGCCTCGCCTTCCTGCGCGAAGCGCTGCGCCCGAGTGAAGAGTTCGTCCTGCATCCGCGCCTGCAGCAAGACGCCATCGAGCTCGGCGACCTGGCGCTGTGCCGGGTTCTGCTGATGAACGATGCCCGCTATCCCTGGATCATCCTGGTGCCGCGCCTGCCCGACTGCCGTGAACTGACCGATCTGGACCCGGCCAGGCGCGCGCAACTGATCGAAGAACTCGCCCTGGCCGAGCACGCCATGCAAGCGGTATTCGACCCGGAAAAGCTCAATCTGGCGCTGCTCGGCAACCGGGTGCCGCAGTTGCATGCGCATGTCATCGCGCGCTACAGCAGCGATCCGGCCTGGCCGGATACGGTCTGGAACCGCGGCGAGGCCGAGCCCTATCGGGCCGGACAGGTCCACGCCACCCTGCTCGCCCTGCGCGCCGCGCTTGGCTTGCACGATAGTTCGGCGTCTGGCGCCTGAGTCGGGCCTGCGGCCACGGCACCATCACCTTACCCACCACAAGAAATGGATCCGGCGCTGCTCTCGCGTCGCAAGGTGACGAAGTGCTCACACTCGCTGCGCGAGTGGGTCGTCCCTGCGGGACTCCCAACAGCTTTCACTCGCTACGCGAGCGAGTTACTTTCTCTTGAGTGGCCAAGAGAAAGTAACCAAAGAGAAGGCCACCCCACGTCGGCGCCCTGCGGGCATCCTGCCCTCCGGGTCCGTGCTCGCTGGCCGCTGGTCGCCGTATCGCACATCCCTGTGCGAGACGGCGCCTGGCCGACATCCTGTCGGCCACCCTGCGGGCTTTCCGCGGCCAGCGATCACCGCCGCCGAGGGGCCCCCGATAAGAGCGCGCGCTCCTGCGCGCAGACGCCAGAGCCAGAGCCGAGCTTCGGCCTGACCATGAGCTGCCGGGTTTCAAGCAGGCCGCAAAGGCAGCGCTGAATCATCTACATCGCTCCGACAGCGATACGTTCCATCAGAAACGTCCCCGCGCTACCGGTACAATGCGCCATGTCCAATCTTCCGATCATCCATGGGCGTCGCCTGCTCAACGAAGGTACGCGTTTCGCGCTCGAACAGATCGATCTCGAATTCAGCAATGGCGAACGGCGCACTTTCGAGCGCATGCCAGGCTCTGGACGCGGCGCGGTGATGATCCTGCCGATGCGCGACGAAAACACCGTACTGCTGGTGCGCGAGTACGCGGCCGGGTTGCACAGCTACGAACTCGGGCCACCGAAGGGGCGACTGGAGCGTGGCGAGGACGTGCTCGCCGGTGCCAACCGGGAAATGAAGGAAGAGGTCGGCTTCGGCGCGCACCGGCTGACCCTGCTCACCCAGTTGTCGCTGGCGCCAACCTATATGGCCAACCGGATCAATCTGGTGCTGGCCGAGGACCTGTACCCGGAGCGATTGGAAGGCGACGAACCGGAAGAACTGGAGGTGGTGCCTTGGCGGCTGGACGATCTCGGCGCCTTGGTCGACCGCGACGATGTCACCGACGGCCGCTCGATCGCCGCCTTGTTCATTGCCCGCGAATATCTGCGCAAACGGGTCCAGCCGCGGTGACCCCGGAATCGCAGGCAACCTTGCTGGACGCGGTACGGGCGATCGCCGAAGACGCCGGCCGCGCGATCATGGCGATCTACCGCGGCAGCTTTTCCGTCACCGAAAAGGACGACCGTTCGCCGCTCACCGCCGCCGATCTGGCCGCACACCGTTCGATCCTGGCGGGGCTCGCCGCACTCACCCCAGACTGGCCGGTATTGTCCGAGGAAGCGGCCAGCAACCATGGCCCGGACCGCCACCGTTGGCAGCGCTTCTGGTTGGTCGACCCGCTCGATGGCACCCGAGAGTTCATCAAGAAAAATGGCGAGTTCAGCGTCAATATCGCTTTGATCGAGGCGCACAAGAGCGTGCTCGGCGTGGTCCACGCGCCGGTCACCGGGCAGAGTTGGATGGGCGCCCGAGGCATCCCCGGATTCCGTGTCGATGCGGACCGACAACGCCAGCCACTGCGGGTGCAGTCGCCTGCGCCGCAATGCCTGCGCGTTGCCGGTAGCCGCTCGCACGCCGACCCCAGACTCGAAGGATTTCTCAACCGGGCAGGCCGGCACCACCTGCATCCGATGGGCTCGGCACTCAAGTTTTGCCTGGTCGCGGAAGGCCGGGCCGACGTCTACCTGCGCTTCGGCGCAACCAGCGAATGGGATACGGCGGCCGGCCAGGCGGTGCTCGAAGCGGCCGGTGGCCAGGTTTGCGACCATCGCCTGCAACCGCTCGCCTACAACACCCGGCCGAGCCTGATCAATCCGGATTTCATTGCCTTTGCCGATCCCGGCAAACCGTGGCTGGACTGGCTGCACTCCGACGAGACCACACGGCATGCCTGAGCACCCAATCGAACGACTGCGCACGATCATGGCGCGCCTGCGGGATCCGGCCGGCGGTTGCCCCTGGGACCTGCAGCAGAATTTTGCCACCATCGCGCCGTACACCATCGAGGAGGCCTATGAGGTAGCCGACGCCATCGACCGCGGCGATTTCGACGATCTTAGGGACGAACTCGGCGACCTGCTGTTCCAGGTCGCGTTCCACGCCCAACTCGCAGCCGAAACCGGTCGCTTCGATTTTAACGATGTGGCCGCTGCGATCTGCGCCAAGATGGAGCGCCGTCATCCGCACGTTTTTGGCGATCTGGTGGTGAACGATGCCGCCGAGCAGACCCGCTTGTGGGAGCAGCACAAGCGCAGCGAGCGCGGCGCCGACCCGGATCGCAGCGCCCTGGCCGGCATCGCTCGCGGTCTGCCCGAGTGGCAGCGCGCGCTCAAGCTGCAAAAGCGCGCCGCCGCGGTCGGGTTCGACTGGCCCGAGGTTAGCCAGGTGATCGACAAACTGCGCGAAGAAATCGCCGAAGTCGAGGTCGAACTGGCCGCCCCCGCCGGCGACGACGCAGAGCGCCTGAATGATGAAGTCGGCGACCTGCTGTTCGTATTGGTCAACCTGGCCCGCCACCTCGACGTCGATGTCTCGCGGGCGCTGCGCGGCGCCAACCGCAAGTTCGAACAGCGCTTCCGGGCCATGGAGGCCTTGGCGGCGGCCAGTGGGCAGAGCTTTGCGGAGCTATCCCTGGATCAGCAGGAGGCGCTCTGGCAACGGGTCAAGCGCGAGGGCCGCGGCCCAGCATCGTAGGTGGCTGTCATCGTAGGTCGGCTCAAGCCGCACAGCGGTGGAGCCGACACCAGCGGGCGAGGCCGACCGATGTCGGGTCCACGCCTGCGGCGCTTGACCCGACCTACGGCGCCCCTGTCCCCGGTCCTCTGGACTGCGCTACGCTTATCCACCCTACTTCCAGCGCGCCCCGCGGCTTGGCCATGAGCGAATTCCCGAGTTTCCAGGCGTTTTATCCGTATTACCTGAGCGAGCACCGCGATCGTACCTGTCGCCGACTGCATTTCGTCGGCAGCAGTCTGGTGCTGGCACTGATCGCCGCGGTCGCCGTCGGTTCGCTCGGACCGCGGTATCTGTTCGCCATTCCGCTAATCGGCTATGGCTTCGCCTGGGTCGGACACTTCGTGTTCGAGAAGAACCGTCCGGCCACCTTTCGCTACCCGCTGTACAGCCTGCTCGGCGACTGGGTGATGTTCAGGGACATGCTGACCGGGCGTATCCGCTTCTGACATGAAGGCACGGCGGGACCGGACGCCGCATGGCTTACGCTCTGAACACCAAGGCGGCCCCGGCTGCGATCAGGGCAAACCCCGCCATATGTTGCCAACGCAGCGGCTCACCTAGCCACAGCACTGAGAAGCCAACGAACACCGTCAGCGACAACACTTCCTGGATAGTCTTGAGCTGGGCCACGCTGTACACGCTATTGCCGTAGCGATTGGCCGGCACCTGCAGGCAATATTCGAAAAAGGCGATGCCCCAACTGACCAGGATCACCAGCCACAACGCGGCATTCTTGTAGCGAAGGTGGCCGTACCAAGCCACGGTCATGAACAGGTTGGATGCGAACAGCAGCAGGATGGTGCCGAGTCGGATGGCATAGTCAGGGGCACGAAGGCAAAGGTCGGGCGGAGCATAGCGGCAATCCAACGCGGCCCGGCGCAAGCCGCACAGCGGCGGAGCCGACACGGGTGAGAGAGGCCAGCCTTCCCCGTTCCCCGTTCCCCGTTCCCCGTTCCCCGTTCCCCGTTCCCCGTTCCCCAACCCTCAAGCCACGTCCGAATCCAGGAAACGCGCCTCGTACATCAGGTCGTGGATACGTTGCTCCTGGCCCGCAACGAACTGCACACCCAGACTGTCCGCGCCGTTGCGTACCACCCGCGCCAGCAGGCTGATCACGGTGTCTTGATCGAGCATGAAGAAAATACGAAATGGCTCTCCGACATCGCCCGGCCAGTTCTTCGGTCGGCCAACGCGGGCACCGCCCTGGGACAGGTCCCACACCTCCGAGAGATAACCGCGGTCGCCCACCACCAGCATGGCGGCGCTGAAGACATCCTTGCGCGGATGCAGCCTTTTTTCGTGGGTGTCCATGATGCACAAAGTCGCCGGTTGGGGATTCTCGCGGAAGACCACATTCGCAGTGTCCGTGCCATCCACGAAAAAACCGTGATCGGGTTCCGTTTCGGATACCGGACCCGCGAGCACACACCGAACGCGCACGACCCCGGCCAGGAAAAGATACACCCGGAGGCCCGCCACCGAACCCAACGTCGTTGTTGTGGCCCGGCCGACACCGTGAATTATTGCAGCGCTCGGTCCTTGCCGGTGGCAGCCAAAGGCTAGCGCAAACAAAAACCCCGGCCGGAGCCGGGGTTTTTGTTCGGACCGGCCACCCTGCGGGGCGGCTGCGCCGTGCTTACTGTTGCTTGCTAAGTTCGGTACGCCGGTTACGTGCACGGCCATCGGCGGTCGCGTTGCTGTCGATCGGGCGGGTCTCGCCGTAGCCGGTTGGCCCGGACAGGCGATCGGCCGAAATACCGTGACCGGTCAGATAATCATAGACCACGCGGGCACGACGTTCGGACAGGCCCTGGTTATAGGCCTCGGTACCGATCGAATCGGTATGCCCGGCCACTTCGACCTTGAGCGCCGGATAGCGGGTCAGTGCGTCCACCGCCTGATCGAGGATGGTGATCGACTCCGCGGTCAGCTCCGCCTTGTCGAAGGCAAAATTGACTCCACGCAAGTCGATGACCACGGCGATCGGGCAACCGTCCGGACCGACCGCTTCACCGGCCGGCGTATTCGGGCACTTATCGACAGAATTCAACACCCCATCGTTGTCGTCGTCGCCATCCACCGGCGGCGGCGGCGGCGCTTCGACCACCGGGGCGTCGGCGGCATCGACCACGGCCACTGGGGCCGGCGCTTCGGTCAGACCAAACACCGCACCGAAGGTCAGATAAACATCGCCGAACTGGCTTTCGCCGACGATCGCCTCATCGTCGAAGTCGAAGCGATAGCCGATTTCGCCGCGCAGCGCGACGGTCTTGCTGACCCGGTTCTGCACGCCACCGCCGACCTGGAACACCGGCACGAAATCGACGCTGTTGCTGACCGAATCGAGGCTGCGACGGCTGACGCCACCGCCACCCATAAGGTAACCCTGCCAGTCGCCGTCGCCCAGAAAATGGCGCAGCGACACGGTTCCCGAAGTGCTGCTCCACTTGTCGCTGTTCAACCGGCTGACATCCCGATCCGTGTAATCGATAGAGAACTCAAGGGTGCTCTTGGGCGCCAGATAGCGGCCGAACCCGGCGCCGGCGATCGCGGTCAGGTCGTTGTGCACGCTGCGGTCGTCGTCGTTGATATTGACGCCACCATTGACGGTGAAAAACCAATCCTTCGAATATTCGTCTGCGGCTTGTGCGGAAACCGCAGCCAGCGACAGGGCAATCAATGCGTACAAGCGATTGTGCTTCATCGGGTTCTCCATTGCGTATTTGAGTTGATCTCTGCGAACGGCACGGGTACAGCCCCGCATGCCATTGACACCGGGCATCGGCATTGTAGAGCATAGCAGCGCCGGATAAAGCCCCAAAGGCTTGATCCCACGGGAGCCATGGCACTTCGGCTTCAGGCCACGAACAGGCGCAGCCAGCGCTCGATCGGCATCGCTTCCATGCGTGCCGCATCGCCGCAAGTCGCCAGAATCTGGCGACAGCGTTTGTCGCCGAACTGTCCCTGAATGGCCGCAGCGAACTTTTCCAGCAGCAACGGAATCCCCTGCTCGCGGCGCAACCGGTGCCCGATCGGGTAGTCGATGGAAATCTTGTCGGTGCAACTTCCGTCACGAAAGAATACCTGCACGGAATTGCCGATATAGCGCTTGTCGGGATCGAAGTATTCGGCGGTAAAACGCGGATTCTCGCGCACCTGCATTTTTGCCCGCAAGGCGTCGATGCGCGGGTCGGCGGCGACTTCATCGGCATAATCGGCGGCGGTCAGTCGGCCGAAGATCAGCGGCACCGCGGTCATGTACTGGATGCAGTGGTCGCGGTCGGCATAATTGGCCAACGGGCCGGTCTTGTCGATGATGCGCACGCCGGCTTCCTGAGTCTCGATTTCGACTCGTTCGATTTGCTCGATGCGGTCGGCGACCAGCGGGTGCAGGCGCAGCGCGCATTCGACCGCAGTCTGGGCGTGAAACTCGGCCGGAAAACTGATCTTGAACAAGACGTTTTCCATCACATAGCTGCCGAACGGACGCTCGAATTCGAACGGTTTGCCGCCGAAAGCAACGTCATAAAAGCCCCAGGTCCGCGCGCTCAGCGCGCTCGGGTAGCCGACCACGCCCTTATCCACCGCGTTCAGCGCATGGATCACCGCGCGCCGGCAGGCATCGCCCGCCGCCCAGCTCTTGCGCGGACCGGTATTCGGCGCGTGCCGGTAGGTACGCAGCGCGCCATTGTCGATCCAGGCGTGCGAGACCGCGGTGACGATCTCGTCCTTGCTGCCGCCGAGCATGGCGGTCGCGACCGCGGTCGAAGCTAGCCGCACCAGGATCACATGGTCCATGCCGGCACGATTGAAACTGTTCTTGAGCGCGTAGCAACCCTGGATCTCGTGCGCCTTGATCGCGTAGCCAAGAATATCGCGCACCGTCAGCGGCGGCCGACCCTCGCGGACATTGCGGCGCGAGACGTAATCGCCGACCGCCAGGATCGCGCCCAGATTGTCCGAGGGATGGCCCCATTCCGCGGCCAGCCAGGTGTCGTTGAAATCCAGCCAGCGGATCTGCGTGCCGATTGCGAACGCCGCCTGCACCGGGTCCAGGGTATGCGCGGTGGCCGGCACCGGCACGCCGTCGATCATCCCCGCCCCGGGCACCACCGGGCCCAGATGCTTGACGCATTCCGGAAACTTCATCGCCAGCATCGCACAGGCCATCGAATCGAGCAGCATATGCCGTGCGGTGCTGTACGCCTCGGTCGAGCCGATCGCGTAATCGGCGACATAATTGGCGATATCGACCATCGCCTGGTCGGGTTCGGGGCGTTTGCTGGAACGGATATCTTCGTGCGACATGGCAACCTCGGTGGCAGGAGTCGGGGAACGGAGAACGAAGAACAGGGAACAGGGAAGCGCAATTTTGTAGGGGCGACCCGGCGAGTCGCCCAGCCGAAGCCAAGATCATAGGTTGTGCTGAGCGAAGCGAAGCGCAACAAGACGAAGCCAAAAATCGTGAAAATCACAGGTTGTGCTGAGCACAACGGTTTTTAACGGCGGAGCCGGTCAGCGCGACACCAAACCCATGGTTTGCGAGGGCGACCCGCCGGGTCGCCCCTACCGCTCAACACAAGCTATTTCAGGCTATGGCGTGTTTGCACTCAGCCGCCGGCGGCGGCGCGCAGGCACCAGGACAGCAGCGGTCCGCCGAACACGCCGAGCCCGAGCAGGGCCAGCGCGTTCGCACTCAGCACCAGGCGGAACGGTAGATCCTTGGGCAGCAGCAACGCACCGGGCTCGGCCGGCGCATCGAAATACATGACCTTGATTACCCGTAGGTAGTAGAACGCGCCGACCACCGCCAGCAGGCCAGCAGCGATCGCCAGCCAGATCAGATTGGCGCCGATCACCGCCTTCAACACTTGCAGTTTGGCCAGGAACCCGACCAGCAGCGGCACCCCGGCGAACGAGGCCATCACCAGCAGCATCAACAGCGCATACCAGGGATTGCGTTGATTCAAGCCACTGAAGTCGGTGATTTCCTCGGCCTCGAAGCCGGAGCGCGAGAGCAGAATGATCAGCCCGAACGCAGCGGTGGCGGTCAGCGCATAGCTGACCGCATAGAACAGTGCCGAGCCATAGCCGTCGGCAGTGTGGGCAATGAGACCGAGCAGCAGAAAGCCGACATGGGAGATGGTCGAATAGCCGAGCATGCGCTTGAAATTGGTCTGAGCGATGGCCACCACATTGCCGACCACCAGCGACAGCAGGGCGAGCACCGCGAGCATGCTCGCCCAGTCGCGCGCGAAGGGATCGAGTGCGCCGTCGAGCAGCCGATAGGCCAGACCGAAACCGGCAATCTTGGGGGCGCTGGCGATGAACAGGGTGACCGCGGTCGGCGCGCCCTGATAGACATCCGGAATCCACATATGGAACGGCACCGCGCCCAATTTGAAGGCGATGCCGATCACCACGAATACCACGGCGACCGCATACAGCCAGGGATGGGGCGAATTGCTGACCGCAGCCGCGCGGATACTGCCCAGATCGAGCGAACCGCTGGCGCCGTAGAGCAGACTCATGCCGAACAGCAGCAGCCCCGAGGCCAGCGCCCCCAGCACGAAATACTTCATCGCCGCTTCCGAGGCGCGGCGGTTGTCGCGATCGAGCGCGACCAACGCGTAGAGCGGCAGTGCCAGCAGTTCCAGACCCAGATAGGCGATCAGCAGGTTGCCAGCCGAGACCAGCAGCATCATACCCAGCACCGCAAACAGCACCAGGGTATAGAACTCGCCCTGAAACAGCCGGCGCGGCAACAGGTAAGGCTTGGCGTAGACCAGCACCACGGCGCTCGTCAGCAGGATGAACAGTTTGGCCACCGTGGCCACGCCGTCGACCAGGAACATGCCCCCGAAGGCCGCGCCGCGCAACGCTTCGTTGCCGGCCAGTCGCCAGACCAGCAGCGCGGTCAGACCAAGCAGGACGATCGACAGCCAGTGGGTGATCGCCCGGTGCCGCTCGGCGATGAACAAATCGACCAGCAACAGACCGCATAGGGAAAACAGCAGGAATCCCTCGGGGTACAGTCGCAGCAGATCGGTAGTGTCAATCGGGTTCATGCGTGGTCCTTAGATTTTGACGCGCAGCAATTGCTGCAACACTTCGCCGATCGAGCCATCCATCAGCTCAACCAGCGGTGCCGGCCACACGCCAACGACCAGGGTGGCGGCGGCAAAGCCGACCAGCACCAGAGCCTCACGCGCGGAAATGTCCTTGAGCTCGGCCACATGCTGGTTGGCGACCGCACCGAAGATCACCCGCTTGACCAGCCACAGGGTATAAGCCGCGCCGATGATCAGTGTGATCGCGGCGGTCGCCGCCAGCAGCGGCCTGGCCTGGAACGTGGCCAGGATCACCATGAACTCGCCGACGAAGCCCGAAGTGCCGGGCAGGCCACTATTGGCCATGCTGAAAAACACCATCAGCGCGGCGAACCAGGGCATGGTGTTGGCGACACCGCCGTAGTCCTTGATCATCCGCGAATGCACGCGTTCGTAGAGCACGCCGACGCAACTGAACATCGCCGCCGAGATGAAGCCGTGCGAAATCATTTGGATCATCGCGCCCTGCAAGGCCAGCCGCGCTGCGTCGTTGGCTGCGGCGCCGCCCGCAGCATCGCGGGCCAGCCAGGAGGCGACGAACACGCCCAGGGTGACGAAACCCATGTGCGAGATCGAAGAATAGGCAATCAGCTTCTTCATGTCGGTCTGCACCAGGGCGACGAAGCCGATGTAGACAACGGCGATCAGCGACAGCGCGATGACCAGCCAGGCTAGCTCATGGCTGGCGTCGGGAGTGATCGGCAGCGAGAACCGCAGGAAGCCATAGCCGCCAATCTTCAGCATGATCGCGGCCAGAATCACCGAACCGCCGGTTGGCGCCTCGACGTGGGCGTCCGGCAGCCAGGTATGTACCGGGAACATCGGCACCTTGACCGCGAACGCGATCAGGAACGAAAGAAACAGCCAGAATTGCTCGGTTCCGCTCAGCGGATAGCGGGCCAGGTAGTCCAGGTCGAAGCTACCGGTCTGGACGTATAGATAGATCAGCCCGACCAGCATGAAGATCGAACCGAAGAAAGTGTAAAGAAAAAACTTCAGGGTGGCGTAGACCCGCCGCGGCCCGCCCCAGATGCCGATGATCAGGAACATCGGTATCAACATGGCTTCGAAGAACACATAGAACAGCAAGGCATCGCGGGCGCAGAACACGCCCAGCATCAGGGCTTCGAGCACCAGAAAGCTGGCGAAGTACTGATGCACCCGGTCGCCGACCGAGCGCCAGGCGCCGATCAGGGTCAGCACCGTGGTGAAACTGGTCAACAGGATCAGCGCGACCGCAATACCATCCACCGCGAGGTGGTAATTGAGGCCGATGGCAGCGATCCACGGGGCATTTTCAACCAGTTGCATGCCCGGCGTACCGGGCGCATAGCGCTGCCAGACCAGCAGACTGATCAGGAAAGTCGCCAGGGCGGTAGACAGGGCGATCCAGCGTGCGCGTCCGGCATGCGCATTGCCGGCGGCCGCGGTGAGTACTGCGCCCAGAACCGGAAGCCAGATCAGCCAAGAGAGCAATTGCTGCGACATGTTTGGTGTTCCCGTTTCGTCCCGAAGGGCCCAGGCGTCATTGCAGCCAGACGAAAGCGCCGAGCAGCGCGATCAGGCCGAGGATCATGGCGAAGGCATAGTGGTACAGATAACCCGATTGCACGCCACGCAACACGGCGCTGGCGCGGCCGATCAGCGCGGCCGGTCCATTGACCATGCCACCATCGATCAGGGCGGTATCGCCGATCTGCCACAGCCCACGGCCGAGCAGCAGGCTGCCACGCGCAAACAGCGCCTGGTAAAGCTCGTCGAAACCGTACTTGCGTTCCAGCACCCGAACCAGCGGCGCGAACCAGCGACGCACCAGTTCGGCGGCGGCAGGATTGATCAGATACAGGTAGGTGGCCACCGCGAAGCCGGCCAGCGCCAGCCAGAACGGTGCCTGGCTCAAGCCATGCACGGCGGCCGGCAGAATGCCGTGGAAACCGTGCGCCATTTCGCCAAGCACATCATGGGCGGCATCGACCTGGATCGCGTCTCCGAAAAACCCGCCGAACAGCATGGCCTTGGCCGAGAACCAGGCAATACCGATCGAAGGAATGGCGAGCAGCATCAGCGGCACCGTCACCACCAGTGGCGATTCGTGCGGTGCGTGTTCCAGCTCACCCGGCCGGTGCGCGGCGTGCTCGTCGCTGTCGGCGTGCGGATCGTGACTTGCGTTTCCATTATGTGCCGTAGCCGCGGCCGGCCTGGCGGCCAGCACCACGAAGCGCTCCTTGCCGTGGAAGGTCAGATACAGCAGACGGAAGCTGTACAGCGCAGTCACGAACACCCCGAGCAGCACGCACCAATACGCATACCCGAACGCGCCGCTGCCGCGCTCGGCAGCGAGCGCCGCCGCTTCGATGATCGCGTCCTTGGAATAAAAACCGGAGAACAGCGGCGTACCGACCAGTGCCAGGGTACCGATCAGCGCGGTCCAATAGGTCGCCGGCAGATATTTACGCAACCCGCCCATGTAGCGCATGTCTTGTTCGTGGTGCATGGCCATGATGACCGAACCGGCGCCGAGGAACAGCAGCGCCTTGAAGAAAGCGTGGGTCATCAGGTGGAAGATCGCCGCGCCATAGGCGGAGACGCCGAGGGCCACGGTCATGTAGCCAAGCTGCGACAGGGTGGAATAGGCGACCACCCGCTTGATGTCGTTCTGCACCAAACCGATCAGCCCGGTGAACAGCGCGGTGGTCGCGCCGATCACCGCCACGAACGCCAGAGCGGTCTCCGACAACTCGTACAGCGGGCTCATCCGCGCAACCATGAAAATGCCGGCGGTGACCATGGTTGCGGCGTGGATCAGCGCCGAGATCGGGGTCGGACCTTCCATCGAATCCGGCAACCAGACGTGCAGCGGCACCTGCGCCGACTTGCCCATCGCGCCGATGAACAGCAGCACGCCGATCAGCGTCGGTACCGCCCACGGACGACCGGCAAATATCTCGATACTCTGCCCGACGATGACCTCGCGGTTGGCGAACACCGTCGCGTAATCGAGCGATCCGAAATACATCAGCACCGCGGCGATGCCGAGCAAAAACCCGAAGTCGCCGACGCGGTTGACCAAAAACGCCTTGAGGTTGGCAAAGATCGCGCTCGGGCGTTTGAACCAGAACCCGATCAGCAAGTAGGACACCAGGCCAACCGCTTCCCAACCGAAGAACAACTGCAGGAAGTTGTTGCTCATCACCAGCATCAACATGGCAAAGGTGAACAACGCGATATAGCTGAAGAAGCGCTGGTAGCCCGGGTCTTCGCGCATGTAGCCAATCGTGTAGACATGCACCATCAGCGAGACGAAAGTCACCACCACCATCATCAAGGCACTCAGGCGGTCGATCAGGAACCCAACGTGAGCGCTGTAGCCACCGATCTGGAACCAGGTGTAGAGATTTTCGTTGAACGCTGCCACGCCGTCGAACACCAGTTGCTTGAACACCCACAGCGACAGCGCGCAGGCGATGCCGACCCCGCCGATCGCCGCCGCGGCCGCGCCCTGGCGACCGACCTGGCGGCCGAACAGACCGGCAATGATCGAACCGATCAGTGGTGCCAGCACGATGGTGATAAGGAGAGCGCGCATAGGTCAGCCCTTTAGGGAATCGAGTTGCTCGACATTGATCGTGCTGCGGTTCCTGAACAGCACCACCAGAATGGCCAGCCCGATCGCGGCCTCGGCGGCGGCCACGGTCAGAATGAAGAACACGAATATCTGACCGGCGACATCGCCCATGAAACTGGAAAATGCGATGAAGTTGAAATTGACCGCGAGCAAGATCAGCTCGATCGACATCAGCAGGATGATGACGTTCTTGCGATTGAGGAAAATGCCGGCGACGCCGATGCAGAACAGGATCGCGGCCAGACTGACACTGTGACCGAGGGTAATCATCGGGTCTTCTCCACACGGGCGATGTCGACCAGCCGCATGCGTTCGCTGGCGCGCACCGCGGCCTGTTCGGCCGGCTTCTGGCTGCGCACATTGGGGCGATGGCGCAGGGTCAGCGCGACCGCGGCGATCACCGCCACGGTCAGGATTACCGCGGCGATCTCGAACGGCAGGATGTAATCGGAAAACAGCGCCATACCGATCCATTCGGTATTGCTGGTACCGGCCGCGGCGGCAGCATCGACCAGTCCACCGCCGGCATCGAGCTTGCGCACGCCGAGCAGCCCGAGCACCTCGACCAGCATCACCACCGCGACTGCGATCGCCACCGGCAGGTGCTGGACAAAGCGTTCGGCGCGCGGCTCGTTGTTGATGTCGAGCATCATCACCACGAACAGGAACAGCACCATCACCGCGCCGACATAGACGAGCACCAGGGCGATGCCGAGGAACTCGGCGTGCAGCAGCAGCCAGATGCAGGCACTGGTGAAAAACGCCAACACCAGAAACAGCGCGGCATGCACCGAGTTGCGCACGCTGATCACCGCTAGCGCGGCCGCGACCAGCACGGTCGCGAACAGATAAAACAAAATCAGTGGCAGGGTCATGGGGTCTGGGCCTTGGTCATGGCATCAGCGGAACGCCGCATCCTGGGCGCGGGCAGCGGCGATCTCGGCTTCGTAGCGGTCGCCGATGGCGAGCAACTGCGCCTTGCCGACCACCGCTTCGCTGGGTTTTTCGAAGTGGTATTCGAGTACGTGGGTTTCGACAATCGAATCGACCGGGCAACTCTCTTCGCAAAAACCGCAGAAGATGCACTTGAACAAGTCGATCTCGTAGCGGGTGGTGCGGCGCGAACCATCGGCACGCTGCTCCGAATCGATGGTGATCGCCAGTGCTGGGCAGACCGCCTCGCACAATTTGCAGGCAATGCAGCGTTCCTCGCCGTTCGGGTACCGGCGCAGCGCGTGCAGGCCGCGAAAGCGATTGGACCTGGGGATGGTTTCCTGCGGGTAATTCAGGGTGTATTTGGGACGCAGCAGGTAACGGCCGGTCACGCCCAGGCCCTGAAACAGCTCGATCAGCAGCAGACTCTTGAGGTAGCGGATGATGCGGGTCATGTCGGTTCCTCAGGCGCCGCCGACCAGATGGCCGGTGTAAACCAGCACGCCGACCACGCTGATCCAGACCAGGGCGATCGGGATGAACACCTTCCAGCCCAGGCGCATGATCTGGTCGTAGCGGTAGCGCGGGTAGGTGGCGCGCAGCCACAGGAAAAACGTGGCGAACAGCAGCGCCTTGAAAAACAGCCAGCCCCAGAACGGCTGTCCGATCCAGCCCCACGATGCCGGAAACGGCGACAGCCAGCCGCCCATGAACAGGATCGCGGTCAGAAAACTGATCAGGATCATGTTGGCGTATTCGGCCAGGAAGAACAGCGCAAACGCCGAACCGGCATATTCGACATGGAAACCGGCGACGATTTCGGATTCGCCCTCGGCGACGTCGAATGGGGCGCGGTTGGTTTCGGCGACACCGGACATGAAATAGATCACGAACAAGGGCAGCAGCGGAAACATGAACCACTCGAACAGTCCGAGATCGCCGGCCTGGGCTGCGACGATCCGGCTCAGATTGAGCGAGCCGGCAACGATCAGCACGCCGACCAGGGACAGACCCATGGCAATTTCGTAGGAGACCACCTGCGCCGCCGAGCGCATGGCACCGAGGAAGGCGTACTTGGAATTCGACGCCCAACCGGCAAGGATGATGCCGTACACGCCGAGCGAGGTCATTGCCAGCAGGTACAACAACCCGACATTACTGTTGGAGACCGCCATCTGCGCGTCGAACGGAATCACCGCCCAGGCAGCAAACGCCGGCACCAGGGTCAGCATCGGCGCCAGCAGAAACAGGAAACGATTGGACTTGGCCGGCCGCACGATTTCTTTGAACAGCAGTTTGAACACGTCGGCAAACGGTTGCAGCCAGCCCTTACCCACGTACACCGGGCCGCGGCGCACCTGCATCCAGCCGATCACCTTGCGTTCCCATAGCGAATAGAACGCCACCGCCACGGTCAACGGCAGCACCACCAGGGTGATTTTTATCAGGCTGAGCACCAACATCGCCAAGCCGTCGGCGCTGTGCAGCCAGGCCCAGGATTGATTGAACAGTTCGGTCATCGTCCGGCCCTCAGAGCTTGCGGATGCGAAGCGGCGCACCGTTGCCGGAAAGCGCGCGGGTAGCGTTGTGGCCGAGTTCGATCCAGGCCGCGCTGCGCGCCACCCGGGCATCGATCGCCACCGGCAGCTCGGCGTTGCCGGCGGCCGATTCGACCCGCGCACAATCGCCGGCGGCCAGACTCAGGCGACCGGCATCGTCGGGATGCAGGTGGACCGCCGCCGGCCGCGCCAGCGGCGTCTGCTGCAGGGCCGGTGCGCGTCGCACCACCGCGTCGCTGCGATAGATCGGCACCGTCGCAACCCGGCCCAGTGCATCCGCTGCCACTGGCTGATTGACGCTGACCGCGGTGGTCGGCGACGCTGGTTTGACCGCTGCCGCCATGGCCGCACGCAGCGCGTCGATATCCATGTATGCCAGCTCCGCAATGCCGAGTTCGGCGGCCAGTGCACGCAGCACCCGCCAACCCGGGCGCGCTGCGCCGGGCAACTTGGCCGCAGCAGCAAACGACTGCATCCGCCCGTCGCAGTTGACATAGCTGCCGTCGATTTCCGGCGGCAGGCCGATCGGCAGCACCGCCTGCGCGTTGCTGCGTACGCCCGAGCAGGCATAGGCGCCGAAATACACATAGGACTCGGCGCTGCGACGGGCTGCATCGAAGCGCGCCGGCTCGGCGCAGTCCTGCGATCCGGCCTGGTAGACCAACAGCACCTTGGGCGGCTCGGCGAGGATCGCGGCGGCATTGCCGTTGGCCACGCCCGGCAGCACGCCGGCGGCCGCCAGACCGAGCGCATTGGCGCCCGCCGGCAATTCGTTCAGAGCGGCGCCGGTGGCCTCAGCGATCGCCCGAGCCAGCGCGCGAAGGTCGGCTGCGCACGGATGTTGCACGGCGAAATCGCCGAGCAGCAACAGCGGCCGTTCGGCCGCGTGCAGGACGGCAGCCAATGCCTGGTGCTGCGCATCCACCACCGCCGCAGGCAGTCGCTCACGCAGTGGCAAAGGTAGCAACCGAGCCTCGACGCCGACCGCCTTGGCCAGCGCCAGCAGGTCCTGAACCATGGCCTGCGGCGCCACGATACGACGTCCGGCCAGGTTGAAGTTGAGTTGGTAATCGACCGGATTGATCGCGTGCACCGCGGCCCCGCTGCGCGCGGCCTTGCGCACACGATGGCCGAGCAGCGGCTGATCCAGACGTGGATTGCTGCCGATCAACAAAATCGCCGGCGCGTGTTCGATTTCGGCCAGCGGCATGGCGAACGCTGCGCCGGCGTGGGGGTCGGAGAAATCGGTGTGACGCAGTCGGTGGTCGATACGCCCGCTACCCAGCGCGCGCAGGATGCCGGCCAGCAGAAAACCCTCTTCGCTGCTGGCAAGCGGAGCGACCAGGGCAGCGATCTCGGTGCTCGGATAGCGGCGCAGCTCCTGGGCGACGGCGGTGATCGCCTCTTCCCAACTGACCTCGACCAGTTCGCCGTTACGGCGCAGCATCGGCTGGGTCGCACGGTCTTCGGCAACCAGGCCCTGGTGGCTGTAGCGGTCGCGATCGGACAGCCAGGATTCGTTGATGTTTTCGTTGTCGCGCGGCACCGTGCGCAGCACTTCGCCACGGCGGGTATGCAGCCACAGGTTCGAGCCGAGCGCGTCGTGGTAAGCGATCGATTCGCGCGCAATCAGCTCCCAGGCGCGGGCGCGGAAACGGAACGGCTTGTTGGTCAGTGCCCCGACCGGACAGACATCGATGATATTGCCGCCCAGTTCTGAATCGATTGCGCGACCGATATAGGTTCCGATCTCCAGATGTTCGCCGCGGCCGATACCGCCCAATTCCGGGCTGCCGGCGATCTCGTTCATGAAACGCACGCAACGGGTGCATTGGATGCAACGGGTCATCTCGGTAGCAATCAGCGGACCGATGTCTTCGTCTGCCACCACGCGCTTCTGTTCGCTGAAGCGCGAGACCGAGCGGCCGTAGCCCATGGCCACGTCCTGCAATTCGCACTCGCCGCCCTGATCGCAGATCGGGCAGTCGAGTGGATGGTTGATCAGCAGGAACTCCATCACGTTGCGCTGTGAACTCTGCGCACGCTCGCTGCGGGTGAAGATCTTCATGCCTTCCATCACCGGGGTGGCGCAGGCCGGCACCGGCTTCGGCGATTTCTCGACATCGACCAGACACATCCGGCAGTTGGCCGCGATCGACAGCTTTTCGTGATAGCAAAAGCGCGGCACCGCCACCTTGGCGGCGTCGGTGGCGTGGATGATCATCGAACCTTTGGCCACCTGCATCGGCTGGCCATCGACCTCGATATTGACCAGATCGGGCGCGGCCGCCGCTGGCTTCACTTGGGCATTCATGGCTGGGCTCCTTGCTTCGCCGGGAACGGGGAACCGGGAACCGGGAACGCCATCGGCTGCGCCGCCAAGGTGTTGCGCAGGGCTGTCGATTCCCGCGTCGAGAACGCATTCATGCGGCGACTCCCAGTTCGGCATCGACCAGCGAACGGCCGTGCTCGATGAAATATTCGAATTCGTGCCAGTAGTGGCGGAGGAAGCCCTGCACCGGCCAGGCAGCGGCCTCGCCGAAGGCACAGATGGTGTGGCCCTCGATCTGGCCAGCGGCGGCCTTGAGCGTGTCCAGATCGCTCCTTTCGGCCCGGCCTTCGACCATCCGGGTCAGCATCCGGTACATCCAGCCGGTGCCCTCGCGGCAGGGCGTGCACTGGCCGCAGGATTCGGCGTAATAGAAGCGCGCGATGCGCTGACAGGCGCGGACCATGCAGGTGCTGTCGTCCATCACGATCACCGCGCCCGAGCCGAGGCCGGAACCAGCCTTCTGCAGCGCGTCGTAATCCATGGTGCAGCCGAGCATGACCTCGGCCGGCAACACCGGCATCGACGATCCGCCCGGAATTACCGCCTTCAACTTACGTCCGGCGCGCACGCCACCGGCCAGCGCCAGCAAATCGGCAAACGGCGTGCCAAGACGGATCTCGTAGTTGCCCGGGCGCTCGACGTGGCCGGAAACCGAGAACACCTTGGGGCCGCCGTTGTTCGGCTTGCCGAGGCCGAGAAACCACTCCGGTCCATTGCGGATAATCGCCGGCACCGAAGCATAGGTTTCGGTGTTGTTGATCGTGCTGGGCTTGCCGTACAAGCCGAAATTGGCCGGAAACGGCGGCTTGAAGCGCGGCTGACCCTTCTTGCCTTCGAGCGATTCCATCAGCGCGGTTTCTTCGCCGCAGATGTAGGCGCCGGCGCCGAGCGCGTTGTGGATTTCCACATCGACCCCGCTGCCGAGAATATTGCGACCCAACCAGCCGTGCTCGCGCGCCTCGGCCAGCGCCTGCTCGATGCGTTCGAACGGTTCGTGGTGGAATTCGCCGCGCAGGTAGTTGTAGGCGACTGTGGAACCGGTCGCGTAGCAGGCGATCGCCATGCCCTCCAGCACCGCGTGCGGATTAAAACGCAGAATATCGCGATCCTTGCAGGTACCCGGTTCCGATTCATCGGAATTGCACAGGATGTACTTCTGCCCAGGGGCATTGCGCGGCATGAAGCTCCACTTCAGGCCGGTCGGAAAACCGGCACCACCGCGGCCGCGCAGGGCACTCTGCTTGACCCAGTCGATCACCTGTTCGCGGCTGATGTTTTCGCTCAGGATCTTGCGCCAGGCCTGGTAGCCACCGGCCTTCAAATAGCTGTCATAGCTCCACGGCTGGTCGAAATGCAGCGTGGTGAAGACCACATTGTGTTCGCTCGGGATCGGACCTACGGCCATCGCGGGGATTCCTTACTTCAGACCATCGAGGATGGCGTCGAGGCTGGCCTCGGTCAGCCGCTCGTGGTAGTGGCCATTGACCACCATCATCGGCGCACCGGCGCAGGCGGCCAGGCATTCTTCTTCTTTCTTGAGATAGACGCGGCCGTCGGCGGTGCTCTCGCCGGTCTTGATGCCGAGCTTGTTCTCGCAGTGTTTGACCAGACCCTCGGCACCGTTCAACCAGCAGGAAATGTTGGTGCAGATGGCGACGTTGTTGCGACCGACCGGGGCCAGCTCGTACATGGAATAAAAGTTGGCGACCTCGTAGGCCCACACCGGCGGCAGTTGCAAATACTTCGCCACCGCGGTCACCAATTCATCGGTCAGAAAGCCACCGTTCTGGTGTTGCGCCGCGGCCAGCGCCTGCAGCAACGCCGAACGCTTGCGCTCGGGCGGAAACTTGGCGATCCAGCGATCGATCTCGGCCCGGGTGTCGGCGGTCAGCGCCGCGAGCGGGTCGATATCGCGCACCTGTTCGAAATGGCCTGTGGCTTTCACTACGTGCTCCTGGTTCAGCGGTCGATTTCGCCGAACACGATGTCGAACGTTCCAATCAACGCCACCACGTCCGGCAGCATGTGGCCGCGGGCGATTTCGTCCATCGCCGAGAGGTGGGCAAAACCCGGCGCGCGCAGCTTGACCCGGAACGGTTTGTTGGCGCCGTCGGCGATCAGATACACGCCGAACTCGCCCTTGGGCGCCTCGACCGCGCTGTAGATCTCGCCGGGCGGCACCGAATAGCCTTCGGTGAACAGTTTGAAATGATGGATCAGGGCTTCCATGTCGCCCTTCATTTCGGCACGGCTGGGCGGCGCCACTTTGAAATTGCGCAGCATGACTTCGCCGGGATTCTGGCGCAGCCAGGCGACGCATTGCTTGATGATGCGGTTCGACTGACGCATTTCGGCAACGCGCACCAGGTAACGGTCGTAACAGTCGCCATTGACGCCGACCGGGACCAGGAAATCGAACTGGTCGTAAGCCGCATACGGGCGCTTGCGGCGCAGGTCCCATTCGATCCCGGAACCGCGCAGCATCGGGCCGCTCATGCCCCAGGCCAACGCCTGTTCCGGGCTGACCACGCCGATCCCGACGGTACGCTGCTTCCAGATGCGGTTGTCGGTCAGCAGGGTCTCGTACTCATCGACCTTGGACGGAAAATCGTCGGCGAAGGCATCCAGGAAATCCAGCATCGAACCGCCGCGCCAGGCGTTCATGCGCTGCATGTCGGCACTGCTGCGCCACGGCGACTCGCGGTATTTCGGCATCTGTTCGGGCAGGTCGCGATAGACCCCACCTGGGCGATAGTAAGCCGCGTGCATGCGCGCGCCACTGACCGCCTCGTAGCAGTCCATCAGCTCCTCGCGCTCGCGGAACGCATACAGGAACAGGGTCATGGCGCCGAGATCGAGCCCGTTCGAACCGATCCACAGCAGGTGGTTGAGGATTCGGGTGATCTCGTCGAACAGGGTGCGGATCACTTGCGCCCGCGGCGGTGCCTCGATCCCGAGCAGGCGCTCGATGGCGCGCACGTAGGCGTGTTCGTTGCACAGCATCGACATGTAGTCGAGCCGGTCCATGTAACCGATCGACTGGTTGAACGGCTTGGACTCGGCCAGCTTTTCGGTTGCCCGATGCAACAGACCGACGTGCGGGTCGGCGCGCTGCACCACTTCGCCGTCCATTTCCAGCACCAGCCGCAGTACGCCGTGCGCGGCCGGATGCTGCGGGCCGAAGTTGATCGTGTAATTGCGGATTTCCTGCATGGTCACACCCCCGCCCCAGCTTGCCGGTCGGCAGGCGCCGCTGCCGCGCTCGGCGCGGCATGGCGTACGGTGCGCGGCACGCCGACCCGTGGTTCGATCGATACCGGCTCGTAGACCACCCGTTGTTTTGCCTCGTCGTAACGCACCTCGACATTGCCGATCAGCGGGAAATCCTTGCGGAACGGATAGCCGACGAAGCCGTAGTCGGACAGGATACGGCGCAGGTCCGGGTGCCCCTCGAACACAATGCCGTACAGATCGAAGGCCTCGCGCTCGAACCAGTTCACCCCGCGCCAGATGCCGATCAGCGAAGGAACCACCGGCAGGCCATGGTCCGGTGCAAAGCAACGCAGGCGCAGGCGCCGGTTGTGTTCGATCGAAAGCAGGTGCACGACCACGGCGAAGCGCTGGGGGAAGCGCGTCGCCTCCGGTCGGCGCGCCCAATCGAAGCGACCGGGCCCGGCCGTGCCCTCGACGCCGCGCGAAAAACCCTGGCTGCTGACCTCGCTGGTGTCCCACTCGGCCTCGCCGTAGCCGAGATAATCGACCCCGCACAGGTCGATCAACTGGCTGAAGCGGAAATCCGCGTGGTCACGCAGGGTTTCGGCCACATCCAGCCAATCCGCCACCGCCACTTCGATGCTTGTCTGGCCCTGGTTTTCGGTCAGGGTCAACAGACGCTCGCCGAACGCGCCGCGCAGTTGTTCGGCCAGGGTCGGGGTCAGGGACGGACCGCTCATGCCAGGCCCAGCCGGTCGGCGATCGATTCGGTGCGGCGGATTTTTTTCTGCAACTGCAAGATGCCCCAGATCAGCGCTTCTGCGGTCGGCGGGCAGCCGGGCACATAGATATCCACCGGCACGATGCGATGGCAGCCGCGCACCACGGAATAGGAATAATGGTAGTAACCGCCGCCATTGGCACAACTGCCCATCGAGATCACCCACTTCGGATTGGGCATCTGGTCGTAAACCCGACGCAGCGCCGGTGCCATCTTGTTGGTCAGGGTGCCGGCCACGATCATCACATCCGACTGGCGCGGGCTCGGGCGGAACACCACGCCGTAGCGATCAAGATCCAGACGGGCGGCGCCGGCATGCATCATCTCGACCGCACAGCAGGCCAAGCCGAAGGTCATCGGCCACATCGATCCAGTGCGCGCCCAGTTGATCAGCAGATCCGCCGAAGTGACCGCGAAGCCGTGCTCGACCAGCGGGTTATCCCCGTCCGGTCGCAAAATATCGTCAACCTCGCCGATCGGCGTCGGGTTGTGGAAGAAACCGGTTTTCACTCCCATTCCAGTGCCCCTTTCTTCCAGACATAGGCAAAGCCGACCACCAACAGCAAAAGGAAGGCAGCCATTTCGACCATCGCGATGATGCCGATCTTCTGGAATACCAGCGCCCAGGGAAAGATGAAGGCGATTTCCAGGTCGAACACGATGAACAGGATCGCCATCAGGTAATAGCGCACATCGAACTTCATGCGCGCGTCTTCGAATGGCACGAAGCCGCACTCGTAGGGCGAATCCTTGTCGGCGTTGGCGGTCTTGGGGCCAAGCAGGCTGCCCAGGCTGAGCAGGGCAATGCCGACGATCGAGGCGACGATCAGGAACAGCAGTACCGGCAGATAAACGGTCAGATCCATGTGCGGGTCACGCTCGACGATGTGAAATACCAGGGCCGCATTGCGACCCCACCTCTCCAAACTGGTGCCCAAGGGGGGACTCGAACCCCCACGACTTGCGTCGCTACCACCTCAAGGTAGTGTGTCTACCAATTCCACCACCTGGGCAACACCTGAAAAGTCTAGCTGATCGCCGCCAGACGCGGCGATTCCCCGCGCCTAGGATTTCGGCGCCGATTGACCTGGATCAACCACCGGCGCTGTCGGCGTCTCTGCCTCCGGCTCCGCTGCGCTTGCCGCGGGGACTTCCGAGGCCGCAGGCGCTGTGTCGCCGGAAGCCGGGGTCTCGCCGGCACCCGCCGGTGTCGGCTCGGCCACGGCACCCATTACGCCCAGGTTGTCGCCCTGGTTGCGCGACTGGTGGCTGACGTAATAGCCCATGCCGATGCTCAGGCCGAAAAACGCCACCGCCAGCCATTTGGTCGAAATCGACAGGAAGTTGGCCGAACCGCGGGCGCCGAATACCGTGCCGGAAGCGCCCGAGCCGAAGCCGGAGCCGGCCTGCGCGCCGGCGCCACGCTGCATCAGGATGAAGAAAATCATGGCCACCGCCACGATCAGATAAAACGCCAGCAAAATCTTGAAGGTCATGGTCGTTCCCGAAGGTTCACTGCGCCGCGTCGATGATGCGTAGGAACTCCTCCGCCTGCAAAGACGCACCACCAATCAATCCGCCATCGATATCCGCTTCGGCAAACAGCTGTCCGGCATTGCTGCCCTTGACGCTGCCGCCATAGAGAATGCGAAGCGAGCCGGCAATGTTAGCATCCATCGCCGCCAGATGGCTACGCAGGGCGGCGTGCACGGTCTGCGCCTGGGCCGGACTGGCGGTGCGGCCGGTGCCGATCGCCCAGACCGGCTCGTAGGCGAGTACCGCGTCGGCAAACGCCACAACGCCAGTCAATTCGAGTACTGCATCGAGTTGCCGGCGGACTACGTCCAGGGTCTGGTCGCGCTCGCGCTCCTCCAGTGTCTCGCCGACGCACAGCACCGGCCGCAAACCCGCCGCCTGGGCGGCGGCGAACTTGCGCGCGACCAGGGCGTCGCTTTCCGCGTGCCGGGCGCGGCGCTCGGAATGCCCGACAATCACGTAGCGACAGCCACAGTCGGCCAGCATCGCTGCGGCCACCTCGCCGGTGAAGGCGCCACCGGACTCGGCGCTGCAATCCTGGCCGCCGAGCCCGATCGCGCTGCCGGCGAGCAACTCGCGGGCCTGATCCAGATAGGGATAGGGCGGCATCACCGCCGCCTCGACCGCGGCCGGCAGGTGTGCCGCCGTCAGCGTAGACAACAGAGCCGCGTTGGCCGCGCGGCTACCCTGCATCTTCCAGTTTCCCGCCACCAGTCTGGTTCGCATCGGACTCTCCCGATTGATGATTTATGCCAGCATAGTGGGAGATGGTGTTCGGTTTTCAGTTTTCAGTTTTCAGTTTTCAGTTTTCGGTTTTCGGTTTTCGGGAGGTGGGGATCGGTAGAATCGAGGCCGTCGCCCCGGCGAACGCCGGGGCCCAGTGCCAGGCGTGCGGTGCCGTCCAACACTGGGTCCCGGCGTTCGCCGGGACGACGCCTTGTTGCCCTGCTTTTTGACCTTTGAACCCTATGCCCCCGATCCTGTCCATCCACGGCGTCAGCAAAACCTACGCTTCCGGCGTGCAGGCGCTGAAGCCGATCACGCTCGACATCCAGCGCGGCGAAATCTTTGCCCTGCTCGGCCCGAACGGCGCCGGCAAAACCACCCTGATCAGCATCGTCTGCGGCATCGTCACTGCGAGCAGCGGGCGGGTGCTGGCCGATGGCAACGATATCGTCGGCGACTACCGCGCCGCCCGCGCCCTGATCGGCCTGGTGCCGCAGGAATTGTCGACCGATGCCTTCGAGAGCGTCTGGGACACGATCCGCTTCAGTCGCGGCCTGTTCGGCAAGCCGCCCAACCCGCAACACCTGGAAAAGGTGTTGCGCGATCTGTCGCTGTGGGACAAGCGCGCCAGCAAGATCATGACCCTGTCCGGCGGCATGAAACGCCGGGTGCTGATCGCCAAGGCGCTCGCCCACGAACCCAGCATCCTGTTTCTGGACGAGCCCACCGCCGGGGTCGATGTCGAGTTGCGGCGCGACATGTGGCAGATGGTGCGCGAGCTTCGGGCCGGCGGCGTGACCATCATCCTGACCACCCACTACATCGAGGAGGCCGAGGAAATGGCCGATCGCATCGGCGTGATCGACCACGGCGAGTTGATCCTGGTCGAGGACAAGGCCGTGGTGATGCAAAAACTCGGCAAGAAGCAGTTGACCCTGCACCTGCAAAACCCGCTGGATGCCATTCCAGCCGCACTGTGCGGCCTGCCGCTGGAACTGCTCGACGCCGGCAACACCTTGGTCTACACCTTCGACCGTCAGGGCGAGGCGACCGGCATCGCCGCCCTGCTCCGCCGGCTCGCCGAATTGGGCATCGACTTCAAGGACCTGCACACCCGCGAGAGCTCGCTCGAAGACATCTTCGTCGATCTGATCCGCGCCGGCAAAACCCGGGTGGCGGCATGAACTGGCACGCGATCCGCGCGATCTACCGCTTCGAGATGGCGCGCACCTTCCGCACCATCACCCAGAGCATCGCCTCGCCGGTGCTGTCCACTGCGTTGTACTTCGTGGTGTTCGGCGCCGCGATCGGCGCGCGCATGGGCAGCATCGAAGGCGTGCCGTATGCCGCCTTCATCGTGCCCGGCCTGATCATGCTGACCATTCTGAACGAAAGCATTTCCAATGCCTCGTTTGGCATCTACATGCCGAAATGGGCTGGCACCATCTACGAACTGCTCTCGGCGCCGGTTTCGGCGATCGAGGTGGTGATCGGCTACGTCGGGGCGGCGACGACCAAATCGGTCATGCTGGGCGCACTGATCCTGATTACCGCCCGCGGATTCGTCGCCTTCGAAATCGCCCACCCGGTGTGGATGCTTGCTTTCCTGCTGCTGACCGCGATCAGCTTCAGCCTGTTCGGTTTCATCATCGGACTATGGGCCGACGATTGGCAGAAGCTGCAGGTGATCCCGCTGATGATCGTCACCCCGCTGACCTTTCTCGGCGGCGCGTTCTACTCGGTCGGCATGTTGCCGCCGCTGTGGCAGAAGGTCACCCTGTTCAACCCGGTGGTGTACCTGATCAGCGGCTTCCGCTGGAGCTTCTACAATGTCGCCGATGTCAATGTCGCAGTCAGCCTGTCCGCCATCACCGGCTTCATGGGCGCCTGTCTGATCGCAGTCTGGTGGATTTTTCGCAGCGGCTGGAAGTTGAAGACTTGAAAGCGGTTTTCGGTTTAGGCGTAGGTCGGATCAAGCCGTAGGTCGGCTCAAGCCGCACAGCGGCGGAGCCGACATTTTCACATCCGCTGCAATGTTTCAAACTGTCGGGTCCACGCCTGCGGCGCTTGACCCGACCTACAACTACAAGGAGTCCACGCCATGCCCAATACTGCGTCTGCAAGCGCCGACTACCGCGGTCGCACCGCGCTGATCACCGGTGCGTCGAGCGGTATCGGCGAATGCTTCGCGCGGGAACTGGCCGCGCGTGGCTGCCATCTGGTGCTGACGGCACGACGACTGGACCGGCTACAAACGCTGGCCGCCGAACTCCGCAGCGCGCACGCGGTGACCGTGCATTGCCTGGCCGCGGACCTGGCCGATGCCGACGCGCCGGCCGGGCTGGTTCGGCAGATCGCGGCGCTCGGCGTCGAGATCGATGTCCTGATCAACAATGCCGGTTATGGCGTACCGGGTTCGTTGCTGAAAAGCCCATGGGAAACCCACGCGGCTTTCCTTCAGGTATTGCTCATTGCACCGACCGAGCTCGCCCATCGCCTGCTCGGCGGTATGCAGGCGCGCGGCTACGGCCGCATCGTCAACGTCGCCTCGCTGGCCGGCCTGGTCCCTGGCCCGGCCGGCAATACCCTGTACGGCGCGAGCAAGTCCTACCTGATCCGTTTCTCCGAATCCTTGGCGCTGGAAAACCTCGGGCACGGCGTGCGCGTGCAGGCGCTTTGTCCGGGCTTCACCTGGTCCGAATTCCACGATGTCAGCGGCGCCCGCCATCTGATGAACCGACTGCCGCGCTTCATGTTCCAGACGGCGCAGGCGGTGGTCCTTGAATGTCTGGACAGCCTCGAACGTGGGCAGATCGTGCGCGTCACCGGCCGGGTCAATCGCTGGATCGCACTGCTCGCCAGACTGCTGCCCTCCCGTCTGGCCCTGGCGCTGACTGCAAGGCAGTCGAAACGGTTTCGCATCGCCGACAAATAGCCGCTTACCAGCCGAGCGCAAACAGACCAAGGCACAGCAGCAGGCCTAAGCCAGGCACGATCACGGTCAGTGCGCCGACCGCCGGATAGGCGTCGCGGTGGCTCTCGCCGCAGATCGCGCGGATGGTGGTCACCACATAGCCGTTGTGTGGCAGCGAGTCCAGCACCCCGGACGAGATCGCGACCGCGCGGTGCAGGTGCTCGGGGTTCACTCCCTGGGCCAGAAATGCCGGCGCCAGCAGCGGCAAGGCGATCGCTTGGCCGCCGGAGGCGGAACCGGTCAGGGCGGCGATCACACTGACCGCCAGCGCGGCGCTGGCGACGCCAT
This sequence comes from Lysobacterales bacterium, assembly GCA_050173995.1. GTDB lineage: Bacteria > Pseudomonadota > Gammaproteobacteria > Xanthomonadales > Ahniellaceae > 0-14-3-00-62-12. Next base: position 43,862 of record JBFXKH010000001.1, on the reverse strand, counting down.
TGCCGGGCAGATCGGTGAGCGCGGCGACCGCCGCCTGAAACGCCGGCGCCGCCTTGGCCACCGCGCCGAAACCAACCACCGCAGCGGTATTGCCGATCGCGATCAGCGCGCCGGTGCTGCCTTCGGTCAGCGCCTGCGCGGTATGTCGGAGATGACGCCGACAGGCCAGCATCACCGCGGAACATCCGGCGATCAAGGCCAGAATCAACGCCGAGGTGCCGAGCGTTTGGTGCCAGAAAAAGCTTACCGCCAGCACCGCCAGAGGACCTATGAGGGCCAGCCACGGCGTGGGCAGATCGCTGCGCGCCGGCTCGGCGTCGTCGGGGCGCGCGGCGAAGCGCTCGCCACGCGCGTGTGCGCGCCGGAGCATGCCGCTCAACCACCAGTAGCCCAGCCCGGCCATCGCCAGCGCGACCACCAGACTCGCCTGCCACGCAGCCCAGGGCGAGGTGTGCAGGTACTCGATCGGAATCCAGTTTTGAATTTCCGGCGAGCCGGCCGAGGTCATGGTGAAGGTGACCGAACCGAAGGCCAGCGCGGCCGGGATGAAGCGTCGCGGCAAGTCGGCGGCGCGAAACAGGCTGAGCGCGGTCGGATAGACCGAGAACGCGACCACGAACAGGCTGACCCCACCGTAGGTCAGCACCGCGCAGGCGAGCACCACCGCCAAGGCTGCACGCTTGCCGCCGATCCCGGCCAGCACCCAGCGTGCGATGCTCTCGGCGGCGCCGCTCGCCTCCATCAGCTTGCCAAACATCGAGCCGAGCAGAAACATCAGGAACCACTTGCCAATGAAATCGCTGAACCCGCCCATGTAGGCATCAAGCAGGTTGGCCTGGCCAGCCGCGGCCAGCGCCGGCAGCACGGCGATGCCGCTCGACCAGGCAATCAGCAGCGCGCACAGCGGCGTGGCGATGAACAGATTCATGCCGCGCACGGTCAGCAGGATCAACAGCGCGAGCGCGGCGAGCAATCCGATCAGGCTCAACATGGAGCGGCATCCGGGCGAAGGTTCGGTCGCCAGTATCCGCCGCCGGCGCGGTACCCGGCACTGTACCAAGGTACAAGTGCCGCGCCGTGCGCCGCCGCCTATGCTGCCGGACGTGTAATCCAGCGCGACCACCGGAGAGGGGACCCCATGCAGACCAAGCCATTGACCATCGCAGTTTCGATCGCCTTGCTGACGCTCGCCGCGCCGCAGCTCGGCGCCGCCGCCGAGACGACCGCGGCAGAGGCCGCCACCGACGTGGCCACGGCGGCCGCGGACCAAACCACCACCGAGTCCGCGCTCGCCAGCGACGCCGATGCCAGCACCGCGGATGCGGCCGACGCCACCCGGCTCGGCGAGGTCACCGTCACCGCGCGCCGCCGCGAAGAGGCGCTGCTGGATGTGCCGGTATCGATCTCGTCGTTCTCCGGCGACCAGATGGAACGCATCGGTGCCGGCGACATCACCGACCTCAACCAGTTGGTCCCGAATGTCACCTTGGAAGCGACCCGCGGCACCAATACCACGCTGTCCGCCTTCATCCGCGGCGTCGGTCAGCAGGACCCGGTGGCCGGCTTCGAGCAGGGCGTCGGCGTGTACATCGACGATGTCTATCTGAATCGCCCGCACGGCGCGGTGGTGGATATTTACGATGTCGAACGGATCGAGGTGTTGCGCGGCCCGCAGGGCACGCTGTATGGCCGCAACACCATCGGCGGCGCGATCAAGTACGTGACCCGGCGGCTGAGCAGCGAGCCCGAGGCCGAGGTCACCGCCGCGCTCGGCAAGTATTCGCAGACCGAGTTGTCCGGCAAGTTCAGCGTGCCGCTTGGCGAGACGCTGCGGGTCGGCGCCACCGTGGCCAGCTTTCAACGCGACGGCTTCGGCAAGAACCTCGTCAGCGGCCGAGAAAACTACGACAAGGACGTCAACGCCGCGCGCCTGAGCATGGAGTGGACCCCGAGCGCCGACCTGTTCGTGCGCATCGCCGCCGACTGGACCGAGGACGATTCCAACTCCCGCCAGGGCCACCGCGTATTGCCGAGCCTGCTCAGCATGGAGCCGGTGTTGGACAATGTATTCGACACCCAGGCCGGACTGGATACACCCGACGCGACCCAGCGCAATCGCGGCATCGCCGGCACCCTGGAGTGGTATCTGAACGATGCCTGGACCTTCAAGAGCATCACCGCTTTTCGCAAGAACAACGCCGCCTGGGCGAACGATTTCGACGGCCTGCAATCGGTCGATGTCGACGTACCGGTGGTCTACAAGGACGACCAGTTCAGCCAGGAACTGCAGTTGCTGGTGGAGACCGACAAGCTCTCCGGTGTCGCCGGTTTTTATTATCTCGACGCCAACGCCTTCAACGATTTCGACGTGATCCTCGGTACCACTGGGGAACTGCTCAACCTGCCTGGCCTGAACGCCAACACCGAGGGCGAAGTCGGCACCGAGACCTGGTCCTTGTTCAGCGATGTCTCGATCCAACTGACCGACAGCGTGGAGCTGTCGCTGGGCGGTCGCTACACCGAAGACCAGCGCGATGCCTTTATTTTCCGTCGCACCTTCGTCGGCGGGCTGTCGCCGTTCTTCGGCGGCAACGCCGTGGCGATCGCCACCGCCACCAATTTCCGCGGCAAGGAAACCTTCAGCGACTTCACCCCCAAGGCCGGCCTGGCCTGGAAGCCGGCCGAGAACCACAATCTGTATTTCAGCTTCTCTCAGGGCTTCAAGGGCGGCGGTTTCGATCCGCGCGGTTCCGGCGCCGCGGCCCCCGACCTGAACGGCGACGGGGTCAAGGACGCGGGCGAGATCAAGGCGTTCCTGCAGTTCGAACCGGAACAGGTCACCGCCTACGAACTCGGCCACAAGGCGAGCTGGGCCGACGGCCGCGCCAGCACCGCGCTGGCGCTGTTCTGGAACGACTACACCGATATCCAGGTGCCGGGCTCGGTCGGCGTCGATACCAACGGCGACGGCATCAACGACAGTTTCGTCGGGGTGACCACCAATGCCGCCGAGGCGCGCATCCGCGGCATCGAGTTCGAGGGCCAGGCACTGCTGTCCGCCGACCTGTCCGGCCACGGCGACTCGCTTACGCTGAATGGGACGATCGGCTATATCGACGCCCAGTTCGATCGCTTCATCAATGCCTTCGGGGTCGATATCGCCGACACCGCGACTTTCCAGAACACCCCGGAATGGACCGGCAACATCGGCCTAGACTACAGCGTGCCAGTCACCCTGTTCGGCCGCGGCGGCACCCTGTCGTTCCTGCCGCGCGCCTCCTACCGCAGCACGACCAACCAGTTCGAGACCGACAGCCTGCTGCTCGACCAGGGCGGCTACACCCTGTTCGACGCCAGCCTGGTGTGGAACTCCGACGACGACCGCTGGACGCTCGGCCTGCACGGCCGCAACCTCGGCGACAAGCGCTACATCACCTCGGGCTGGGATTTCGTCAACGACACCACCCTGGCCCCGACCCTCGGCCGCGAACGCACCCTGACCGCATTCTTCGGCGACCCGGTCAGCTACCGCGCGGAAGTCACCTACCGGTTTTGATCGGTGCCTGAGGCGGGAGGCGGGAGGCGGGAGGCGGCAGGCACTTGTGGGAGCGACGGCACGTCGCGACTGCCGATTGTGGCGACAGTCGCGACGTGCCGTCGCTCCCACAAAATCTTCACCGCTTCCCGCTTCCCACTCTCCACTCTCCACTCCCGACTCCCCACTCCCACCTCCCGACCCACACCTCCCGCTACAGTTGCAACCTGACCGCTTTGCCGGAGTTATTTTGTGCTGTCGCCGCTTGCCGTGATCCTGGCCGGACTGCTGTGGCTCGGGCTGTTGTTCGGGGTCGCGGTCTGGGGCGAGCGCTATGCCGCGCGACTGAGCAGGCACTGGGGCACGGTGTACGCGCTGTCGCTGGCCGTGTACTGCACCAGTTGGACCTTTTACGGCACGGTGACCCAGGCGGCGCGCTCGGGCTGGCCGCTGCCGCCGACTTTCGTCGGCACCATCCTTTTGTACCTGTTCGGCATCGGCCTGCTGCGCCGTTTGGTGCAACTCGCGCGTAGCCACCACGCCAGTTCGATTGCCGACTTGATCGCCACCCGGCTCGGCAAGGATTCCTGGCTGGCGGCAGCGGTCACCGCGGTCGCACTGTTCGGCATGATCCCGTACATCGCCCTGCAACTGAAAGCGGTGGCGATGAGCTTCGGCCTGCTCACCCGGGCCAGCGATCTGGCCCCGCCGCCCTGGCAGGACAGCGCTCTGTTCGTGGCGCTGGCGATGGCGCTGTTCGCGATGTTGTTCGGCACCCGTCGCGCCTCGGCGCTGGAGCACAACCGCGGCCTGGTGCTGGCGATGGCTTTCGAATCGCTGCTCAAGCTCGGCGCCATGCTCAGCGTCGGCGCGCTGGTTTTGTTCGGCCTGCCGGAGACCGCTGCGCTCGCCACGCCGCGTCCGACCAGTGCCGATGGCTTTGCGCCCTTGGTGGTGCTGGGCGCGCTGGCCATGTTCACCCTGCCGCACCAGTTTCATCTGGGCGTGGTCGAGTGCCAGGATCCGCGCCACCTTCGCCAGGCGCGCTGGCTGTTTCCGCTCTACATGCTGCTGATCGCCCTGCCGATCCTGCCGCTGGCCCGCGCCGGTGATGCCCGCCTGGCCGCGTTCGGGGTGCCGTCCGATCTGTACGTGCTGGCCCTGCCGCTCAGCCAGGGCCATACCGGGGTCGCGCTCGGTGCTTTTCTTGGTGGATTGAGCGCGGCCACCGGCATGGTCATCCTGGCCACGCTGTCGCTCAGTCTGATGATCGGCAACCACTGGCTGACCCCACTGTTGTTGCGCCGGCCCTGGGCCCGACATACGGCTCTCGACCTGCCGGGCACGGTGCTGCTGCAGCGGCGGGTGGCGATCGTCGCCGTGATCGCGCTGGCCTGGGGTTACAGCCGACTGGTCGCCGGCAGCGATGCCCTGGCCGATATCGGCGCGGTCAGCTTTTCCGCCCTGGGCACCCTGGCCCCGGCGCTCGCTTTCGCGGTCTGGCGTCCACAGACGCCTGGACGCGCGGTGCTGGTCGGCCTGTTGGTCGGGTTTGCGGTGTGGCTGTACGCCTTGCCGCTGCCCGGCGTGCTGGAAGCCCTGGGCCATGCGCCGGCCTGGTTGCAGTCGGGTCCGTTCGGCATCGCCTGGCTGGCGCCCGACCATCTGTTCGGCTGGGACGGCTGGAGCCGGCTCGGCCGCGCGGTCGGGCTGAGTCTGCTGCTCGGACCTCTGGCCACGTTCGTTCTGGCCTCGCGTTGGCGAACCGGCCCGAGCGATAGCGAGCGCCTCGCGCCCGAGCAGTTGCGCGAAGTGTGCGCGAGCTTTCTGCCGGCGCGGCGCTGGCGGCAACTGCAAGACGAACTCGGCCCGCATCCGGAATTATTGGAACGCCAGATCGAACGCGAGCTTGCCGCCGTGCTCGGTGCTGCCTCGACCCGGCTATTGTTCGACGCCGCACGCCGCGAGGCCGGCCGCGACCTGGAAAAGGTCGCCACCATCGTCGGCGAGGCGGCGCAGGCGCTGCGCTTCAATCAGCGCGTTCTGGAAGCCGCGCTGCACAACATGAGCCAGGGCATCAGCGTGGTCGACCGCGAGTTGCGCCTGGTCGCCTGGAACCGGCGCTATGCCGAACTGTTCCGCTTTCCCGAGGCCCTGCTGCAGGTCGGCCGGCCGATCGCCGACCTGGCCGAACACGCCCTGCTGCACGGCTTTGGCCCCGCCCTGGCCACGCCTGCCCAGGTCGGCGCCGAGGTCGAGCGCCGGCTCGCGCACATGCGCGCCGGCAGCGGGCATCTGAGCGAGCGCCGGTTTCCGGACGGCACCCAGGTCGAGATTCGCGGCAACCCGATGCCGGGTGGCGGTTTCGTCGCCACCTTCACCGATGTCACCGCCTTCCGCCATGCCGAGTCCGCACTCAAGCGCGCCAACGAAACACTGGAACAGCGGGTCGCCGAGCGCACCAGCGAACTGGACGCGGCGCGACACAGCGCCGAGCGCGCCAACCAGGGCAAGAGCCGCTTCCTGGCCGCGGTCGGGCATGACCTGATGCAGCCGCTGCACGCCGCGCAACTGTTCGCGCACGCGCTCGCCCAGCAGTTGCGCGACCAGCCGTACCGCGCCGGTATCGACAATGTGCGCGGGGCGCTGGCCTCGACCGAGGCCCTGCTCGCCGGCCTGCTCGACCTTTCGCGTCTGGAAGGCGGTGGACTCGAACCGGAGGTCCGCGCGTTTGCGTTGTCCGAGGTGCTCGATCATCTGGCCGCGGAATCGGCGGTGCTGGCCAGCGAACAGGGGCAGAAGCTCGACTACGTGGCGAGCCGCGCCTGGGTGCGCGGCGATCCGGCCCTGCTGCGCCGGGTGCTGCAAAACTTCCTGTCCAATGCGATCCGCTACAGCCTGCGCGGCCGCATGCTGCTCGGCGTGCGCCGCGGCGCCGACCATTGCTGCATCGCCGTGCTGGATACCGGCCCCGGCATCGGTGAGGGCGAACGCGCGCTGATCTTCGAGGAATTCCGCCGCGGCGGCGGCGCCCACGGCCAGGGGCTCGGCCTGGGACTCGCCATCGCCGAACGCAGCGCCGCCCTGCTCGGCCAGCGCATCGAACTGCAATCAACGCCCGGGCGCGGCAGTTGCTTTGCGATCCGTCTGCCGCGCGCCGAACCCGACCCGCTCGCGGCCAGCCGTGTCGAACCCCAGATCGGTCCGACCGCGGCCAACAGCAGCGCCAGCATCCTGGTGGTCGACAACGACGCGAGCGTCGCAGAGGCCACCGCCAGCCTGCTCGCGGCCTGGGGTTATCGGGTCGGCACCGCGCTCGACGCGGCCGCGGCGCATCGCCAGTGCCGGATCGATCCGCCCGCCCTGTTGATCCTCGATTACCACCTGGATGCCGGCCTGACCGGGCTTGCGCTGTGGCAGGAACTGGTCGCCAGCTTTGGTCCGCTGCCGGCCCTGGTGATCAGCGCCGACCATTCCGAAACGGTGCGCGCGCAACTGGCCGCGGCCGGACTGCCGCAGTTGACCAAACCGCTCAAGCCACTCGCCCTGCGCTCACTGATCAACCGCCTGCTCAGTACCCGGCCGGCTACGGCTGGCTGAATCCGCGGCAGGTGCCGACCTCGGGTTCGGTTTTGCTTTGAATTTGTCTTCAGAATGCTTCGGTGGATTGGTCTAGGTCGTTCAGTCGCGGCCCGACCGCAAACGACATTTGGTACTGATCGTGCCTGGCAAAATGCCGCATTGCCCACACTCGCTGCGCGAGTGGGTCGTCCCTGCGGGACTCCCAACAGCTTTCACTCGCTACGCGAGCGAGTTACTTTCTCTTGAGTGGCCACTGCGCGCGCCGGGAGCGCGCGCGAACGCCGCAGGCGGCCCGAAGGGTCGAGGACAGGATGTCCGAGATAAGAGAAAGTAACCAAAGAGAAGGCCACCCCACGTCGGCGCCCTGCGGGCATCCTGCCCTCCGGGTCCGTGCTCGCTGGCCGCTGGTCGCCGTATCGCACATCCTTGTGCGAGACGGCGACTGGCCGACATCCTGTCGGCCACCCTGCGGGCTGTTCGCGGCCAGCGATCACCGCCGCCGAGGGGCCCCGGTAAGAGCGCGCGCTCCTGCGCGCAGAAGCCAGAGCCAAAGCCGAGCTTCGGCCTGCAGCACATGACCCTTGCATAACATCCAGGAATCCCGGCTCACAGCAAAGTCGTCAATGAGCCCTAAACACCGCTTGGGACGTAGAACACAAAGGCCATTAATTGTGAAGCGGTCCACCCACCGCGATCACAACCTGCGCACCGGATCGGCGATCTCCAGATGGTGCAGCAGGGCGCTGGCCTGGGTGCGGTTGCGTACGCCGAGTTTTTCGAAAATGCTGGTCAGATGCGCTTTTACGGTGCGCTCCTGGATGCCGAGATGGTCGGCGATCTGCTTGTTCAGCCGGCCCTCGGCGACCAGCACCAACACCCGCAACTGCTGCGGCGTCAACGAAGCCAGGCGCGGCGCCAGCTCGCGGTCGGCGCTGCCGCCGTCGGCGTCGGCGTAGACCGCCGCGCGCAAGCCATCCGGCACGTACTCGGCGCAGTCCAGCACCGCTTTCAACCCGCGCTTGATCGCCTCCAGATCGGCGCGCTTGGGGATGTAGCCGGCGGCGCCATAGGCGAGTGCGCGGCGGATCACCAGTGGGTCGTCGTTGGCCGAGATCATCACCACCGCCACCGCCGGAAACTCCGCGCGCAGTGCGACCAGGCCCAGCAAGCCACGGTTGCCGGGCATATGCAGGTCGAGCAGCAGCAGGTCGATATCGGCATCGCTCGACAGAATTGTGCGTGCCGCTTCCAGGGTATCGGCTTCCAGCACGCGGGCGCCCGGCATCACCTCGCGCACTGCCTGGGCCAGGGCGAGACGAAACAGCGGGTGGTCATCGGCGATCAGCAGGCGCGGCATCGGCCAAGGATAACGGTTTCGACCCTGCCCACCCGGCCACTGGTACCAAAGTCCAATGGCGATGACGCGGGCAACTGGTATGTTTTCCCGATGCCCTACAGAATCCTTGCGATCTGCCTGCTAGTCTCGCTGACAGCCACCGGCTGCGTCGGCGGCGATCGACTCCAGCACAGTGAAGCGCCTATGGTCCCCGATTTTATCGTCGGCGAAGTTCTGACCAGCAGCCACCGCGACGGCGACGACCTGCTCAGCGCCGGGCTCGGCTTGGCCGGCCTGCGCGCGGCCACGCCGCCGGCGCCGGCCGATGCCGCCCAGCCGAGCGCGGCCGAATTGCGCCGACGCGCCATCTACAGCAACTGGAACGGCATCGCCGCCCTGCATCGGCCGGACGGTCTTGGTCCCTGGTCCGAGGCGATCCCGGATGTGCCGGGGCGCGAGTGGTCGGCGTTTGCGCAGGTGCCCGGCCGCCGCCATCCGCATCGCGTGCTCGCGCAGATTCCCGACGGCTTCGATGCCAGGCGTCGCTGTCTGCTGGTCACCGCCGCCTCGGGTTCGCGCGGGGTGTACGGTGCGATCGCCGTGGCCAGCCTGTGGGGGCTCGCCCACGGCTGCGCGGTGGTGCATACCGACAAGGCGCTGGGCAACGGGTTTTTCGATGTGGACAGCGGCCAGGGTGTGGCCCTGGATGGCCGCCCGAGCGCAACGGCACCGCTCGATTTCGATCCACGCCCGCTGGCCGCAAGCGCCCCGCAGCGGATCGCGATGAAGCACGCCCATTCCGGCGACAATCCGGAAGCGGACTGGGGCGAACAGGTCTTGCAGGCGCTGCAATTCGGCCTGGCCGCGCTCGACCAGGCGTTCCCGGCCGAGGCGCCGTTCACTGCCGACAACACCCGGATCATCGCCACCGGTATTTCCAACGGTGCGGGTGCGGTGCTGCGCGCGGCCGAACTGGCCGCGCCCGGCCTGTTCGACGCGGTGGTCGTGGCCGAACCGAATATCAGCGTGGCCGGTGCGCGGCCGCTCTATGACTACGCCAGCGACGCCGCCCTGTTCGCGCCCTGTGCCCTGCTCGTTGGCGACGGCCCCAAGGTATTCGACGCGGCGACCCGGGCAGCACTGGTCGCGGCACGCTGTGCCAGTCTGCAGGGCGCCGGCCTGCTCGCACCCGGCCCGCTGGCCACCCAATCGCGCGCCGCCTGGCAGCATTTGCGCGACGGCGGCTTCGGTGCCGAAGCGCTGCAACTGATCGAACTCAATGTGGCCTTCGATCTATGGCGCGCGGTGACCGCGACCTACAGCCAGAGCTACGCGCGCGCACCGGTGTCGGCACCGGCCTGTGGCTACGGCTTCGCCCCGGTCGACGCCGCCGGCCAGGCCCGCGCCAGCAGCGCCGCCGAACGCGCGCTGTGGTGGGCCGACAGCGGCGGCCTCGCCCCCGGCGCCGGAATCGCCATCATCGACAGCCTGGCCCAGGGCGCCGATCCGCAGTTCCCGGCCCTGCACTGCGCCCGGCAACTATGGTCCGGCAGCGGACCGCTGGCGGAAACCGTGCAGGCCTCGATCGCGGCGACCCGCGCCAATGGCCAGCCGCATGCCGGTTATTTGCGCATTCTGCACGGCGTCGGCGACAGCATGATCCCGATCGACTTCAGCAGCCGCCCCTACGTCGCGGCAGCGCGCGAACACGGTATCGAAATCCCGCTAGAGGAAATCCCATCGGCCCAGCACTTCGACAGCTTTCTGGCGTTCCCGGCACTCGCCGCCTACCAGCCCACCCTGCCGCACCTGTACCGCGCGCTGGATCGCGCCTTGGCGGCGATCCAGCAACCGTAGGCTGGCGGTGAGCCGTTGGCGGCGAGCGCGCGGTCGTAGGCTGGCGGTGAGCGCAGCGAACCCCAGCGAACGTAGGCTGGCGGTGAGCGCAGCGGTTTTCAACGGCGGAGCCGGTCACCCCAGCACGATCATTCAACCGCTGCACGGACCACCAACCCAAACACCGCAATGCCGAGCTGGTGCTCGGCGCTCCCAGGGTTTCGGCGCTCGCGGCTGCGGGCTCGCTAGACCAATACCACTCGGGTACCGGCGATCAGGTCGTGGATGCAGCGACGGTCTTCGCGGAAGATGAACAGCGCATCGACCAGACCAAACACCGAACCCGCGATCGGCACCAACTGGATCACCTGCATCAGCGCATAACGCAAACCGATCAGTCGGAAAAACTCTGGCTTGTCGCCGTTCAGATCGACGATGCGCATGCCGAGCATTTTCTTGGCCACGGTCTGTCCGGACTGGTGCAGGAAATAGCCGTTGATCAACAGAAAAACCACGAACCCGACCAGGCCCAGGCCGACGCTCCAGCCGAAGCCGGGCTGCTGGCCGCGCATGACCATCTGGATGTAGCCGCTGGCAAACATCACTGGCACGATCAGCAGCAGCATCAGGATGGTGTCGATGATCGCCCCGGCCAGACGCATACCGCGCCCGGCCAGTTCCAGCGTGCCATCCGGCGCAAAATCGGCGACCACCGCCTGCGGCGCGGCGTAGGGATTGAGCGGCTGCGGCGCGCCCGGAAGCGGGGGCGGAGTCTGGTTTTCCATGGTCTTCTCCTAGGTTGGGAAATCAGGCCCGCGGCAAGGTCACGCCGCGCTGGCCCTGGTATTTGCCGCCGCGGTCGCGGTAGCTGGTCTCGCATATTTCGTCGGCTTCGAAGAACAACATCTGCGCCACGCCCTCGTTGGCATAGACCCGCGCCGGCAAAGTAGTGGTGTTGGAGAACTCCAGGGTGACGTGGCCCTCCCACTCGGGTTCGAGTGGGGTGACGTTGACGATGATGCCGCAGCGCGCGTAGGTGCTCTTGCCCAGGCAGATGGTCAGCACGCTGCGCGGGATGCGGAAGTACTCGACGGTGCGCGCCAGCGCAAACGAGTTCGGCGGGATGATGCACACCGGCGCGTCGATATCGACAAAGCTGGCCGGGTCGAAGTGCTTGGGATCGACGATGGTCGAATTGATATTGGTGAACACCTTGAACTCGCTGGCGCAGCGCACGTCGTAGCCGTAGCTCGAAGTGCCGTAGGAAACCAGTTTTTCGCCATCGGCGCCGAGCCGCACCTGGCCCGGTTCGAACGGCTCGATCATGCCCTGCTGCTCGGCCATGCGGCGGATCCATCGGTCGGATTTGATGCTCACTTGGGTCTCCGCTTGCGGCCGGCTTCAATTATCGGAAATGACGATGCTCGGCATCGTGATCTTCTTGTTGCGCGCCTGCAGACTCAGCCGCGCGGCGGTTTTGCGGGCGATCTCGCGGTAGACCCGGGCGGCCAGCGAATCCGGCGCGGCGATCACCGTCGGGGTACCGCTATCGGCCTGCTCGCGCACATGCATGGCGAGAGGCAGCGACCCGAGCAGCGGCACACCGTACTGGCTGGCCATCAGCTCGCCGCCGCCGCTGCCGAAGATGTGTTCGGCGTGGCCGCAGGCCGAACACACATGCACGGCCATGTTCTCGACGATGCCGAGCACCGGCACCTCGACCTTCTCGAACATCTTCAGGCCTTTCTTCGCGTCGAGCAGGGCGATGTCCTGCGGCGTAGTCACGATCAGCGCGCCGGATACCGGCACCCGCTGGCACAGGGTCAACTGGATATCGCCGGTACCGGGCGGCAGATCGATCACCAGATAATCCAGATCCACCCACTGGGTATCGTTCAACAACTGCTGCAGCGCCTGCGAGACCATTGGCCCGCGCCAGATCATCGCGGTGTCTTCTTCGATCAAGAAGCCGATCGACATGACCTGCACGCCGTGGCCGATCTTCGGTTCGATGGTCTTGCCGTCCTTCGATTCCGGCTTGCCGGTCACACCCATCATGCGCGGCTGGCTGGGCCCGTAGATATCCGCGTCGAGGATGCCGACCCGCGCGCCTTCGGCCTGCAGGGCGAGCGCCAGATTGGCCGCGGTGGTGGATTTGCCGACGCCGCCCTTGCCCGAGGCCACCGCGATGATGTTGCGGACCTTGGGCAGCGGGGTCAGTTCCTTTTGCACCCGGTGCGCGTACACCCGCCAGGCGACATTCACGGCGGCCTCGGCGATCAGCGCATCGGCCTCCAGCAACTGGCGCAATTGCAAGGCCAGTTCGGCGGTCCAGGTCGCGGCCGGATAAGGCAGCACGACATCCACTGCGACCCGATCGCCGTCGGCGGCGACCCCGGCCAACGCGCCACCGCAGACCAGATCCAATCCGGTGTGCGGGTCGATAAAGGTGGCCAGCAACTCGCGGGCGCGTTGCGCGGAGGCATTGCTCATCAGTATTTCCGTTGCCTGCAAAGGCGGAAAGTCTAGCCGACCCGGCCGACAAGGTCACCGCAGGCCGGGGAGCATGGCATTATGGCGGCTTTGCGGGCGCCGCTGCCGCGCACCCGCCGCCTCAGGAAACCGCATGACCCTGCCAGCCCCCCGCCAGATTCTCGTCACCGCCGCCCTGCCCTATGCCAACGGCCCGCTGCACCTCGGCCATTTGGTCGGCTATATCCAGGCCGATATCTGGGTGCGCGCGCGGCGCTTGGCCGGCGATAGCGTGTACTACGTCTGTGCCGACGATGCCCACGGCACCCCGATCATGCTCGCTGCGGAAAAAGCCGGGGTCAGCGCCGAAGCTTTCATCGACGCAATCCGCGCCGGGCACGAACGCGACTTCGCCGAATTCAACGTCGGGTTCGATCACTACCACAGCACCCACAGCAGCGAGAACCGCGAACTGGCCGAGCTGTTCTACCAGCGCCTTGCCGCCGCCGAGCTGATCGAGACCCGCACCATCATGCAGTTCTACGATCCGCTCAAAGCGATGTTCCTGCCGGATCGCTACATCAAGGGCGAATGTCCGAAGTGCGGTGCCAGCGACCAGTACGGCGACAACTGCGAGGTGTGCGGTGCGGCCTACACGCCGACCGAATTGAAGCACCCAAAATCGGTGCTGTCCGGCGCCACCCCGGAGATGAAGGAGAGCGAGCACTTCTTCTTCAGCCTGCCCAAACTGCACGGCTTCCTCAGCGACTGGCTGGCCGGCCCGGTCGCCCACCCGGCGGTCAAGGCCAAGCTGCGCGAGTGGCTGGACGGCGGACTGAAGAGCTGGGACATCACCCGCGACGCGCCCTACTTCGGCTTCGAGATTCCCGGCGCGCCGGGCAAGTATTTCTACGTCTGGCTGGACGCGCCGATCGGCTATCTGGCCAGCTTCCGCGCGTTCTGTACCGCCACCGGCAGCGACTTCGATCATTACCTCTTGCCCGACAGCCCGACCGAACTGCACCACTTCCTGGGCAAGGACATCATCAACTTCCACGGCCTGTTCTGGCCGGCGATGCTGCACGGCGCCGGCCTGCGCGCGCCGACCCGGCTGCACGTCAACGGTTATCTGACCGTCAACGGCGCCAAGATGTCGAAATCGCGCGGCACCTTCATCCAGGCGCGCAGTTGGCTCGATCATCTGCCGGCCGAAACCCTGCGCTATTACTTCGCCGCCAAGACCGGCGCCGGGGTCGATGACCTGGACCTCAACCTGGAAGATTTCACCGCCCGGGTCAATGCCGATCTGGTCGGCAAGTTCGTCAACATCGCCAGCCGCGCGGCCGGCTTCATCAGCAAGCGCTTCGCCGGCCGGCTCGCCACCAGCCTGGCCGAACCGGAACTGTATGCCCGCTTCGTCGCCGGCAGCCGCGAAATCGTGGCGGCCTATGACGCCGGCGAACTCGCCAGCGCGGTGCGCCAGATCATGCAGCTCGCCGATGAGGCCAACCGTTACGTGGACGAACACAAGCCCTGGGTGCTGGCCAAGCAGGACGGCGGCGAGGCCGAACTCCAAGCAGTATGCAGCCAGGCGCTGAACCTGTTCCGAGTGTTGGCCGCCTGCCTGCAACCGATCCTTCCGGCCACCTGCGCCCGTGCCAGCGCCTTCCTCAATGCGCCGTTCACGCACTGGCAGCAACTCGAAGCGCCCCTGCTCGCGCACACCATCCAGGACTACCAGCCGCTCGCCACCCGCATCGACCCGCAGGCGATTGCGGCGATGGTAGCGGCCAGCACCGAGCACTTGCAGGCAATCCCGACCGCGCCGACGGCAGCGGCGCAATCAGCGAAGCCCGCCGTCGGAGCGGCAACGGCCACGGGCTCGTCAGCAAGCCCGACAGTCAGCGCCAGCCCAGCCGCCACCATCGGCATCGACGACTTCGCCAAGCTCGATTTGCGCATCGGCCGGGTGCTCGAATGCCGTCTGGTCGAGGGCTCGGACAAACTGCTGTGCTTCCGCCTCGACGCTGGCGAACTCGGCGAACGACAGATTTTCTCCGGCATCCGCGCCGCCTACCAAGAGCCGGAAAAGCTGGTCGGCCGCCATGTCGTTTTCGTCGCCAACCTGGCCCCACGCAAAATGCGCTTCGGCATCTCCGAAGGGATGATCCTCTCCGCCGGCAGTAGCGACGCCGACCTGCACCTACTCAGCGCCGACCCCAACGCCCGCCCCGGCATGCCAGTCAAGTAAGTCGTAGCGGCGACCCGACATTCGCCCGCGAATGCCGGGCCCGCTCGACCCAGCCCGGAAGCAGCGCAGCAGATGCCGGGTGTGGATGGCGGTGAAGACCCGCGATCCGCTAGCCCCCGCCCAGGCGATCGAGCAATTCTCCGGCGGCGGCCAGGCGCTGCGCCGGCTCCGGAAGTTCGTGTTTGAGCTTGAGACGCTCCGGTCCATCGAAGCGGTAGCGGGCCGGCGCGGACTGCACCAGCCGGATCAGCACCAGCGGGTCGAGCGTGCTGTGCTTGCGAAAATCGACGCGACCGAAGCGGCTGTCGATATCGAGTTTGCGGATGCCGAGCGCAAGGCAGCGCAGCTTCAGTTTCGCGACCTCAAACAGCTGCTTGACCGGCGCCGGCAACAGCCCGAAACGATCGATCATTTCGACCATGAGCTCGCGCAACTGGTCCGGGTCGCGCGCCGATGCGATGCGCTTGTACAGGCTCAGGCGCTGGTTGACGTCCGGCAGATAATCGTCCGGGATCAATGCTGCCAGATGCAGCTCGACCTCGCTGCGACGTTCGTCGTCGGCGTCGTGGTCGGGCAGTCGTCCGGCACGGATCGCCGCGACCGCGCGCTCGAGCATGTCGGTGTACAGGGAGAAACCGATTTCTGCGATCTGGCCGCTCTGTTCCTCACCCAATAGTTCGCCGGCGCCGCGGATTTCCAGATCGTGGGTGGCCAGGGTGAAACCGGCACCGAGTTCATCCAGGGCGGCGATGGCGGCCAGGCGCTTTTCGGCATCGGCGCTCAGCAACTTGCGCTCCGGGGTGAGCAGATAAGCGTAGGCACGGTGGTGCGAACGGCCAACCCGACCACGCAACTGGTGCAACTGCGCCAGACCGAACTTGTCGGCGCGGTGGATGATGATGGTGTTGGCATTGGCCACGTCGATGCCGGATTCGATGATGGTCGAGCACAACAGCACGTTGAAGCGCTGTCGGTAGAAGTCCAGCATCACCTGTTCCAGCTCGCGTTCGGGCATCTGGCCGTGGGCGATGCGAATGCGCGCCTCCGGGATCAGTTCGGCCAGGGTATGCGCCATTTTCTGGATACTGACCACTTCGTTATGCAGGAAATAGACCTGGCCGCCGCGCGCCAGTTCGCGCTGGAAGGCCTCGCGCAGCATGGCGTTATCCCAGGGCGCGACGAAGGTCTCGACCGCCAGCCGGTGCGCCGGCGGGGTGCCGATCAGGGACAGATCGCGCAGGCCAGCCATGGCCATGTTCAGGGTTCGTGGAATCGGGGTGGCGGTCAGGGTGAGCAGGTCGACTTCGGCCCGCAGTTTCTTGAACTGCTCCTTGTGGCGCACGCCGAAGCGCTGCTCCTCGTCGATGATGACCAGGCCGAGATCCTTGAAGCGAATCTCGTCGGACAACAGTTTGTGCGTGCCGATCACGATATCGACGCCACCGCTGGCCAGCTTGTCGATCGCCGCGGCCACTTCCTTTTTGCTGCGGAATCGCGACAGCATCTCGACCCGGATCGGCCAGTCGGCGAAGCGGTCGCTGAAGTTCTGGAAATGCTGCTGGGCAAGCAGGGTGGTCGGCACCAACACCGCGACCTGACGGCCGGCGTTGGCAACGGCAAAAGCGGCGCGCACCGCGACCTCGGTCTTGCCGAAGCCGACATCGCCGCAGACCACTCGATCCATCGCCCGCGGCCGTTCGAGATCGGCCAGCACCGCTTCGATCGCCGACTGCTGGTCCGCGGTTTCCTCGAACGGAAACCCGGCAGCGAACTGCGCGTAGGCGAGCGGCTCGATCGCGATCGCGGTGCCGGCACGGGCCTCGCGCTTGGCGTAAATTTCCAGCAGTTCGGCGGCGCTGTCGCGGACACGCTCGGCGGCGCGCTTCTTGGCGCGCTCCCAGGCCTCGCCATTCAGGGCGTGCAGGGGCGCGTGCTCGGGTGAGGCGCCGGTATAGCGGCCGACCAGGTGCAGGTTGGCGACCGGCACGTAGAGTTTGTCGCCACGCGCGTATTCGATCGCCAGGAACTCGCCTTCGCTGCCACCAACTTCGAGCCGGGTCAGCCCCAGGTAACGGCCGACGCCGTGGTCCTCGTGCACGATCGGCGCGCCGATCGACAGCTCGCCCAGATCACGAATGATCGCTTCCGGATCGCGGCCGGCGCGCCGGGCCCGGCGTACTTGTTGAACCCGTTCGCCGATCAGCTCGGCTTCGGTCAATATCACCAGGGGTGGTTCCTGCAGGGCCACCCCCTGTTCCAATGCGGCGACGGTGATCGCCAGAGGCTGTGTGCCAGCGCGGAACTGCCGCCAGTCACGCACCACCTCCGGGCGCAATTGGTAGCCGGACAGCGCTTCCAGCAGCGCCTCGCGCCGACCCGGGGAATCCGCCGCGATCAGCACCCGTCCCGGATAGGCCGCGAGGAATCGGCGCAGCGCTTCGGCCGGATCGGCGTGCTTGCGCTCGATCGGCAGCGAGGGCGGGGCCAGGGTAGCGAACTGGGCTGCCTCAGGCGCTTGCTCGGCTACCAGCCATTCCACCCGCGGATACTGATTGATCGCGGCGCGCAGTTGCTCCGGCGACAGGTACAGTTCGGCCGGATCGAGCACCGGCCGCTCGATATCGTGACGGCGGCTTTCGTGGCGTTCGCCGAGTTGCTTCCAGAATGCGTCTGCCGCCGTCGGTGCCGACTGGTCCAGCACCAGCAGCACCTCGCCACCAAGGTAATCGAATAGGGTCTCGACCGCGTCGAAGAACAGCGGCAGGTAGTACTCGATACCGGCGGGAGCGGTGCCGGCGCGCAGATCCTGGTAGATCGGGCTGTGCCGAAGATCGACATCGAAACGCTCGCGAAAGGCGTTGCGAAAGCGTTTGACCGCCGCCTCGTCGAGCGGAAACTCGCGCCCCGGCAGCAAACGCACCGAATCGATCCGTTCCAGTGTGCGCTGGGTTTCCGGATCGAAAGTGCGGATGGTGTCGATTTCCTCGTCCAGCAGTTCGATTCGATACGGCAGTTCGCTGCCCATCGGAAACAAGTCGAGCACCGCACCGCGGGTCGCGTAGTCGCCCGGCTCCAGCACCTGTGGCACGTGTCGATAACCGAAGCCGTCGAGACGCAGGCGCTCATCGGCCAGCACAAAGCGCTGACCAGCGGCCAGCGACAGGCTACTGCCGCCGATCAAGGTCCGCGGAGCCACCCGCTGCATCAGGGTGGCGATCGGCACCACCAACACGCCGCGCCGTAGCCCGGGCAGGCGATACAGGGTGTCGATGCGCTGCGAAACGATTTCGGAATGCGGCGAGAACAGGTCGTAGGGCAGGGTTTCCCAATCGGGGAAATGCACCAGCGGCAACTCGGCATCCAGAAACAGCCGCAACTCGGCTTCCATGGTGTGCGCGGCATGGGTATCGCGGGCGGCGACCAGCACCAGGCCGGGGTGGCGTCGGGCCAGTTCGGCCAGGGCCAGGGCACGGCCGGCACCGTACGGCGCACGCCAGCGGGCGCGGCGTTCAAGTCCGCGCGGCAGATCGGGAATCGGTAGCGACAAGGTGTGGATCAATCGCGGCGAACGGGCCGCACAGGATAACCCAGAGCCGCCTTCTGCTGTGGCCTTCCGTAAGAGCTTCTGGGAGAGCTTCGATGCGTCTGTGGGAGCGACGAAACGTCGCGACAGTCGCTGGATCCGACAGTCGCGACGTGTTCCGTCGCTCCCACAATTTCGGTCAGCGTTTCTTGGCCTTGCCAGGCTTCTTGGCCAGAACGGAATCCATTGGGCCATATTCCAGACTCTCTGGACTCTTGGTCGAGACCACGCGGTCGGCCGCCTTGGCTGGCTTCAAGCTGCTTTCGACCGCGGCGATGCTGAACTTGTCGCGCACATCGCGCACCACCACACTACCGATCTCCTCGTCTTCCGAACCCAGCGAAATGCCGGTGGTCGGATCGATCAAGGCCTGGCCGGGACGCATCAGCGTCAGCCGATCGCCGACCGCCACGGCGTTGCTGCCCAGGTTCAGATAAACCTGCCGTCCTTCGACCTTGACCACAGCACCCGATGCCGGACGCGAGCCGATCTGCTGGATCAGCTCGAAGGCGGCCTCGTTGATCGCGGCGAGCACGGTTTGACCGATCGGAGTGCGCGTGTAACTGCTGATGAAACCACCGCCGGCGACGCCGCCACCCAGGGCCAGCCCGCCGAAGGTCAGGCCGGACTCCTTGATTTCACGGTTGATCTGCTTGGTGAACACGATTTCGCTGGTCTGCGCATCGATCAGGCGAATGTTCATGCCGAATGCAGTGAGAGATTTCTTGATGCCGATCCCGCCCAGGATCGCGCCCTTGCGACCGCCGAGCAGACCGCCCAGGCCGCCACCACCGCCGGACTGCGACACCCCGGCCTCGTAGCTGGTGATCACCGCTTCGACCAGGTATTCGGCGCCCAGCACATTGCCGATTTTGGCCGCAGAAGGCTGGGCGACCCGGCCACTGGCACCGAAATCCTGTTCCTGCAAGACGTTACCGATCGCCTGGCGTTCGACCATGCGGAAGCGGTTGCTGCGACTCATGATGTCGGTGATCATCGCCTCGATGCCGTCGATCGGCACGGTCTGGTAACCGACCTCGGCCTGGCTGACATCACCGTTGTGGTTGAGCACCGCGACGCTGCCGATCGACGAGGTGTTATCGACCTTGTTGACTGCGACCCGGGTGCGCGCGCCGGCGTAGTCGCTCCAGCGCAGATCGACCAGGTTCAAGGTATGCACCTGGGTCAAATCCGCCGGCAAAGGATATTCCTGCCCGGCGACCCGGGTATAAGCAATGTAATCGGCGCGCACCGTGCCGGCACCGATGAGGCCCGCGGTCAGCGCCCCCCAAATAACGATTCGCTGCAACATAGTTGTCTCCCTGAAAGACCGAAATTGATCCCCGTGCCGTATCCTACGCCCGCGACGGCCGCTGTCAATCTCCGGCCATGCACTGTTACAAGCGCGTTCACCGGCCACGACCGCGTCGAGGGATGCGGCACAGCGCATACTCACAAGGGTTATTGCATGATGAACAAACCGGTTCCGCACCACAAGGGTCGCCAAACCCTGCCGCCCTTTCGTCGCGGGCGGACCGGTTGAACACGCCATGAGCCTTCACCCGCCCCGTCCGGCCGAGGCTTTGGCTCAGGCGCATTGGTTTCCCGTCGACCTGGACGTTTCTGCAGCGCTGGTGCATTTTTTGCCGCTAACCGATCAAACGGTCGCCGAAGCCAGCTTTCTGGACAATCGCCTCGATCTGCCCTGGGACCAGGCGCAGGCCATGCCGGTGGCTGCGCTTTCCACTGCCGCGATGGCCGAAGCCACGCCGTTCGGATTCCTGTTTCATACCTCGTTCTGCTGCTCGACCCTGCTCGCCCGCGCCCTGCATCTGGGGCCTTCGGCTACGGTGTTGCGCGAACCGCTGGTGTTGCGACGGCTCGGCGACGCGCGCTTTGCCGACCGCGACATCCAAGCCCTGCTGCCGACGGTCGCGCGCCTGCTGGCGCGGCCGTGGTCGGATAGCGGCGCGGTGCTGGTCAAACCGACCCATGCCGCGCTGTCGCTCGGTGCCGATCTGCTCGGCGTGCTGCCGCAGGCGCGTGGCCTGGTGCTGACCTCAACCCTGGACGACTTCCTGCTCAGCAACCTGAAAAAGACCGCCGAAACCCAGGCCCGAGTGCCGGCCCTGGTCGAGCGCGCCATGGCCGCTTGCAACCTGGTCGATCGTCTCGGCCCGGCGGCCTTCGACCCACCCGATTTCCTGGCCACGGTGGCACTGCAATGGGCCGCCCAGCAGGAGCTGATCGGCGCCTGGCTGGGCGGCGCACAGCGCACCCGGCTGCGGGTGCTACAGGAACGCGCGCTGCTCGCCGAATGGCCGGACAGCGTGCTGCGGGTCGCCGATTGGTTCGACTGGCCGGTCGATCGGGATGCCTTGCGCGCCCACGCCGGACAAGTCGGACAACGCCACGCCAAGGCCGAACAGCGCGCCTTCGATGCCGGCCAGCGAGAACAGGAAGCCGCCCGACTGCGCTCGCATTACCGTCCCGAACTGGAGCGCGCGCTGGACTGGGCGCAGCGCCACCTGCTGCCTTCGATGCGATCGCCCGCGTTGCTAGCCGCGGCCCGCCTGTAGTTCAAGCCGCCGAACCATTCCCGTCGTAGCCGCCGGGCACACCCTTGCAGGCCACGGCGACCGCGTCATGCGGATGCAGGCTCTCGTAATGGCTGGCGCACAACCAGAAATCGCTGACCTGCGGATCCTCGTCCAGCGCCTGGTGTACGCGCCGGGCGGCGTCTTCGCAGAACATCAGATTGCTGGCATTCAAACGGGCAAAAGCCTGTTCGTCCTCGCGCTTGACCGCGGTCTGCACAGCGGTACCGAGCGCGGCCTCGACCCGGTCGATCGATTCCACGATCGGCAAGCGATCGAAGCTCGGCAGCAGGCGCAACCGGACCTCGACCCGGCTGCGCTGCGCGTGCGGGGTCGCGACCATGCCGGCGGGGCTGGCCAGCCAGGCTTGTACCGCGGCCGGTGCCGGCGCCGGCTGGTCCGCGAAATCCGTGCCGAACTGCTCGGCAATCGCCGCCCGGGACAGCGCAGCCGAGGCCGGGCAGGTGCTGGAATAGAGCACCGCGAAACCCAGCTCGATCTGGCAATGGCCGCGCGCCAAGGTCGCGGTCAACTCGATCGGATAACTGCGCCAACCGCTATGGCCACTGACCAGGGCCGGCCGCCGCAGCAGATAATCGAAGCGCAGGCGCAGGCGGGCGCGGCTGGACAAATCCGTGTGCGATTCGAGAAAGCCTCGCAGCACCCGGCGCAGACCGCCCACGCTGAGCGCCTGGCCGGCCAGCTCGCGTTCGGCCATCAGATACAGCCGCGACATATGGATGCCACGGTCGGCGCCCGCGCCCAGATCGACCAGGGCATCGAGCCGGGCCGCCACCCTGAGCGCGGCGCCCTCGGCATCAGCCAACACGATCGGCAATTCCACCCCGCGCATGCCCACCCAGGCCAAAGCCGGCTGCGCCGAAGCGTGCTGGCCGTTGGCGACATCGGGCAGGGCGGGACCGGCGGGGTCAAAGCGTTTCATGGCGGGCGGACATCGACAGGACGAATCCGCCGCATGGTAGCGATAGCCGCTGGTACATGCACTTCACAGCACCAACGACCGAGGACGCAGAGCCGCCGCAGTTCGGGCGACGCCGCAGGCACCGACCGACCCTATGGAGTGCGGCGCTCCGCGCCGCCCGCGCGGTCGTAGGGGCGACCCGCCGGGTCGCCCAGTCGGTCAAACGCAGCAAACCGCGACGCGATGGAATGCCTATTCCGCGCCGATCGCCCTGGCTAATTCGGCGGCGCTGTAGCGCACGCTGGCCGGGGGCTGGCGTTCGGCCTGGTGGACCAGGGCGACCAGGGCGGTATTGATCGGCGCGGCGACGCCGGCCGCGGCGGCCAGGCGCAGCACTTCGCCATTGATGTAGTCGATTTCGGTCGGGCGGCCGCGATCCAGATCGTCGGCCATCGACGAGCGCGCCTTCGGATCGAGTTTCAGCATCGAGCTCGCCAGGCGCAGGAAGATGGCATCGGGCAGGCCGAGCAGG
The DNA here is from genome assembly GCA_050173995.1 of Lysobacterales bacterium. GTDB lineage: Bacteria > Pseudomonadota > Gammaproteobacteria > Xanthomonadales > Ahniellaceae > 0-14-3-00-62-12. Next base: position 21,216 of record JBFXKH010000001.1, on the reverse strand, counting down.
GCCGGCAGCCAGGTCGGCGGCAGCGCCGCCGCCCGCGCCGGGCGGATACCGGCGGCGCGCATGACTGCCAGTGCTTCGCGCATCAACACGGCCAGGATCCGCCGCCAGGCGCGCTGCGACAATTGCTGGCGCAGCGGCAGGCCACTCAACGCATTCAATGGGTTGTTCAGATTGAGCAGCAGCTTGCCCCATTGCGCCGCGTGGAAGTTGCCGGGCGCGCGGATCGCGAGCCCGGCCGCGCCGAGCGCCGCGCAGACGATTCCCGCGGCCGGCGCGATCGGCTCGACCATCAGTTCGCCGCGGGTGCCGCGATGGAAGCGCCCGCGCTCGGTCCAGACCACATTCCACGGCACCATGCCGGCCAGGACGGTTTGCGTGGGCAGTCGTCGGCGCAGCAGTTCGGCATTGTGCAGGCCGTTTTGCAGGCTGACCACGATCGCCTGCGGCTCGGCATGCGCGGCGATCGCGGCCGCCGCCGCATCGGTATCGGCGCTTTTCACGGTGACCAGGATCAGGCCGCAGCCGGCCAGGTCGGCGACCGCGGTGCTGACCCGCACCTGCTCCGGCGCCAGCCGGAAGTCTTCGCCATCGGCATCGCTGACCGTGAGCCCGTGCGCAGCGACTTCGGCGCGCAGGCGCTCGCGCCCGATCAAGACCACCTGCTGTCCGGCGTGGATCAGCCGGGCGCCGATGAAACCGCCGATACTGCCGGCGCCAAGAACGGCGATACGCACGGTCAGTAGCGCAGGCCGAAGCGGCGATAGACCGCGGCCAGAATCCACACCGGCCCGACCAAGAGGAACAGCACGTCGCGGAAGAACGAAGGCTTCTTGCCCTCGATCTGGTGACCGATGAATTGCACGATCCAGGCCGCGATCCACACGCCGGCGCTGATCCACAGCAGTTGTGCCGGTGGCAGCCGCCACAGCCCGAGCAGCATCGCCGCACTGATCGCCAGCATGCCGATGGCGAGCGCCGGCGACAGCCGCAGATACCAGACCAGGCTGAATACCACCAGGGCCGCGGCCAACAGCGGATGCACCCACCAGAACAGGCCCAGGGTGGAAAACAGGATCAGCGGCACGCACACGTAGTGAATGCGCTTGTTGGTCGGATGCCGGTGCGATTCGGCGTATTCGCCGAGCAATTGATCGATGGCGCGCATGGTGGGCTCCGGGGGTTGCTTTGGCAGTCGAAGCATACGGCATGGGCCGGGTTCAGAGGACAGAGGACGGAGGACAGAGGACAGAGGACAGAAAGTGCCGTCGCCCCGGCGAACGCCGGGGCCCAGTGCCGGGGCGTATCGCGGCGGCGGGTTCAGAGGACAGAGGACGGAGGACGGAAGACTGAGTGCTGAAGACAGAAGACAGAGGACAGAAAGAGCCGTCGCCCCGGCGGAAGCCGGGGCCCAGTGCCGGGGCGTAACGCGGCGGCGGGAACTGGGTCCCGGCTTGCGCCGGGACGACGGCACTTCCCACTTCCCACTTCCCACTTCCCACTTCCCACTTCCCACTTCCCACTCCCCACTTCCCAACTCCCAACTCCCAACTCCCGACTCCCGCCCGCAATCCCGCCCTACCCTCGCGACCGCCGCCGTGCTTCAATGGCGGCCTGAAGCGGGGGTGCCCGGATAATGCGGGCTGAGAGATACCCTTGGAACCTGATCCGGTTGATCCCGGCGTAGGGAAGCTTGCCGCAGGATCGTTCCTGCGCGCCGCGGCCGCCGCTTCGTTCCCGCCTGCGAACGAGGTAGTACCGAATGAACGCCCAGCCGAACGACCTGATCCGTGACACCGAAGCCCTGTCGGAAGCCGTGACCGCGCCGATTCCCGGATCGCGCAAGATCTACATCCAGGGATCGCGCGCCGATCTCAATGTGCCGATGCGCTCGGTGCAACTGGCCGACACGCCACTGCTGTTCGGCGCGGAGAAAAATCCCGATTTCAGCGTCTACGATACCTCTGGAAGTTATACCGATCCGGACGCCCGCATCGACCTGGCCCGCGGCCTGCCGGCGCTGCGCGCAGCGTGGATCGCCGAACGCGGCGACAGCCGCGAACTGAACACGCTGAGCTCGGTCTACGGTCAGTCGCGCGCCAGCGATCCACGCCTGGCCGGGCTGCGTTTTCCGGGCGGACGGCCGCCGCGCCGCGCCCTGGCCGGCGCCAACCTAAGCCAGATGCACTATGCGCGACGCGGCATCGTCACCCCGGAAATGGAGTTCATCGCGATCCGCGAGAACGCCGGTCTGGAACTCGCCCGCGCGCAGGGCGGCAGCGTGCGCAACCACGCCGGCGAATCCTTCGGCGCCAGCCTGCCGGCGCTGATTACCCCCGAATTCGTGCGCGCCGAAGTCGCCCGCGGCCGCGCCATCATTCCCAACAACATCAACCACCCGGAATCCGAACCGATGATCATCGGTCGCAATTTCCGGGTCAAGATCAATGCCAACATCGGCAATTCGGCCTTGTCGAGCTCGATCGCCGAGGAAGTCGAAAAGATGGTCTGGGCGATCCGCTGGGGCGCCGACACGGTGATGGATCTGTCGACCGGCAAGAACATCCACGAAACCCGCGAGTGGATCATCCGCAATTCGCCGGTGCCGATCGGCACCGTGCCGATCTACCAGGCGCTGGAAAAGGTCAACGGCCGCGCCGAAGAACTGAGCTGGGAGATGTTCCGCGACACCCTGATCGAACAGGCCGAGCAGGGCGTGGACTACTTCACTATCCACGCGGGCGTGCGCCTGGCCTATGTGCCGCTGACCGCGCGCCGGGTCACCGGCATCGTCAGCCGCGGCGGCTCGATCATGGCCAAGTGGTGCTTGGCGCATCACCAGGAGAGTTTCCTGTACACGCATTTCGAGGAAATCTGCGAAATCATGAAGGCCTACGACGTCGCCTTCTCGCTCGGCGATGGACTGCGCCCCGGTTCGATCGCCGACGCCAACGACGCCGCCCAGTTCGCCGAACTGGAGACCCTTGGCGAGCTGACCAAAATCGCCTGGCAACACGACGTGCAGACCATGATCGAAGGCCCCGGCCACGTGCCGATGCAACTGATCAAGGAAAACATGGACAAGCAGCTCGCCGAATGCGGCGAGGCGCCGTTTTACACGCTCGGGCCGCTGACCACCGACATCGCCCCCGGCTACGACCACATCACCAGCGCGATCGGCGCGGCGATGATCGGCTGGTACGGCACGGCGATGCTGTGTTACGTCACCCCGAAGGAACATCTGGGCCTGCCGAACAAGCAGGACGTACGCGACGGCATCATCACCTACAAAATCGCCGCGCACGCCGCCGACCTGGCCAAGGGCCACCCCGGCGCGCAACTGCGCGACAACGCGCTGTCCAAGGCGCGCTTTGAATTCCGCTGGGCCGACCAGTTCAATCTCGGCCTGGACCCGGAAAAGGCCAAGGAATTCCACGACGAGACCCTGCCCAAGGACGCGCACAAGCTGGCGCATTTCTGCTCGATGTGCGGGCCCAGCTTCTGCTCGATGAAGATCACCCAGGACGTGCGCGAATACGCCGCCGAACAGGGCGTGGCCGATGCCGCAGAAGCGCTACAACGCGGCCTGGCCGACAAAGCCGCCGAGTTTCGTGCCGGCGGCGCCGAGCTATACCGACCGGAGTAGCCGGTGACCGCGCCTGCCAGCCCGAGCCTGGCCCAAATCGAAGCGCTGCTCGCAGACCACGGCGGCAGCGACCTGGCCTATCTGCGTCACCATTGGCAGCGCTTCGTCGAAACGTGCCGCCGCATCCAGGTCAGTCGGCCGTTGCCGCCGGGGGCGCTGGTGCTGGATATCGGCGCGCACTGGCTGCACCAGTCGGTTTTGTACGCGCTGGGCGGCCAGCGCGTGATCGCGCTCGACCTGCCGGCCAGCCTGACCGCAGCCGAGGTGCAGTCGCTGGCCCGCGCGTTGGCGATCGAATTGATTGTCGAGCCCGAACTCGAGCGCGCGGCCGCGCTCGCCGCGCTGCCGACCGATAGCGTCGATCTGGTCCTGTGTACCGAACTGATCGAACACATCGCCTTCAACCCGGTGGCACTGTGGCGCGCCATCCATCGGGTGCTGAAGCCGGGCGGCCGGATCGTGATCACCACTCCGAATTACTACGCGCTGCGCGGACGTGCCTGGGGGCTCGGGCGCTTCCTGCGCGGAGGTGGCGGCGGCCTCGACGTGCGCGCCCTGCTCGGCCTGCACAGCCACAGCCACCATTGGAAGGAATATTCGGCGCGCGAACTCAAGGACTATTTCCGTCTGCTGTCGCCGGATTTCCAACTCCGGCGCTGCGACTACGTCGAAGAGCATGCCCCGCTCGCCATGAGCAGCACCGCCGGCCGCCTGGCGCGCCGTGTGGAGACACTGCTGCCGCCGCTGCGTCCGAGCCTGTACCTGGAAATCGAACTCGGCCGCAAACACCACGGCATCACCATCGCGCCAGGCTGGTAGCGAGCGGAAGTAGCCCGGATGCAGCGCCGCAATCGTAGGATGGGTCAAGCGCAGCGGACCCATCACCGTAGCTTAGCAACCAACCACAACGCCGAAAACGGCCGCAACCCGCCGCAACCCGTAGCCCGGAAGCAGCGCAGAATCCGGGCTACGCGAGTTTCCGGCATTACACGAACAGCAGCAGCGCCAGCGCCACTGCCGCCGGTGCCGCCTGCACCCACAGGATGCGCCGGCTGACCGTGGCGGCGCCGAACACGCCGGCGATCAGCACGCAAGTCAGAAAGAACACCTTGACCGGCAGGCCGGCGCTGCCCTGCAGCAGACCCCAGACCAGGCCAGCGGCGAGAAAGCCGTTGTACAACCCCTGATTGGCCGCCAGCACCTTGCTGGCGCGGGCCGCGGCCTCGGTCTGTCGGAACACCTTAAGACCGATCGGCCGGTCCCACAGAAACATCTCCAGCACCAGGAAATAAACGTGCAGGAGCGCGACCAGGGCGATCAAAGCGTTGGTAATCGTTGTCACCGGAGAGACTCCACTGCGGGCTCGGTCGGCCGAGTATAAACGCGCGTACCGGTCAACCGATCACGCCGAACGCCGTTTCGTGGGCCAGATCACTTTCCTGGCATCGCGAAGCTTGCACACTCGCCGCCACCGAAACCCTTGGGTGTATCGATATGTTCCATCGCGCTCTGCGTGGCAACCCTGGCCGCTGCCTGGCCACGCTGGCCGGCTTGCTGTTTACCGGCCTGGCCGGCGCCGGCGATCTTCTGTTCACCGCCAGTTTTGACGAATCGGCCGAAGGCCCGTACAACGAGTACGAAGCCGCACGGTTCCTGACCCAGGCCACCTTCGGCCCGACCCGCGCCGAAATCACCCGGCTACGTCAGATCGGCTACAACGCCTGGCTGAACGAACAATTCGCCCTGCCGTTCAGCGGCCACCAGGCTTATCTCGACCAGATCGCGGCGATCCCCGAGGACGTGCAGCACGCCACCCGCTACGAGGCTTTCGTGCAGCGTGCGATGGGCGCGCCCGACCAACTGCGCCAGCGGGTAGCACTGGCGCTCAGCGAGATTCTGGTGACTTCCGACCAGAGCGGCGCGATCAGCGGCGAGCCGTTCGCGCTGGCGCATTACTACGACCTGCTCGGCAACAACGCCTTCGGCAACTATCGCTCGCTATTGGAAAAGGTCACCCTGGATCCGGTGATGGGCCACTACCTGTCGATGTTCCGCAACCAGAAGCCCGATCCGGCCAACAACGTGCGACCGGACGAGAATTACGCGCGCGAGATCATGCAATTGTTCTCGGTTGGCCTGGTCCGGCTCAATCCGGATGGTACGGTGACCGACGCCGACCCGGGCACACCCGGCATCCAGAGCATAGCCACCTACAACCAGGACACCATCCGCGGCTTCGCCCATGTGTTCACCGGCTGGGCCTGGTTCGATTGTCCATCCGACAATTTCGAATACTGCGGGCCCGGGGCGACTGGCGCCGGCTGGTTTCAGCCGATGGCACCCAACGTCGAATTCCATGCACTGGAGGACGCCAAGCAGTTGCTGGTCTATCCCGGCGTCGCCCTGCCGGCCGGCGTGCTTGCCGCCGATGCCCGTCCGGGCGCCACCGTGCAGACCGTGCGCGACAACCTGAGCGCAGCACTCGACAACGTTTTTGGCCACCCCAATGTCGGGCCGTTCATCAGCCGACGCCTGATCCAACGGTTGGTTTCATCGAACGCCAGCCCGGCCTTCGTACAGCGTGTCGCCAGCAAGTTCAACAACAACGGCAGCAATGTCCGCGGCGATCTGAACGCGGTGCTGCGCGCCATCCTGCTCGACCCCGAAGCGCGGGCGCGGCCAGTCGCCGGCAGCAGCAACGGCAAGCTGCGCGAACCGCTGTTGCGCTGGACCCAGGTGTGGCGGGCGTTGTCCGCGCAGGATCCGAACGGCCGCTTCAACGACTGGTATGTCCGCTACCCCTATGCCAGCGTACAGGCACCGTTGCACGCCAACTCGGTATTCAATTTCTTCCTGCCCGACTATGCCAATCCGGGGGTGGATGTCGCCCAGGCTGGGCTGGTTTCGCCGGAGTTCCAGATCGAGACCGACACCTACCTGACCCGGTTCACCAATATGCTCGATGGTTTCGTGACCTGGCAGTTCACCGGCAACACCTCGCAGTTCCTCGATCCGGATATCACCCTGGTCAATATCGAACGCGAGAAAGCCCTGTCGTCCAATGTCGATCAATTGCTGGAGCATCTGGATGTGCTGTTGATGGGCGGAAGCATGAGCCCGTTCATGCGCACCACCCTGCGCAACCATCTAAGCGGCATCCCGGTCGGCGCAGGCAATGGTTATCTGCGCGCCACCGATGCGCTCAGCCTGATCCTGGTCTCCCCCGAATTCGCTATCGAAAAGTGAGCCGCCATGAAGCGCCGTGAGTTCATCCGGAAAAGCCTGTACGCCACCGTCAGCAGCGCCGCCTTCACCGCGCTTGCCGGCAAATTGAATCTCGCCCATGCCGCGACCAACGCCCATTCGCCACGGATCATCCTCGGCGGCCCGGACTACCGGGCCTTGGTGCTGATTTCGCTGGACGGTGGCAATGACGCATTCAACACCTTGATTCCGCGCAGCAACCCGCATTACGCCACCTATGCCGCCACCCGCGGCATTCTGGCAGTGGCGCAGGGTCAATTGCTGCCGCTGAATGCGCTGAACGCGGCTTCGGATGGCGCCCTGTACGGCCTGCACCCGGCCATGCCGGAACTGGCCGCACTGTTCAATCAGGCGTCCAGTCCGGTGGCGGTAGTGGCCAATGTCGGGCCGTTGCTGTTTCCGATCACCAAGGCCGAGTTCCAGAACGGCAGCGTGCCGGCGCCGGCGCAGTTGTTCTCGCATTCCGACCAGGGCACCTTCTGGCAGACGCCCAGTGCAGACGCCGATGGCCGGGTCGGCTGGGGTGGACGCCTGGCCGACCTGACCACTGCGGTCGGGCAGAATCCCAACCTGTCGATGAACATCTCGCTGAGCGGCGAAAACGTGTTTGAAGCCGGTGAAGATGTGGTGCCTTACTTCGTCAGTCCAGACGGGGTCGATGGCATCGACATGGTCCAGGACATCCCCGGCTGGACCGAACACCAGCAGCGCCGGGCGGCGATCAATGCGCTGCTCAACGGCCCGCTGGCGCATCCGCTGGAACGTGCCTACAGCGGCAAATTCCGGCGCACGGTCGGCAATTTCGAACAGGTCAGTGCGGCGCTGGCCCTGCCGTTCAACGCCACCGTCGAATCGCGCTTCGCCTACGCCGATGCCAACGGCGGCGATTACCTGGGCCGACAGTTGCGCATGGTCGCGCGCTTGATCAATGTGCGCAGCAACCTCAGCATGCAGCGCCAGGTGTTCTACGTCAGCCTGGGCGGCTTCGACACCCATGACAGCCAGTTATTGAACCATGCCGACCTGCTCGCCTCGCTGTCCAAGGGACTGGCGGCCTTCCATCAGGCCACCCTGGACATGGGTGTCGCCGGCCAGGTAGTGAGCTTTACCGGATCGGAGTTTGGCCGGACCCTGACCAACAACGGCGATGGCACCGACCACGGCTGGGGCGGACACCATTTCGTCGTCGGTGGCGATGTATCCGGCGGCCGCTACTACGGCCGCTTCCCTAGCCTGACCACAGTCAATAACCCCGACGACGCGGCCTATGGACAGATCATCCCGACCACCTCGGTCGACCAGTACGCCTGGTCGCTGGCGCGTTGGTATGGACTGTCCGACAGCGACCGCGATCTGATCTTCCCCAACGTCAGCCGTTTCGGATCGATCGGCCACCATCATCTGGATTTTCTCGGCGCTTGAGGTTAGGGGAACGGGGAACGGGGAACAACAGACAATTGAGCCGTCGCCCCGGCGAACGCCGGGGCCCAGTGCTGGTTGCGGGCGGGAAAGTCAGAGGCACTGGGTCCCGGCTTTCGCCGGGACGACGCCGGCTTTAGCGAACGCCGTCTCCCGATTCCCGACTCCAGCATCCCGCATTCCACCTCCCGCCTCGCGCTCCAAGCAGTCATAATTGGCGGCCCGAGTCGGTCGAATTCGAAATGCACGCTTTTGTTCCCGGACAACGTTATATCTCCGCCGCCGAACCCGAACTGGGCCTGGGCACGGTGTTACGAATCGAGGGGCGCATGTTGCAGGTTCTTTATGCCCGCACTGGCACCCTGCGCCAATACGCCATGGCCTCGGCGCCGCTGACCCGCCTGCAGTTTCGTGCCGGCGACCAGATCGCCGCGCATGGCCGGCAATTTGTGGTCAGCGAAGCGGAGGCGCGTGCCGGCCTTTACTACTACCGCCATGCCGGTGGCGAACTGTGCGAGTCCGAGCTCGACGACCTGCAGAATATTTCCAAAGCCGAAGACCGACTGGCCCAGGGCCGGGTCGATCGCAATGACCAGTTCGAATTGCGCCTGCAGGCGCTGCAACGTCGCGCCGAGGCCCGCCGCAGCCCGGCCTACGGTGTCATGAGCGCACGGGTCGATCTGGTGCCGCACCAGTTGCGGGTTGCTGCAGTGGCCGCCGAACGTCGGCCGGCACGGATTCTGCTGGCCGACGAAGTCGGCCTGGGCAAGACCATCGAAGCCGGCCTGATCATCGCCCGGCAGCTGGCCACTGGCCGCGCCTCGCGGGTACTGGTGCTGGTGCCGGAGCCGTTGGTGTATCAATGGTTTGTGGAACTGTTCCGGCGTTTCAATCTGAATTTTGCGATCTTCGACGCCGAACGCTGCGACGCCATCGCCTGCGCCGAGGACGGCCGCAATCCGTTCCAGGACGAACAACTGGTGATCACCGACTCGGCCTTCCTGGTCCACGATCCAGAACGCGCGCGCCTGCTGGTGCGCGCCGGGTGGGACCTGATGGTGGTCGACGAGGCGCACCATCTGTCCTGGTCGCCAGAGGCGGAGAGCCCGGAATACGTGTTGGTCGAGGCACTGGCCAAGCGCACCCCGGGCGTGGTGCTGTTGACCGCGACGCCGGAGCAGCTCGGCCGCAGCGGCCACTTCGCACGATTGCGCCTGCTCGACCCGGCCCGCTTCCACGACCTCGCCGCCTTTCAGCAGGACAGCGCCGGCTTCGCGGCGCTGTCGGCCCTGGCCACCACGATCATCGACGGCCAGCCGCTATCGGTCGAAGCGCACCGGCAGTTGCGTGAAATCCTCGCCGAGGAAGCCGACGCGCTACTCGCCGAAGGCCAGCGCGAGGCGCTGCTGAACGCCCTGATCGATCGCCACGGCACCGGCCGGGTGATGTTCCGCAACCGCCGTGCCGTGGTCGGCGGATTCCCCGAACGCAAGCCTGAGCTCGACTGCTGGCCTTTGCCGGAAACGGATGTCGAGGAATGGCGCGGCCATCTGCTCGCCGAATTCCTGAGCGACACCGACGCCAGCCCGCACGCCCTGCCGCTCAACTACGCCCAAGATCCGCGCCTGGGCTGGCTGCTCGGTCTGCTCGCCCGCTATCCGGGCGAGAAATTTTTGCTGATCTGCCGCACCCAGGCCAAGGTTCTGGCGCTGGAGGAAGCGCTGCGTGCGCAGTCCGGCATCGGCGTGGCGCGCTTCCACGAGGGCATGAGCATCGTGCAGCGCGACCGCAATGCCGCGTTCTTCGCCCAGACCGATGGTGCGCGATTGCTGCTCTGCGCTGAAATCGGCTCAGAGGGCCGCAACTTCCAGTTCGCCCATCATCTGGTGCTCTGGGATCTGCCGCTCGATCCGGACCAGCTCGAGCAGCGCATCGGCCGACTCGACCGGATCGGCCAGCGCGACGACGTACTCATTCATTTCGCTGGCTTCGAGGGCACCGCCCAGCAGGCGCTGATGCGCTGGTACGACCAGGGCCTGGATGCCTTTCGCAGTTCCCCGCAGGACGGCCGCGAATTGCTGCGCCGCTTCGGCGCCGAACTGGTCGAACTGGCGCGCGCAGTAGCGCTCGGCCAGGACGGCGCCGAGCAGCGTCTGGAAAGACTGATCGAAAACACCCGCAGCGCCCACGCCGAGCTCGCGACCCTCATCCACAACGGGCGCGACCGCCTGCTCGAACTGGCCTCCGAACGGGCCGTTGGCAACGACCGGTTGCGGGCAGCCCTGGTCGATTGCGACAACGATCCGGCCAGCGATGCCTTCATTTTCAAACTATTCGAGCAGTTCGGCATCACCGCCGAAGAACTGAACGAAACCGACTGGCTGCTCGACCCGGAATATCTCAACACCGCGGCTTTACCCGGATTCGAGAACGGCGCGCGCCAGGCCACCTGCGATCGTTCCCGCGCATTGGCCCGCGAGGATCTGTTGTTTCTGCGCCCGGACCATCCAGTCGTGCAGGGCGCGCTCGATCTGCTGCTGTCGGCCGAGACCGGCAATGCCGCGTTTCTGGTCGACCCGGCCCTGCCGGCACGCAGTGCGCTGCTGGAGGCCGTATTTCTACTCGAATGTGTGGCGCCTGCGGAGCTGCATGTCGATCGCTTCCTGCCACCGCTGCCGCTCAGCGTTGTGGTCGACAGCCGACTGACCGAGCGTCCGGAATTCCGCCGATCGGACGAGGCCCTGCGCCGCGCCAGCGAGCAGGAAATCGACCTCGGCAAATTCCGTCGGGTACTCACGCAACTGGTGCCGGCCATGGTCAAAGCGGCCAGTGCCGAGGCCGGACGCAAGGCCCGACGCGAAATCGAACACGCCTCGGCCCAGGCCGAAATCGCCCTGACGGAAGAAGTGGACCGCTTGGAAGCCCTGGCCCGGGTCAACCCGACGGTGCGCCCCGAAGAAATCGAACGTTGTCGTCAGGAACGCACGCAATTGCACGAGCTACTGCCGGCCTCAAGACTGCGCCTGGAAGCCGCGCGCCTGGTGGTCAGCGCAGATTTTCTCAACCTGGCGCGCAGCTGAGCGCGGTCGCATTCCGCCGCTAACGCACAGCGCATGGGCGCGCGCCGGGGCTCCCGGCCCCACTGTCCGGCAACTCAATCGACCGGCCCCCACAGCACCCGATCGAGATCGGCCGACGTGGTCTGATCCCTGCCCCGTGCCACCCCGACCACGCGGCCTTTGACCAGGGTCACACCTTCGGCCGCAAGCCGCGCAGCTTGTTCGCGATAGCCATCGGAATCCGCCGGAAAAGCGATCGAACGGTCCGACCGCAGCACCCGATGCCAGGGCAGGCCGGCCTCGGCCGGCGCTTGCCTTAGTGCCCAGGCGACCAGACGCGCCCGCCCCGGCAACCCGGCAGCGGCGGCGACTTCGCCATAGCCCAGCACCTGTCCGCGCGGAATCGCGGCCACCACAGACAGAATACGTTTGGCGCTATCGGACAAAGCAGGCATGGCGAGCTAGCATAGCGGGCCCAGCCTGCGGATCCCCGACCATGCACAGTTTCGAAGACGTGCGCGCGTATATCGCCGCCGCCCATACCCTCACCGCCAACGAACCCTACCTGATCAGCTTCGACCTGGCCCTGCCCGGCGGACGTCGCCAGGGCATTTATCTGGCCGAACTGGATGGTGAGGACGATCGCCACTACTTGCGCATCTCTTCACTGATCGCGGCGCTCGATCCGGACGCCGCTGTCCGCGCACTGCGTTTCAACTGGGCGCAGCGGGTCGGCTATCTGGCGGTCAACGACGTCGATGGCGCGGCCTTCCTGCACCTGTGCGAGAACCGTCCCTACCAGGGTTTGAGCAAGCAGGCGCTGGACGCGGTGATCGCCGAAATCGGCGACCTGGCCGACCGTCTGGAGAGCCTGCTCGGCGGTCAGGGCGCCGATCTGGTCTGAGCGCATCCGCACACCAGCAAGGGCAAAAAAGGTTAGGTTGAGCCGAGCGCAGCGGTGTTTGATGGCGAGCCGGTCAGCGCTACATCGAAGCAGCGAGTTGGGTTGGGCTGCTCGCCCCTTCCCCGTTCCCCGTTCCCCGCTCCCCGCCCATCCGAGCACCCTACCCCATCCAACCAAAGCGTTGGCCGAGTTCGACCAAGGCATAGGACACCGCCGCGGACGCGGGGATGGTCAGCACCCAGGCCCAGAGCATCCGCTCGACCACGGTCCAACGGATCGCGTTCCAGCGCTTGGCCGAACCCACGCCCATAATCGACGACGAGATGATGTGCGTGGTCGACACTGGTATGCCCAGACTCGACGCCAGTGAGATCACCGAGGCGGCGCCGGTCTCGGCTGCGAAGCCGTGGATTGGGTGCAACTTGACCAGTTTGTGGCCCAATGTCTTGATGATGCGCCAGCCACCGGCAGCAGTGCCGAGCGCCATCACGACAGCACACAGGACCTTGACCCAAAGCGGGATATCCACGCCAGAACCGGTGTCTTCGACGCGCAGAAAGTGTGCCCAGGCCGGAAGCCCGTCCATGGTACCTGCGGCGGTCGCGCCGAACAGCGCCAGGGCGATGATGCCCATGGTCTTCTGTGCATCATTCATGCCGTGGGCGAAGCTCATCCAGCCCGAAGACAGGATTTGCGCCTTGCCGAAAAAAGCGTTTACCCAGCGCGGACGGGAAACGCGAGCGATCAGCCCGGAACCGCGATTCATCGAGGAGATCACAAACAGCAGCACACCCATCGCCGTCAGACCGAGCACAAAGCCGGCCACCGGCGACGAGAACATTGGCACCACCACCTTCCACAATACGCCCTTGCCGGTGTACCAGGGATCCGCCGGAATCGACCAGATCACCGCATCCCAGCGATCGGCCGAAGCGACCGCGGCGCCGACCAGCCCGCCAACCAGGGCGTGACTGGAGGACGAAGGCAGGCCCAACCACCAGGTCAACAGATTCCAGACGATGCCACCGAGCAGAGCGCAGATCAGGATGCCCGAGGTCAATTCGGCAATACCGGTGTCGATCAGACCGGAGGCGATGGTCTTGGCGACCGCGGTGCCGGCCAGGGCGCCGACCAGATTCAGGCTGGCCGCCATCAACACCGCCTGACTCGGAGTCAGCACCTTGGTCGCCACCACGGTGGCAATCGAATTGGCGGTGTCGTGGAAGCCGTTGATGTATTCGAACACCAGCGCGACCAGCACCACCAGCAACACAACCGTCAGGGCCATGGTTGCCGGACCCTTCAGGAATTCTTCAAAACGATGCGGTAGATCACGTTGCCGGCGTCGCGGCAGCGGTCGATCGCCTTCTCCAGAATCTCGAACAGATCCTTGCGCAGGATCAGTTCCACTGGATTTTTTTCGCCGGTGAATAGATCGCGGTACAGATCCAGAATCAGCCGATCGGCTTCGCTTTCGATCTGCTGCAGCTTGTCGTTGAGCGCCTTCATTTCCTCGATACGGATGCCACGGCGCAGTTGCTTGGTCATGGTGACGATGACCTCGGTGGCCTTTTCCAGCATCGCCGCGCGCGATCCGAAATCGATTCCGACCAGATGCGTCTGGGTCAGGTTGTAGCGTTCGGCGAACTTCTCGACCACCTTGGGAATCTTGTACAGCGCCGAACTCAGCGCTTCGATATCCTCGCGTTCGAGCACGGTCACAAAGGTATTGACCAGCTCATGGCTGATCTGGTCGGCGAGCGCCTTCTCTTGCTGGCGGGCCAGCCGGAAATCGTCCAGCGCAGCACTCTTGCCGCGCAAGCCGAGCAATGCCGACAGCGCCTTAGCCGCGTTGTGCGCGGCCTCCGCGCTTTGTTCCAGAAGACCGTAAAAGCGGTCGCCCTTGCCAAAAATGGTCTGCAGGGAAAACATGGATCGACTCCAAATCGTTGAGGAAATTTGACAGTAAGGTTACAGCCAGATTATTACATGGAGATGTCAGGCGGGAGGCGGGGAACGGGGAATGGGAGGCGGGAGGCGGGAACTGTGGGAGCGACGGGCACGTCGCGACTGGGGCTTCGAAGCGACCGTCGCGACGTGCCCGTCGCTCCCACAATCCTCCCCGTTCGCCGTTCCCCGTTCCCCGTTCCCCGTTCCCCATTCCCCATTCCCCCTCACCCCTGTCGCCCTGGCCTGCTCGTCACTTGACCCGTGCTAGTCTTGACCATGCCCGCTGCGCCGGGGTTTCCGGCCGGGGAACCGGCTTCGGCCCGAGCGTGCAGACCATCCGCGAAACCGCTCCCATGCCCATCGAAATTCTCGTTGTTCTTGCGCTGATCCTGCTCAACGGCTTCTTTGCTCTGTCCGAAATGGCGGTGATGACCGCGCGCAAGACCCGGCTGCGCCAGGATGCCAAGGGCAGTCGCCGCGCCCAGGCCGCCTTGGAGCTGGCCGAATCTCCGGACCGCTTCCTGTCCTCGGTCCAGGTATGGATCACGCTGATCGGGATCCTCACCGGCTATTTCGGCGGCGACCCGCTGTCGGCAGCCCTACTGCCCCGGCTCGCCAGCATCGACCTATTGGCGGACTACGCGGCGCCCATCAGTATCGGATTCAGTGTCGGCATCATTCTGCTGTTCTCGGTGGTGTTGGGAGAGCTGGTACCCAAGCGTCTGGCGATCGTGCAGCCGGAAAGGATCGCCGCTGCGGTTGCAATCCCGATGCGGCTGCTGGCCAGCGCTGCCAAGCCCGCGGTGTTGCTGCTGGCATGGCTCACCGACCTGCTGTTCAAGTTGATCCCGATCCGGCACGGCGACGACAACGAGGTGACCGAAGAAGAAATCAAGATGTTGGTTGCCGAGAGCCACGAGCAAGGCGTGATCGACGCCGACGAGCGCAACATGGTCAATCGGGTGCTCAATCTCGGCGACCGAAGCGTAGACAGCCTGATGACCCCGCGCCCGCGCATGGTCTGGCTAAACGCCGCAGCCAGCCTCGACGCCAACCTGACGGTGCTGCGCGACGCCCCGTTTTCGCGCTATCCAGTGTATCGCGGCGACGAGCGGGAAGTGCTCGGCGTGGTCGAGATCAAGTCACTGCTGGCGGCGTTCGTGGAGGGCGGCACGCCCGACCTGTTCCAGCACATTGTGCCGCCGCTGTTCGTACCGGAATCGGCGCGGGTGTTACTGCTGCTGGAAGAGTTTCGCGATGCCGAGGCGCAAATCGCCTTTGTGGTCGATGAATATGGCGATATCCAGGGCATGGTTACGCTGAACAATGTGATGAACGCGGTGTTCGGCCCGATGGCCAGCACCATGGATGGCGGTGAGGCCAAGGTCGCCGTTCGCGCCGACGGCAGTTGGTTGATCGACGGTAGCCTGGGTGTCGACGATCTACGCGAATTGCTCTCGCTCGGCACGCTGCCTGACGAGCAGGAGCAAGGCTACCGCACCCTGGCCGGCATGGTGATGGCGCGTTTCGATCGCATTCCCACTACCGGCGACTGGTTCGAGCATTCCGGATACCGTTTCGAAGTGGTCGATCTCGACGGCGCGCGCATCGACAAGCTGCTGGTTAGCCGGTTGCACAGCGAGAACGAGAACCCATGATCGGCCGAATTGGGCTGCCATTGGCGACTCGCCGACGATGAGCAGCAAGGCACAACGCCCGGCGCGGATTTCCACCTTGCTTGCCGATCTGCTGCTGCGGCGGGCCGAAGCGAACATCGCCTTTGGGGAACTGGTCGACGCGATCCAGGATCGCGGCTTTGGGGCACTGCTGATCCTGATTAGCCTGCCCTGTCTGGTGCCCCTGCCGATCGGTATTTCCGGGCCGGTATTCGGCGGCATGCTGTGCCTGCTCAGCGTGCAGATGATGCTCGGTTTCGAGCACCCCTGGCTGCCACGATTCATGCGTCGGATCGAGATCCCGACCGCCGGCACCGCACGTTTCGTCGCCCGGCTCGACCCGTGGCTGCTGCGCCTGGAACGCCTGTGCCAACCGAACTGGCACTGGTTTCTGAACCCGATCGGCAGACGCATCACCGGCGTCTGGCTGTTCCTGACCGGACTTGCGCTGGCCTTGCCGATCCCGTTCACCAACGTGCCGATCGCTCTGGTGCTGGCCGGCTACGGAATGGCTTTGCTCGAACATGATGGCCGCTGGCTGGCGGTGCTTTGGAGCATCAGTCTGCTGATCGTGGTCGGTTTCCTGATCATCGGCCAGCACTTTCTCGGCGCCGGAATGAGCTGGTGGCACGGCGTTTGACGGCGGCGACGGCGGGTTGATGAGCGCATCTGCCATCCTGAGCGTAGGGTGGATAAGCGCAGCGCATCCACCGTGCATGACTTCCACCCAGACGCAAACCCGCCCGAACCCTCAACACGGCGAGCTCAAGCCTTGGCGTACCGCCGAGCCGGTGGCGATGGCGGGATGGATAGTGAATGACGGATAGGGGGAATTCGCGCCCGAGTCGATGCGCGGTGGTGGGCTGTGAGATGGTGGATGCGCTGCGCTTATCCACCCTACTTTCGGCTCCACCCTACTTCTGGCTCCACCCTGCTTTCCACGCTGGTCTTTACTGTCCGCTGCGGTGGGGCGATCAACCGGCCAGGTCGCGCGGCATGGCCGGCGCCGATCGCGGCGCGCGCTGGCTGTCCAGCAGGGCGCGAAAATCGGCTGCTGGCATCGGCTGTCCAAACCAATAGCCCTGACCGAATTCACAGTCCAATGAACGCAGACTGTCGATCTGCGCCACCGTTTCCACGCCCTCGGCGACGGCGGCGATGCCGAGCGAACGAGCCATCGCCACGATCGCGCTGGTCAGCGCCATATCGTGCCGGTCGGACAACAGGTCGGCGGTGAAGCTGCGGTCGATTTTGACGCCCGCGACGGCGACCCGGCGCAGGTGGCTCAGGCCGGAAAATCCGGTACCGAAGTCGTCCAGCCATAGGCGCGTGCCGAGCCGATTCAGGGTTTCCAGTGCAGCGAACGCCAGAGGCTGGTCATCGAGCAGGGCACTCTCGGTGATTTCCAGGTGCAGACGCGACGGCGCCAGCCCGGTTTCATCAAGCAGGTTCTGGACATTCTGCGGGAAGCGCACGTCGCGCAATTGTTTAACCGAAAGATTGACCGCGATGAACGGGGCGGTACCGTCTACCAGTGGCCAGCTACTGGCTTCACGCAGCGCGTCGCGCAGGGCCAGATGACCAATCACGTCGATCAGGCCGACATCTTCGGCGATGGCGATGAAGATGCTCGGCGAAACCTGTCCGCGGCTGCGGTGGTTCCAGCGCAGCAAGGCCTCGGCACCACAAATGATGCCGCTGTCGAGGTGCACGATCGGTTGATAGAAAACCTCTAGCTCGTCGTTGACCAGGGCCTCGCGCAGATCCTGTTCCAGGGCCAGCCGGTCATCGGCGAGCTCGGTCAGATACGGGGTGAAGTAGCGGTAGCAGTTGCGTCCGTGCACCTTGGCCAGATACAGGGCGATATCGCCATTTTTCAGTAGTTGGCCGGCGTTGTCGGCGTCCTCGGGATACGAGGTGATGCCGATGCTGGTGCTCAGATACAGGTTTTGCTCGGAAACCCGAAACGGCAGTCGCACCACCGCCAACAATTTTTCCGCGATCCGACCGGCCAACTGCCGGGCAGATGGGCAGGTCAGCAGGATAATGAACTCGTCGCCGCCCAAGCGTGCCATGAAGCACTCGCTGGACGCATCCTGGGCGCGAAGCACTGCGCCGAAGCGCTTGCCGGTCTCAACCAGGATTTCGTCTCCCGCGTCGTGCCCGAGGGTGTCGTTGATACGCTTGAACTCATCGAGATCGATGAACAGCAGCGCAAGCTCGCGGGGACGCTGCCGGCCAGGACGAAGGCGTTCGTTCAACAATTGCCGCAGCGCCAGTCGGTTCGGCAGACCGGTCAGACCATCGCGGAATATCTGCCGCTGGCACTCGGCTTCGGCCAGGGTCAATGCGTGCTCGGCAAAACGCAACGCCGCGCCGACCGGCTCCTGACCGGCAGCGTCATCCGTCGCCGAGCGGTCCCGACTGAGCAGGGCTCGGGCCCGGTCGCGCCAGCTCAGCACCGGCGCGAGCAAGCGCCGCTCGGCCCACCAGGCCAGCATCAGCAGTGCCACGGCGAGCCCAAGCAGCAACATCCCGTCCTGGCGCGTAAATGCCATCGCCGGTGCCAGCATCGGCTGGACCGGATGGGCGACGCTGAGGTCGAGCCCGAGCCGCAACAGCCCGATGCGTTCCTGGCCGAGCAACAGCGGATGAGTCGCCTCCATCCAGTCACCGGACACCTGGGTCAAGGGGGCATCGCTGCCGGCGGCAACAGCAGCGAACGCCTGTTCCGGCCACTCAGCAACGGTCGTCGCCTGATCGCGACCATCGTGCAGCACCCGGCCGTGGCGGTCGACTACCACGGCGTAGGCAATATCCGGCTGTCTGAGCGCACCGCTCAACACCTGTTCGATATTCTGCAAATCGAAAAAGTACACCGGATTGACCAAGGCATCCGCCAGCATGGCGGCGGTCAACTCCAGACGTGTCTGCACATTGTTCAATGCAAGCTGACGCGCCTGCTGCTGCATCTGATCGACGGTCGCATTGTGCTCGCGGCGATCCTGGAAGCGCAGTAATGCAGTCAAGCCCAGCACCGCCAGCAGCGCGGCGCCAGTCACCAGCCTGAAACCTAGCCGCATGCGATCCGCTTTCATTCGACATCCCGCCGCAGTTCCAGCACCTTCGCACCGAGACGCATCAGGGCCGCCGAGCTGTCTGCATCGATCGACACAAATCGGGTGGTACCGAAGTAGGCCCGCAATGCCTGGTCGGCCGCGGCATCGTCGCCGGCACCGAGCAGGACTGCGGTCAAGGATTGACGTAGACGCGAGTCGAGATCGGCGCGCACCATCTCCACCGCCCGCGGCACCGATTCGCTCTCGGCCAGCAGGCGCATGTGTGCCCGAAACGCCTCCGGCATGATGCGCGGATTGTCCCAGTTACCGTTGCTGAACGCGCCGGCATCGACCAGGCCCTTTTCCACCCAGTTGGCGATATTGGATTCGGTTCGGGCCAGAGTGAATCCGACCTGGTCGGCGGGCGGCAACTCATCCGGCGTGGCGATCTCGATTACCGGCAGCCCTTCGGCCTTGAGCATCAACAGCGGCAGATAGAAGGCGCTGGTCGACCAGCGCGATTGCAGTCCCAGCACTTTGCCGCGTAGCTGCGCCAGAGATTCGATCCCGCTGTCGCGGCGCACGAACACCACACTGCGATAAGCACCTTCGTCGGTGCGCATGGCGCGCACGATCGGTTTGGCCCCGGCATCGGCACCCAGCATCGCGGCCATCGCAGCGGTTTCGGTCACCCAATCGATGCGGCCGCGGCGCAGATAGTTGCGCATTTGTACGACATCGCGGGCCAGCAGTACCTCGCCGCGCACGATGACTTCCTTGTCCATTCGCGGCACCACATAATCGAGCAGGGGTTGCAGGTGGCCGACATCGACGCGCGGGTTGTCGCTGATCTTGCCGATAACCAGCGTGTCGGGTCGATCGAGGCTTGCGTTCGCCAGCCCGGGACCGAGCAACAGCAGCAGCAGGCACAACAGCATCGAATGCCTGGTTCTCCGTTGGCCCCGCCCGCCACCGTTCCGGCCGTGGGAACGTCCCACGAGCCCAGCAACTGTCCACTTGATCCGACTGCGGTGAATTGACACGGTGTTGGTTCGCCTCTCGATCTCTCAGTTCCCCGGATCGGCTGCGGACAGCCTCGTCGCGATTCGGGATTGACGTTCGGCCTCGCTCAGAATGCCATGCAGAATGTTGAGTTCACGCAGACTGGGTTGGGCTCGCAGATACATACGTCTGAGTCGCAGCATAATGACCCTGGAAGATCGCCCTTTGAGGAAATCAATTGTGCCGAGGGCGGCTTGTAGATGTGCAAAATAACGTTCCATTTCGGCCAGGTTGGCAGGCCGATCCAGCGGCCTGGGAGCCTGCACCTGCACCGGTTCGGCCCCGGCCTCGGCCCCGGCCAATGCGGCCAGCCGCAACTCATAGGCGATGATCTGCACCGCCTGCGCCAGATTCAGCGAGGAAAATTCAGGATCGCTGGCAATCTGGATGGCGCCGTGGCAACGCCCCAGATCGGCGTTGGAAAGTCCGACCCGTTCGGAGCCGAACCAGACCGCCACGGTTCCGGTCTGTGCTTCGGAGAGCAGCCGCTGCGCTGCTTCCCGCGGCGTGAACGCCGGCAATTCGACGCCGCGCAGGCGTGCCGTGCAGCCGAGCATGAACTGGCAATCGGGCAGGGCTTCACCCAATGCGGCAGCCACTATGGCCTGGTCCAGCACCTGATCGGCGCCCGCGGCCAGGGCGTTGGCGCGCGTGTCGGGAAACAATCGTGGCGCGACCAGAACCAGCCGCGACAGGCCCATGACCTTCATTGCCCGGGCAGCCGCCCCGATATTTTCCGGCAGCGATGTTTCGACCAGGCCGATGACCACCCGGTCCAGCAAATGCAGTTCGTTTGAAGTCATGGCGACAGTGTAACGGTCAGACAACGGAGCACAGAAGACCGGGGATGGATGCCGAGTAACCGGCGCTCTGCGCGCCCAGGGCTTCGCCGCCGCCGGCATCCCGGATGAGACCAGCTACCGGAGAACAGCGGGCTGAAGACAGAGAACAGCAAGGGCCGTCGTCCCGGCGAACGCCCATAAGCGCTAACCTAATATCTCGATCAAGCGATCGGTTTGGCGCTGGCGTTTTCGTGGTGGTTCGGCGAGTTGATGTCGAATCGCTGGCCAGCGTATGAGTGATTGTCGCAACGACAAGGTCGGCAGGATGGCGCGCGACAGCAACTCGCGCATGAACGAGGTTTCGCGCCAGCAACAGGCGTTACGCGTTGTCGATGGCG